>CAILQK010000259.1 GCA_903836265.1 uncultured Bacteroidota bacterium | reverse complement strand
TGCCTGCAGGCGCGCGAGCTGTTTTTCAATTACTTCATCCGGGATCCGGGAAAACAGGTGCTCAGCCTGTCCGATGGCATGCCCGGTATTTACGGCCGGTTTTCCTGCCTCCAGCAAACCGAGCAGTTCACTCAGTTCAGGTTTTTCAGCCAGCGAGGCAAGGTTCAGCATGTTCCGAAGCTTATCGGCACTGAAAGGCATGAATGGTGCTGTGGCCACCGACAGTGCCGCCACATACTGAAGGCCCAGATTCAGCACCGTTTCCACCTGTGCCGGATTTTCCTTGTATGCCTTCCAGGGCTCGTTGAACTGCAACAGTGCATTTCCTGCGCCGGAGATCTCCATCACGCACTGCATGGCCTCCTTGAAATTATAGCGCTCAATCCATTGCGCCATTTCGCGGAGTTTGGCGCCGATGAGTTGTAGTTCTTCCGTATAATCACCAGCCTTGTCGGCCTCCCAGCCGCTTTTAAACGCCATGCCGGGCTGCACTTCGGGCGTTACACCCTGATAATACTTGTGTGTGAGCACCAGTACCCGGTTCACGAAATTGGCCAGGTTATTGACCAGCTCATTGTTGTTTGTCTCCTGAAAGCCCTTCCAGGTAAACTCACTGTCGCTCTGTTCCGGCATTTTCCGGATCATGTTGTAGCGCAGTACATCCTCCTGTCCGGCAAACTCGTCGCAGTATTCGTGCACCCAGACGGCCCAGTTTTTTGAGGTGGACAGTTTCCGTCCTTCCAGGTTAAGAAACTGGTTGGCTGGTACATTTTCAGGCAGGATAAATCCACCGTGCGCCTTTAAAATTGCCGGGAAAATCAAACAGTGGAATACAATATTGTCCTTGCCGATGAAGTGAACAAGCGCCGTATCATCGCTTTTCCAGTATGGCTCCCAGTCTCTCCCCTTGTCGAGTGCCCACTGTTTGGTAGCAGATATATATCCGATGGGAGCGTCGAGCCAAACGTACAATTTTTTACCCTCGTGGCCCGGTATCTCTTTGGGTACATCCACGCCCCACTCCAGGTCACGCGTCATGGCACGCGGATTCAGTCCGTCGGCCAGCCAGGAATTGCACTGCCCGAGCACGTGATTCTTCCAGTCGGCCGGATTGTGCAACTGCCTTCCGTCGGCCACTCCGGTATTGATCCACTCCCCCAGCCAGTCCTGGTGCTTGTCCAGACGCAGGAACCAGTGTTTGGTCGGGCGCATCACCGGCACGGAGCCACTCAGTGCCGAGCGGGGTTCCTTCAGCTCGGTCGGACTGAGCGTGGAGCCGCATTTTTCACACTGATCACCGTAGGCATCGGGATTGGCACAGCGCGGACAGGTACCGATAATGTAGCGGTCGGCCAGAAACTGACCTACCGTTTCGTCGTAATACTGCTCGGAAGTCTCTTCGATGAATTCGTTATTTTCGTTCAGCTTTCTGAAAAAATCCTGTGCCGTTTCGTGGTGAAGCGGCTCTGAAGTGCGGTGGTAAATATCGAAATGGATGCCAATGCGCGTAAAGGTATCCCGAAGAATGGCGTGGTACTTGTCAACCACCTCCTGCGGCGTCACACCTTCCTTGCGGGCTTTCACCGTGATGGCAGCTCCGTGTTCGTCAGAACCACATACAAAGACCACATCTCGCCCCATCAGCCGAAGATAACGGACGAATATGTCCGCGGGAAGGTAAGCACCTGCCAGGTGACCAATGTGAAGCGGGCCGTTCGCATAAGGAAGCGCGGCTGTAACCAGGTATCTCTTTTTCATATCAAAAGTGAATTATTCGGGGCCGCAAAGGTAACGATTGACGGCAGATGAATAAATGATAATTGAAGATGAAAGGTTTAATATCCGTAAATCGCCGGACAGTTCTTATCTTCGCTGCGTCTTAGAGCTTGTTCAGGATTCTTTGCCGTTGGCAAAAACAGGCTGATTTTTTGTCAGTTTTTGCATTTTTGAAGGCGCATAGCCGGTGCTACGTAACTGAAAAAAGGTGAAAAATGGCGAAAAATGAGTCGTTTTTG
>CAILQK010000258.1 GCA_903836265.1 uncultured Bacteroidota bacterium | reverse complement strand
TCGAGGTGCTCCCAGTAAACCGGCTCGAAATACAGTTTGTCGGCAAGATCATAATCCGTGGAAACTGTTTCCGGATTGCAGTTGACCATAATTGCCTCATAACCCACCTCTTTGATGGCCAATACTCCGTGTACGCAGCAGTAATCGAATTCGATGCCCTGACCGATACGGTTGGGGCCCGAGCCAAGCACCACTATTTTCTTTTTGTCGGAGCGGCGGCTCTCGTTTTTGCTGTCGAACGTGGAATAGAAATAATTGGTTTTCGACTCAAATTCTGCAGCGCATGTATCCACCATCTTGTAAACCCTGCGAATACCCAGCTGTTTGCGTCGGCGGGTTACATCCTCTTCATTGATACGCATTACCCAGGCAATCTGTGCATCCGAGTAGCCATTTTTCTTGAGCTCCATGAGGAACTCGGGCGTCAGGTCGTCGGCCACGTTGAACTTCAGCAGACGGTCTTCCAGCTTCACCAGCTCCTTGATCTGATTGATGAACCAGGGATCAATATGGGTGAGCTTTTGGACCGTTTTGGAGGCAATTCCCAGGCGGAGGGCATCTCTGACCCGGTAAATCCGGTCGTCGCTGACCAGCTCGAGACGGGTGAGAATATCTTCCGTGCTCATCCATTCCTTCCGGTCTGCACCGAGTCCGGCGCGGTTGTTCTCCTGGCTCTGGCAGGCCTTCTGCATGGCCTCGTTAAAGCTGCGGCCAATTGCCATGACTTCTCCCACCGATTTCATCTGCAGACCAAGACGTGTATCGGCACCGTGGAATTTTTCAAAATTCCAGCGCGGCATCTTTACAATTACATAGTCGAGTGTGGGCTCGAACAGGGCCGATGTGGTTTTGGTAATCTGGTTTTTCAGTTCGTCGAGGGTATATCCGATGGCCAGCTTCGCTGCTATCTTGGCAATAGGATAGCCGGTTGCTTTGGATGCCAGTGCAGAAGATCGCGATACCCTCGGGTTTACTTCTATGGCAATAAGCTCCTCATTTTCAGGATTTTGTGCGAACTGCACATTGCAGCCTCCCGCAAAATTGCCCAGTGCGCGCATGATTTTGATTGCCTGATTGCGCATATCCTGATAGGAAGTGTCGGAAAGTGTCATGGCCGGAGCTACGGTGATGGAGTCGCCGGTGTGTATTCCCATGGGGTCGAGGTTCTCCACAGTACATATAACTACTACATTGTCGTGCTGGTCGCGGAGCAGTTCCAGCTCGAATTCTTTCCAGCCCAGTACTGCCTTTTCAACGAGTACCTCGTGCGTCGGGGAGGCATTCAGTCCACGCTTCAGGGCTTCATCAAACTCTTCTTCCTTCATGACGAAACCGCCTCCGGTTCCACCAAGAGTGTAGGAGGGGCGTATCACAAGCGGGAAACCGATTTTTTGTGCGGCCTCTTTGCCCTCGAGGAAGGAGTTGGCAATAAAAGAGGGAGCTACTTTCAGTCCGAGCTCGTTGACCAGTTTTTTGAACTCTTCCCGATTTTCGGTGCGTTCAATTGCGGCTGTATCAACGCCAATCATCCGGCAGTTGTACTGTTCCCAGATACCCAGTTTCTCACATTCAATGGCCAGGTTGAGTGCAGTCTGTCCGCCCATGGTGGGGAGTACCACATCGAAAGCCGGCAAATCCGGATTGTCCTGATGCTCCTGCAGAATTTTTTCGATGCTCTCGGGTGTCAGCGGGCGCAGGTAGATATAATCAGCCGTGACAGGATCGGTCATGATAGTGGCCGGATTGGAATTGATCAGGCCTACTTTGATGCCCTCTTCTCTCAGAGAGCGGCTGGCCTGAGAGCCCGAGTAATCAAATTCGCATGCCTGGCCGATAATAATCGGGCCGGATCCGATAATCAGAACGGTATTGATAGACTGGTCGCGCACGTGCAAGAATTTCCTTTTAGAAACAAAAAATGCCGGAAACTGGCGTCAGGAACCCAGTTTCCGGCATTTGCCGAATTGAAAGACGTTGTTTCGTTTTTTCATTTCGGAGCACAAAGGTAGGATGCTGTTTCCTTAATCTTGTAAAAAAGGATTAAAAAAAGTATGATAACTTATTCAGGTCTGAACAGCAAACATACTGGCATGGATATGTCGGCACCTTTCGAGTGATACTTCAGTCTGCCACTTCGCCCGTCGCGTTTGTAAATTTGTACCGAGTCGCTGTCCTGATTGGCAACCAGCAGAAATTTTCCCGATGGATCCAGTGTGAAATTCCGGGGTGCACTGCCCAGCGTCGGATAAAAATCAAGCAGAGTCAGTCCGCCGGTTTTCGGATCAATACTGTATGCCACGATGCTGTTGTGACCGCGGTTTGATGCATAAAGAAATTTTCCATCGGGCGAAACGTGTATGTCGGCGCACGAATTTTTTTCATTGTATCCTTCCGGCAAAGTACCGATGCTCTGCAGTTTCTCCAGTCCGCCGTTTTCAAATTTGAGCACGTTTACGGTACAGTTCAGCTCCATGACTGCATAAACGTAACGACCATTGGGGTGGAATACAAAATGCCTTGGCCCGGCTCCGGGCGCAGCCTCGAAGTAAAGTGGCTCGGCCGACCACAGGCGACCGGTTGCGGGATCCATGTTGTAGCCATATATCCGGTCGGTACCCAGGTCGGCGACAAACAACCCGTCGTTATTTGGAACGTAACCTGTGCAATGTACATGCGGGCCCTCCTGGCGATCTTTTATGACACTGCTGCCTTCATGCTGAATGGTTTGCCGGCTCTCGCCCAGCGACCCGTCTGCCTGAACAGGAAATACTGAAAAGTTGCCCGAGCCGTAGTTGCCCGCAATACATATTTTCCCGGTTTTGTCAACAGCAAGATGGCAGGGCCAGGAACCACGAGACGACTGCCGGTTCATAAAGGTCAGTTTGCCGCTTTCCGGATCCGATTTGTAGGCATTTACCGCTCCGTCCGGATTTTCTGCCACTGCATACAGGTACTTCCCATCGGGAGAAGATGCCAGAAAAGAGGGGTTTTCAATGCCTCCGGTTACATCGGTACGTGTCATCGCGCCGGTTCTGGAATTGAAACGATAAACGTATATACCCTCGCTCCCGCGGGTCGTATAGGTACCCACATAAAGGAGGCGATCCTGCGCAGAAAGAAAAAGAGGCAGTGCCAGGGAAAGAATTGAAAACAAGAATTGATTTTTCACAGAAATCGCCGATATGCTTGTGAACAGAAGATACGTATGAATGGCAAATATAGTCAGTTGCTTCGTGAATTGTGTATTTTCAATAAAAAAGTATGAGTTTTATGTCTTAAAACAGACTTTTGGCGCCAATATAAAGCCGGGTCAGTACAAAAAAAACTCCGGAGGCTGATAGCCCCCGGAGTCAGGAATGAATATTTATTAGGTCAGCTGCGCTTAAGCAAGCTGTACATTAACTGCATTCACGCCTTTTTTGCCCTTCTGTGTTTCGAATGTAACGGTGTCGCCCTGGCGAATTTCGCCTACGACGCCACTTACGTGGACAAAAATCTCTTCGCCGGTGGAAGAGTCAATGATGAAACCAAAGCCTTTTGTGGTGTTGAAAAATTTTACTGTGCCAGTACGCATGAGAAAAAAGAAAAAAGTGATGTGGTATATACCAACAACAAATGTACAACATTATCCCCAACTTTCAGGATTTAATCAGCTATTCTTGAAATAAATGTAAGAATCAGGCAAATTTGACTCCCTGTAAGGTCTTTTCCTGAAGCCCGGAGGGCGCCTGAGCCTCTTTACTTCATTTTATGTGTAATACATTGAGTCTTTTCAGCGCATTGCGCGGTATATTTGCGAACCTGTTATGAGTACTGTACTGCGTATTTTCCTGTCCCGCGATGCTGCCGACGAGCAGACTGCCCTGGATTTGCAGCGTCAGCTGGCGCTGTCGCTGCAGCCGGCTGACGTCGAATTCTGGGAAGGCAGTCAGGTGCCACCCGAAGAATACAGAGCAAGCGCTGCCGCTTTTATCGAATCGGCCGGACTGTTTATCGCGCTGCTTTCCATGAATTATGAGGACAAGTCTGAAACCAGGTTCGAGTATGATGTGGCTGTGAAAAGTCAGCCGGTCAGGCCTGCCCTGCAGATAGCCACTGCCCGCGCCCGCGCATGCGACACACCCGCACGCCTGAGGCCGTTTCCCGAACTGCTCCCGGCTCCCGAGTCAATTGAAAATCCGGATATTGACCGCAACAGGCAACTTCAGCGCGTCGCTGTCAATGCTGTCCGGGTTATTCACGCTGCCCCCGATTCCAGTGCTGTTCCGCCCGGACACATTGAACTGCCGGTCACTGTCGCCGATCTGCGAGAACGCCTGCTGGCCCAGACTGACCGTATCAACCACGCGCCGCTGCTGGCACTCCTGAAAAAGTTGATCCAGGATGTTCCGGCAAGGAGACTGTCGCTCGATATTGAAGACGCCTTCGGCCATCTGCGGGAACAAATGCGCCTGTCGGCTGTGTCGGTCACCGAACTCGAAAAAGAGGCGGCTCCGCTGCAGTCTGACCTCAGATATCTTGTTGAAAGTCTTTCCGAAGAACAGCTTGATCCCGACTGGCGGAGTATTTTCATCAGAGACTACTACCACTTCACTCCCGGCAGCCGCGACGAGAGCAAGGCGCCGCCATTCTTCATACCCGGCGATGATATTATTGTACCGGTGTCGGCAGCGTCCGAAGACGGAGGAGTTGCCGGACTGCTTTCGCCGGCTCAGCAGAATGATTTTCGCAGGTATCTCCTGCTCGCCAGGGATGCACTTGCGGTGAAAAATCCCGTACTGGCATTCTCTTTTTGCGATCAGGTCAGAAGGCAGATAGACGCCCAGTCGGCCCAGTTGTACGAATATCTGCTGATTACCTGCATCCAGCAGGAAACTCCGGCCAGAGCCATGGAAACGGCACTGGAAGGGAACGACCGGGTTCTTCAGCACATTCTGCTTTTCGCAAGCCGCCTTCGGGATTATCAGACAAAAGGGAAATGCCCTTCCTCAACAGCCGGACACAACCTCGCTATCGCCTCCGAAAGTATATCTGATGCCGCACTCCGGCTTTATTACAATCTCCCCAACGATTCAATCCGTCATACGGGAAAGCATGCTGAGCAGGTGCCCGACAATCGAATGAAACTGCGTGTTATCCTCGAAAATACACTGAAGGTCTGCCGTATTGTCCATCCTTCAGAAGAACTCATTGAGGTCGCAGTTATTGAATCGTGTGGCGGTGGCAAATACAGCTGGCTTCAGAAGGTGTCGGTAGTGGATGGCCACTTTCAGTTTACTCCGCTCGGACGCCACGATCTGCTGGGGGAAATTCAGGAACTTCTCTATATGCTCGAGAGTATGGAGCAGGAAACAGCCGGCAAGGTGGTCAAAAGCAGGGCAATGCTTCGGGAAGACCTGTTCTACAGCCTGCTTGCCAAAAGACAGGCGCTCAGGAATCAGCTGGCAGAAGATGAAAGAAGAAGCAGGCCTTTCACGGATGTGCGGGAATCGGTGGTGAGGTTTACTTATGCCTGCCTGCTGGGAGCCCATGTATTCGGAGATACGGATCCGCTCGGTCACGGGAACTCGTTTTATCGTCTGGCGCTCGAGTATCTGCTCCCCGGTCTTCTCAACGTTCCGCCGGAGTCGGAAGTGGCAACAGTCAGGTGGTTTACCCTCGATGACAACGGCAACCTGATTCCTTGTCCCGAATGTGCTGCCTGTGACTTCGACGCGTACGGAATTGTACACAAGATTGTCAGTGATGCCGCAGGAGAACATGCCTGGCTGAAAATTCAGCCAAATCTGCATGAAACTGTTTATCTTGAGTTCATCCGCGATACTGAAAAGAACTATGAAAAGGCAGTCAAAGGCCTTTCTTTCACTGATTTCAGGCAAATGAACCGGCTCGATGCGCGCAGAATCCTGATTGATTGTCTGAAAAGGCGTGTTATCGCACAAAAGGCACGCCCGGAAAGAGGAATGGTTTTTCTGGAAGAGGCTCTCAGGGAACTTACGGGCGACGGACTGCTTACATGGCTGGCTCATAATCCGCACACACTTGCAGCGGATCCCGACAGCCTGGCTCTGGGGTTTGATGCTCACGGGGCACTGAAGTATATTCTCGATACCATGCAGGCGGCCGGAGTGCCCGTCACCGAGGAAGATATCAGAGCACAGATTGCCATCAATCTTTTTCACAAACGGATTCTTCCTGAATATGAAAAAATCAAAAGAGGAGAAAACGGGCGTCGAACCGATGTGGAACTGCTCCTGTACGAAGCTGTCAGTAATTATAAACTGTATCCTGATACTCGTTATCTGGACCTCGTATGGCGTGAACTGACAGAAGAAGTCAAGTTCGACTGGATAGATATATCCGAAAACGGTAAAGATTACAATACAAGTCCGTCAGGTTTCGATGCCATCGCCGTTCTGAGGGCGCTGCATGCCGCGCAACCTGCTCTTTACGATCTCGCCGGGGCCAGGGAGCGAATTGCTGACAGAAGGTACTCCGATCAGGTAAGGCTGTATCACCGGGAAATCAGCGAATTTGCCGACGAGAATCTCGAGCCGGAGCGGAAAATCGCTATTGATATCATCCGGAATTTAAAGGGTATTTATCTTTATTACCCCAAGGCCGAATACCTCGAGATTCCCTGGGATGAACTGTACGACAAGGCCGGCAAACGCAGGATCCGCTGGAACGCTCCTTTCCTGGGCTTTATCCCAACCAACACAGACCATCACGAAAATCACAAGTATCACTTCAACCTTAAATTTGAACGGTACGACCTGAAGCGGCTGCTCGACAATCAGTACAGCGAAATGCAGCGTGTACTCAGGGAAACAGGCAAAATAATATGAAACAGATCAACACCATTATCTTCGACCTCGGCGGCGTGCTCATTGACTGGAACCCCGAGTATGTTTTCCGGGAGGTTATCCCTGACAGTGATCGCAGAGACTATTTCTTCCGGAATATCTGCACTCACGACTGGAACATTGAACAGGATGCCGGACGCCCGCTGGCCGTGGCAACAGACCTGCTGGTACGCGAGTTCCCCGACTGGGAAATGGAAATTCGCACTTATTATGACAGGTGGGAAGATATGCTCGGCGGACCAATTCACGACACGGTTGATATTCTGCGCAGCCTCCGGGATCAGAAAAAACAACGGCTGCTGGCACTCACCAACTGGAGCGGTGAAACTTTCCCGGTGGCGCTCGGCCGGTATGACTTTCTCCACTGGTTTGAGGGTATTGTCGTTTCAGGCGATGAAGGTACCCGAAAGCCATTCCCGGATATCTATCAACTCCTCCTCGACAGGTACGGAGTAACACCGCAACATGCAGTTTTTATTGATGACAACCTGCACAACGTCAGTGCCGCCGAAGATCACGGGATTCACGGAATTCATTTTCAAAGTCCCGCCCAGTTGCTCGAAACGCTCCGTCAGTGGAACGTGACCGACTGATTCAGCTCGATTATCTCCGCGGGCTGATGGCACTGGCGGTACTGGTATTCCATTACGACAAGTGGACAACCGGAACCTGGAATGCCGATACTCCCCAGGGTAAACTCGGGGTCTATGCCGTATCGTCATTTTTTGTTATCAGTGGAATGGCGCTCGCTCACAGATATGCAGGTACGCTCCCGCACGCGTGGAAATCATTCGCACTTCGGAGAACAAGACGCATTTTTCCGATGCTCTGGCTGGCCACCATTGCAACGCTGGCCATTGATGAACACTCCAGAAGCTGGCAAACAATTTTGCTCAACCTCACTGGCCTGTTCGGGTTTGCCGATGCATCGGCCGATATTGCCACCGGCGCCTGGTCAATCGGGTGCGAACTGGTTTATTATTGCTTCTTTCCGCTGCTTCTCTGGACAGGAGAGCGGAAGAAGTGGATTTTTCTGCTTCTCTGGATGGCCGCTGTTGCCTTTGGTCTGGCCCGCGCCTTCTTCCCGCCGTTTTCGGCAGCCGGCACTTCACAGGCGGTATGGTGGCCCTTTTACGTGCAGGCGCCTGGTCATGCATGGTTTTTTATTACCGGGGCAGGGCTTTCGGTGTTCTCCGGGAACCTTAAGGTGATTCCCCGAAAGTACTGGAGATTATTGCTGCTGGCGGGCATAACAGTATTTTTTTTAATGCCCACAGGAAATGATCCACGGTTGCTTGTCACCGGGACGAGTATGGTCGTGCTCTCCGCCAGTACAGTAGTGGCCGTTACAGGATGGATATTCGGCACCGGAAAACTTCCGGGGATTTCAGGCCGGATACTGGCATGGCTGGGTGATGTTTCCTACGCTCTGTATCTACTTCATCCGCTGGTTTACCGGGGAGTGAAGGCTGTCGGGTCGCGCCTGATTGATGCCCCGCTCTGGTTTTGGGCAGTTGCAGCAGCTGTCACGTCGTTTGCAGTAGCCCATTTGGCCGAAAAAAAAGCCGCCAGAAGCGTAATTACACGTCCTGGCGACCAATAAACCCCAAAAAACCAAATGAAAACTTCTTTATTAACAGAGCTGGGCTCAGAATGTTTCAAATCAGTGGCAACATCTGTCAAATCAGATATTTGTCCTTCAAAAATCGGGCCAACTGCTTCGAGTCAGCCGCAATAATATCAGCGCCGGCCGCCTTCAGCTTGCGCTCGTGCCCATCGTGGACATGGGCCGCTCCCAGGAAACCAACCGTGAACAATCCGGCATCTTTGGCAGCCTTGACACCCGTCGGACTGTCCTCAACGGCCAGGGCCTCCTGAGACTTCAGGCCAAGTTGCTCCAGTGCGTATGTATATACGTCAGGATGCGGTTTCGGGTTGCGTACCTGTTCGGCAGAAAATATACGGCCATCCAGGGCCGACAACAGGCGGACCTGGCGAAGACAGAATTCGACATGCCTGACACTGCCGTTGGAGACAATACTCTTGGGTACCTTCAGATTTCTGAACAGCCCCCACATGCCGGGAATGATTTTCAGTTTGTTGGTGAAACTGATGGAGTACTCACCGTGCATCCGTTGCATGAAATCGGCGGGAGCATTGAAGCCGTGATCATCTTTGAGAATCCGGAGTATATCCCTGCCCAACAGTCCGGGAAACCGATGACTGTACTCCTGCTCACTCATGACGAAGTTGTGTTCTGCCATCAGGCGGAGCATGGTGCGCTGGGCAATGACCTCGGAGTCGACAATCGTCCCGTCGTTATCGAACAGAATGTGTTTTATCTGGCTCAAAGCTTCGGGAACTCGAGTACGCCGCTGCGGTTGTAAAGCATGAGTATGAGGGAGATCAGGAAGAACAACCCCATGATAATATACAGGATGCAGTAGCCCTTACCACGCGTATTCTGAATATTTTCCATTTTTCTGTGCTGAATTGTTTGATGCAATTGAGCCGCAAAAGTATAAAAGAGGGCAGAAGAATGTGGCTCTTTTCCTCTTTTTTTACACAATACATAATAAATATAAAGATTGGTGCTGCAAATAGCCTGTCGCAGGGGCTGATTCACTGAAATCATCCCGTATCTTTGCCTGTTCATCAAGACTTTCACAGGCTCTTCTATGGCTGATGTCATCCAACTTTTACCTGAAAATGTAGCAAACCAGATCGCTGCGGGCGAGGTCGTGCAGCGTCCGGCATCTGTGGTCAAAGAGCTCATGGAGAATGCGATTGATGCCGGAGCCACCCAGATCAGACTGATTGTCAGAGACGCCGGCAAGACGCTGGTTCAGGTCATGGACAATGGCTGCGGCATGTCTGAAACGGATGCCCGCATGAGTTTCGAAAGGCATGCTACCTCCAAAATACGGGATGCGCGCGACCTGTTTGCCATTCGCACGATGGGGTTCCGGGGCGAGGCGCTTGCTTCTATCGCTGCAGTGGCCCAGGTGGAGATGCGCACCCGTCGCTATACCGACGAGCTGGGTGTGCGACTGGTTGTGGAAGATTCGACAGTTCGCGTACAGGAGGCGTGTCAGGCCCCTCAGGGTACCAGTATCGCTGTTAAAAATCTCTTTTATAATGTGCCGGCGCGGAGAAACTTCCTGAAGGCGGATGCTGTGGAAATGCGCCATATCATTGATGAATTTCAGCGTGTTGCGATGGCCAACCCTGACATTCACTTCACCATGCACCAGAATGATACCGAGATATTTCACCTGCCCTCCGGAAATCTGAGACAGCGGATCGTCAAGATTTTCGGTGACGCGGTGAATAAAAAACTGGTTCCGGTACAGGAGGAAACTGATATCCTCAAAATTGCGGGATTTGTCGGGAAACCCGACTATCACAAAAAAAACAGAGGCGAACAGTTCTTTTTTGTCAACAAACGCTACATAAAGAGCAGTTACCTGCACCACGCCGTAGTGGCGGCCTATGAAAGTCTGATTCCCGACGATCATCATCCGCTTTATGTGCTTTCGCTGGAAATTGATCCCGGAAGTATTGATATCAATGTTCACCCTACCAAACAGGAAATCAAGTTTGACGATGAACGCCTGGTTTACAATTACCTTAAAGTAGCAGTAAAACACGCGCTGGGTGCCAATAATGTTACCCCCACGCTTGATTTCGAGCAGGAGCCGGCCTTTCAGGCGTTCCCTTCGGCATCTTCCTATCAGCCACCCGTATCAACCGGCAGCTCCGCCTACAGGCCGCCTGAGTCGTTTGCGCCAGACAGCCGGCGACACGATGACAATCTTCGCAACTGGCAGCGCCTCTATGAAGGTATGGGTATTCCTGTCACGGAACTGGTACCCGACGACGGGTCGGACATCAGTTCCGCCCCCCCCGAGGGCTCCGGCAATTTTTCCTCAGTGGAGGTGCTCGAAATGGACGACGCCAATGAACACTTCTCCGGGGTGCAGAAGGAGCCGTACCAGATTCACGGACAGTTTATCGTCAGCCATATCAAATCGGGTTTCCTGCTGATTGACCAGCAGGCTGCCAGCGAGCGTATTTTATACGAAAGATATCTTGATGCACTTGAAAATCAGCCTGTTGCCATTCAGAAGCTGCTCTTTCCGAAGACAATTGAACTGTCGCCGGCCGATGCCGCGCTCCTGCGTGATATCCTCGACGACGTGAATACACTGGGATTTGAACTGGCTTTTTTCGGCGGAAATACCTTCGTTGTTCACGGTGTGCCCGCCGATCTCGACCAGCAAATTCCGGAAGAGGTACTGATTGGCAATCTGCTCGATCTGTACCGCAACAACATGCAGATGGAACTGAACGAACGAAAAAGACTTGCAGCAGCCATGGCCAGGAACACCTCCGTCAAAAGGGGACGACTGCTTGCCGTCAGTGAAATGCGCGAACTGATAGACCAGCTTTTTGCCTGTTCTGTACCGTTCGCCTGTCCGTCGGGGAAAAAAATATTCATTCAGCATGATCTGGAAGAGGTGCGAAAACAATTCGGATAACCAACATCAAATCAATTTATGTTCTTCTCGGGAATTCCTTTTCAGGGTGTAGTCAAACATCTCGTCATCATCAATGTGCTGATGTTCGCCGGCTCGTATGTCATTTTGGGCGAAGAGGTGTTCAACAGTGCATCCATGGATTATTCAACGCTGGGCCGTCTGCATCTCGCAGCCTTTCTTCCGGGGTCGCCGCACTTTCAGCCCTACCAGATTTTCACGCACATGTTCATGCACGGCAGTCTTCCCCACCTGCTGTTCAATATGCTGTCCATCTACTGGTTCGGCACCATGATGGAAATGGTCTGGGGGCCCAAACGCTTTCTTTTCTTCTACCTTTTCTGTGGTATTGGCGCCTATATAACCCAGAATGCCGTGCAATGGTGGGAGCTCTCGTCGGCAGGAATTGATCCGACAACCTGGAACGGATCCTCCCTGGGCGCTTCCGGAGCAGTATTCGGCATTCTCGTTGCATTCGCCATGACCTTCCCCGAACAGGAAATCCGCCTGCTCTTTCCTCCGGTTGCCATGCGCGCCAAGTTTTTTGTGCCTGTCATTGCTGTACTCGAACTGGTGTATGGCGTGAGCGGGTACCAAACCGGTATTGCGCACTTCGCACACCTCGGCGGTGCTGTTTTCGGACTGTTTCTGATTCTTTACTGGCACAGAAACCGCCGAAATTACTTCTGAATCCAGAAAATGATTACTAAAGTCAACGTATTCACGCCATGCTTAACTCCATCTGGGACGACCTGAAATATTCCATGCGAACAGGCGATATGGCCACAAAACTGATTGTGGTCAATTTTGCTGTATTTGTTCTCACAAAACTGCTTTTCCTCGTTCTTGGCGGATTTACGATGGGAAATCCGGACTCGGCCTACTCCACGGTACTGCACTATTTTTGTGTGCCCGGAGATCCCATGCGGCTGCTGATACAGCCCTGGTCGCTTTTTACACATATTTTCCTGCACGACAATCTGTGGCATCTGATCAGTAACCTCCTCTTTCTGCATCTGTTTGCCCGTATTGTCAGTGATCTGATCGGCGACCGCCGGATTCTCCCGCTGTATATTCTTGGCGGACTCACCGGCGCGCTCTTCTTCATCGTATCTGCCATGCTCGGTATCATTCCTGCCGGTTATGCACTCGGTGCCTCCGGTGCGGTGATGGCTCTGGGTGGCGCCACGCTCATACTTGCGCCCGATTACCGCGTGAGTCTCCTCCTGCTGGGTAATGTGAAGGTGAAGTATATCGTTCTGGTGCAACTGCTGCTCGATCTGACTGCCGTGGCAGGCAGCTACAGTTCCGGGGGGCCTATTGCTCACATCGCAGGTTTTCTGCTGGGCTGCGCCTTTGTATATCAGTTGCGCGATGGCAAAGACTGGACAGAACCTGTTGACCGCGCAATTGCCTGGATTGAAGGCCTGTTTTCAGGCCGAAGCCGGTATCAGAAGAAAAGCAGAAAGCCGGGGCCCATGAAGGCCACTTACGTGCGTGAGACTCCAAAAGCCCCGCCGCCGACAAGGGAACAGGGCTATCAGGAACGCCTGGATGCTATTCTGGACAAGATTAAACAGAGCGGTTACGAAAGCCTGACACCCGAAGAGAAGGAGTTCCTGTATCAGGCAAGTCAGAAATAACCCTGTAAATGCAGACCCTGCTAAGATATGTCATAAAAATTGCGAGTGCCGTGACGATGTTGCTCACGCTATTCTCGTATATATGTCCGCTGGTGGATCCCTCTGCTTTCCAGTGGCTGGCGTTTTTTGGTACGGCATTTCCCTGGCTTCTGATTTTCAATATCCTGCTTCTGCTCTTCTGGGTATGGGATTTCAACAGGTTTGCCCTGTATCACGTCGGTATTCTCGTCTTCGGAATTCAGCATATCACCGGATTTATCGGTATTGACTACGAAAGCAATCACGTGCCGGAGAGAGCCATCACAGTTGCCACCCACAATCTGGGTGGTGTTTACCCCGGAAAAAACACGGGTGCACAGTGGCGCGAGGAACGTATATCGGCATACGCAAAGATGCTTCAGGAGAATGGCTTCCCCGATGTGCTCTGTACCCAGGAAACCGGCGTGAAATTTTATCGCCAGCTGGCTGAAAAAATGGGTTACCCGTATTCATTCAACCTGAAAAAAGGTACTGTTATACTGAGCCGGTTCCCCATAGAAGCCTCCGGAGAGGTGGCTTTCGAAAAGGCATACAACTCTGTCATCTGGGCAGATATCCGTGTATCCAGAAAGAGGCTGGTACGTGTTTACAATGCACATCTGCAGTCAAACCGCGTAACGGGTACAACAACCAGGGTCATTCAGAGCGGAGAACTCGATGAAGAAGAAACCTGGCATGACATAGGATTTGTACTCGACAGGGTGGGGTTGGCTACCGCAAGGCGGGCGCAACAGGCGCGCAGGCTGCGGGAACACATCAATGCCTGCAAAATACCTGTTATTCTCTGCGGAGATTTCAATGATACCCCGAGCTCATACGTCTATTCTCTGCTGTCAGACGGATTTACCGACACCTGGCGGGAAAAGGGGTTCGGCATCGGTACCACTTTCGCTGGCGCATTGCCGCTTCTCCGGATTGACTATATCCTGACTGAAAGAAGTATTTCCACACATTCCTGCAAGGTGGTGAGGGCCGGATCCTTCTCCGATCACTACCCGGTATTTTCCTCCCTGAGTTTCTGAGCTACAGTATTCCCCTGCAACACCGCAGCCAGTTCACCAGATCGGGCTTCATTCGGTCGGCCGCCTGCAGCAGCATGTCCGCATCGCGCGGGAACGGTGCGGGCGCATTTCCTATACGAGATCTGGATTCTTTGCTGAGTGCCCGCTCATCGCCCCTGAAAGTGGCCGCGTAGTGCTCGAAAAGAATCTCGGTACCCATGTCGTGGCTGTCAAGCGTACTTCCGGTGCGCTCGTCCATGACGGTGGCACGTGCCGTCAGGCGGGTTGCCTTGGTTTGCTGTACCTCCTTGACCTGAGCCTTTATAACGGAGTATTTTGTTCGCTTTACATCGTTTCCAAGCGAATCCTTCAGCACGTTACCCCGCTGGTCGAGCACGTATTCCCATCCGTCTTCCACGCGCTTCTCGTCGTCGTAGTTGCGTTCGTTCAGGCGCTCCGGACTTATTTCAACGGTTCTGATGGCAACACTGACCTTGTAGTCAAAGTATTCGCCCTCTTTGGCATCAAAGTAAAACTCCCGCCACTCGGTATCCAGATCCCTCGGGGGTACCGACAGGAGCCTGTCTCTGAACAAATCACCCAGCGGATGGCCCGACTGATTTTTCAGTTCGACAAGTACATAGGAGGTGCCCAGTTCCCTGGCCCTTTTCAGCAGTGCGTCTTTTTCTCTGTACTCGCCGCGGTAGTAGCGCACCGACAGATCATTCAGTACATCACAGGCCTCGCGTGCAGCCAGTTTGTTGCCCTTTTCCCCTTTCTCAACAAGCGCTTCCGCCCTTGAATACAGGTAATCAGCTGCCCTGACGCGACTGTCATTTTCCATGGAACCGATATCCAGCATATAGAACTGAGCCTGATAGCCGGTTTCTGCCTTCAGCGGGAGCAACGGCTTTATTTTCTCCTGCCGGCGCCTGATATCCTGGTGAATCTCGTTGATGCGTATCCAGCTTTCACCACGGCCACCCGATTTGAGCGACGCTATCGCATCCGTGTCACGCTCCTGCGCCTTTGAAAATGCCAGCTCAAGTCCCTGAACATACTTCAGTTTCTTGGAACTCTTGCCCCGCAGATTGCGTATGCAGAGATCAATAGCGCCATCATAGTCGCCGCTCTCTGTAAGTTTGATGGCAGAATGACATGAAAAAAATGCACCCGAAAGTAAAATCAGGATTGACAGGAAAAGGGATGATGCTCTCATTGAATTTCGTTTTTTCTGATGTTTTTCGGCTTTTGAGGGTATTTCTGGCTGAAAGATGAGGGTGTTGGAAGTGTATATTCTATTAAATGATGTTACAGGAAAGACAAATTTTGTTAAAATTCCCAATGAGTTTTCAATTTCTGCTAACAGTTTTCAAAAAAATAATGGAAGTTTGCCGTTCACTTGCCATTAACTTTGATTGCTATGACAACAATAAAGGGACCAGCTATTTTTCTTGCACAGTTCATGGGCGACCGGGCGCCTTTCAATTCTCTGGAAAGTGTTTGTCGCTGGGCAGCCTCGCTCGGCTATGTCGGTGTTCAGATTCCCACCTGGGACAGCCGGCTGATTGACCTCGAAAAGGCGGCGCAAAGTAAGGATTATTGCGATGATCTGCGCGGTCGTGTGGAAGCCTGCGGAGTAGAGATCACTGAGCTGTCAACGCATCTGCAAGGCCAGCTTGTTGCTGTACACCCGGCCTATGATCTTATGTTCGATGCATTTGCCCCCGAACATCTGCGCGGGAACCCTCCTGCGCGCACGGAATGGGCTGTTCAGACGCTGAAAAATGCGGCAAAAGCCAGCCGGAACCTCGGGCTTGATGCCCATGCAACTTTTTCCGGTGCGCTGATATGGCATACTGTTTACCCGTGGCCACAACGCCCGAAAGGACTGGTGGAAGCCGGCTTCAGGGAACTGGCAAACCGCTGGAGGCCTATCCTGGATGTCTTCGATGAGGCCGGTGTTGATCTTTGTTACGAGATTCACCCGGGTGAGGATCTCCACGATGGCGCCACCTTCGAGCGTTTCCTCGCTGCTGTTGACAACCACACGCGCTGCAATATTCTGTACGACCCCTCCCACTTCGTCCTGCAGCAACTCGATTATCTGCAGTATATTGATTTCTACCACGAACGCATCAAAATGTTCCATGTGAAGGACGCAGAGTTCAACGCAACAGGTCGCAGCGGTGTTTACGGAGGATATCAGGACTGGATTGACAGGCCCGGCCGCTTCCGTTCGCTGGGCGACGGACAGGTGGATTTCTCTTCCATTTTCTCCAAGCTGGCCCAGTACAACTACGACGGATGGGCTGTACTGGAGTGGGAATGTTGCATCAAGGATGCCGAACAGGGTGCTGCAGAGGGTGCTCCGTTCATCGGGGATCACATCATCAAAGTTACCGAAAGGGCATTTGACGACTTCGCCGGCGGGGCCATTGATGAGGAACTGATCAAAAAAATAATCGGACTTTAGCGGTGCTCTAAATGAGCCCCCTGGATTTTAGTTCCAGGTACTTGTTAATGGTGTCAAGCGTAAGATCCTGTGGCCTTGTCAGAACTGCCTGTATGCCGTACTGCCGCAATTTGTACACCATTTCCCTTTTATCCAGCAAAAACTGGCGGGCTATTGTTTGTCGGAAAATATCAGTCGTTTTTTCCACGGGCTCTCCCGCCAGTTTGCGGATTTCCGTGTTTTCAAAAAATACAACCACCAGCAGATGCTGCCTGTTGAGTCGCCTGAGGGTGGGAAGTGCGCGTTCAAGCGCATAATGACTCTCAAAATTGGTGAACAGCAGCAGCAGCGACCTGACATTGATCAGGCGGCTCATCGCCTCGTACATCAGTTCATAGTTCGCCTCGCCCTTCCGTTCTTTCTCCTTGTAGAGGGCCTCAAGAATCTTGTTTAGCTGCCCTGCCTTCCGCTCCGCCTTGATCGTGGCCCCGATTACGTCCGAAAAGGTAATCAGGCCGGCTTTGTCCTGCTTTTTCAGTACAATATTGCTGATTGCCAGCGAGGTATTGATAGCGTAGTCCATCAGACTCAGTCCCTCGAAAGGCATGCGCATGACCCTGCTTTTGTCAATAAGACAGTAAATCTGCTGGCTCCTTTCATCCTCGTACTGGTTAACCATGATGGTACCTCTCCGGCCCGATGCCTTCCAGTTGACACTCCTGTAATCGTCGCCGGGTACGTAGTTTTTGATTTGCTCGAATTCGTAGGAGTGCCCGAGGCGGCGCATTTTTTTGACGCCGGTTTCGTGCGCAATCTGTTTGGTGGCGCGCAACTCGAAGCGTTTCATCTGAATAATGGAGGGATATACCCTGACCTCTTCTTCTTTCCATTCTTTCAGGCGCCGTTCGGCGAGCCCCAGCCGCGTGGTAACAAATATATTGATATGGCCGAATCTGTAAGTGCCGCGCGAAAGAGGAGTCAATTTGTGCTCCAGAAAGTATTTCTCTCCAGGTGCCAGCCATTGCGAGATGCTGAAGTTACGGATCTGGAACTGTACCGGCAGTTCGTCTGTGATGCTGGCATGAAGGTTCAGCGACGACATATTCTCAACGCTGATAATTACCGTGTTGGGATCGCCCAGGGAAAATATGGATGCTGTATTTCGGCGCGCGCCTACTTGCGGTCGCCTGTAGAACAATACGAAAAGATCACCTGAAGTCAGAAAAATGAGCGCTGCGAGCCCGGTTTGTGCCAGCGGGAACAGCCAGCCCAGCGGATAGGACACTCCGAAAAGCGCTATGACAGCACCGGCAAACCAGAAGAAGCGATTGGTCAGATACATAAGGAAGATCTGACGCGAATGTACGCGAAAAAAACGAAACCAGTGTTGTCAGCCGAATGTCAGGATGACTTTCTGTACGATTCCGAAGGTGCGGTGTTCTCCAGTTCACGCAATCTTTTTTCCAGTTCGGCCAGCCGGCGCTGCAAATCGGGAAGGTGTTTGAAGATTACATGTGATCTGATAAAATCCTTGTATCCTATGGCGGGACTTCCGAATACGGCTGTATCAGGCTCTTCAATACTGGATGCCAGACCGCTCTGTGCCTGAATTTTTGTACCATTGGCCACAGTAATATGACCGGAGAAGCCGGCCTGTCCGCCAACCTGCAGGTTTTGGCCCAAACGGGTGCTTCCCGCTACCCCAACCTGTGCAGCGAGTACCGAATTGCTGCCTACTTCGACATTGTGGGCGATGTGAATCAGGTTGTCGAACTTGACGCCCTGACGTATAACTGTACTTCCCATGGATGCACGGTCAATACAGGTACAGGCGCCTATTTCTACATCGTTTTCTATGACAACATTCCCCAGTTGTGGCACTTTTGACCAGGAGCCGTCGCGCTGGGGAGCAAACCCGAAGCCGTCGGCGCCAATAACGGCATTCGCATGCAGTACGCAGTTGTCGCCTACAACACAGTCGAAGTGAATCTTGACCCCGGGGTACAGCCGGACCCCGTCGCCGATTCGGGCGTTTCTGCCAATAAATACCTGGGGATAAATGGTGCAGTTGCTTCCGATAACAGCGCCTTCCTCAATCACTGCGAAAGCGCCTACAGACGTGCCCGCTCCCACGCGCGCACTCGGGTGTATGTGCGAACGGGATGCTTCATCCGGATGACGCCTGCTTGTTGCCGAGTCGAACAGCGGCAGGAGTTTCACCAGTGATCCGCGTACATTGTCAACACGTATCAGGGTGGATTTTACCGGATGAGGAGGGGAGAATGAGTGGTGTACCAGCAGAATGCTCGCCTGAGTGCTGTATGCGTGCGACTCATAGCGGGGATTATCCAGAAAAGCGAAGTCGCCATCCAGGGCTTCCTCGATGCGGGCGGGACGACTGACCCTTGCATCCGGATCGCCTTCAATCAAGCCGTCAATGATTTTTGCTATTTCAGCGGCAGTGTAGCTCATGCCGGATATGGAGGTAGGGCTGGTTGATGAATGAACGATTGGCTGTCGCAAAGATACTGAACAACAGGCGAAAATTTGCTGAATTCTACAACCGGGTCAATCTGAAACGACACAGGATGCGAATTCAACAATGAACTATATTAAAACGCGAATTTGCCGCTCATTGTTGCACTTTAATATTTAACAATTTTTTTCGTTGATTACCAGTACATTTATTGCTGATAAAACGGCCATGTCTGCTGGAATATTCACATATTAAAAACCACTGAAATGAAAAAACACCTTTCTTCCCTTGTTGTATCCCTTCTCGCCCTTTCTGCCCTTGTTTACTGGTACCAGGTCAGCCGCATTGTGAAAGACGAACGCTATTATGAGACGGTGGCCCGTTATGTATATGCCTATACGGGTGGTGCTGTCAACAGTTCAGAACCGCTTCGGGTCAGGTTTGTCAATCCTGCTGTGAGCAAGGCTCAGACCGGCCAGCCGGTACCGGCCCGGATATTCAGTATCTCGCCTGCAATCAGGGGCAGTGCAGTATGGGAGGATGATCATACTATTTTGTTCAGGCCCGAACAACCGCTTCCTGTCGGGGTAAAATACTCCGCCAGGCTGGCACTAGATGAAATTTATCCTGATGTGCCCGGATATGCAGACATATTTGAATATGATTTCAGAGTCAGGGAACTCTCTTTTCGTGTTCAGCGCGATGGAATCAACAGTGAACCCGACGATTTGTCTGTTCAAAAGGTGACAGGAGTTGTGCACATCAATGAGCCCTGTGATGCTGTCAAAGTGGAAAAGATGCTGCTGGCCCGCCAGGCCGGAAGGGCACTGCAGGTGAGCTGGACGCCGGGCGAAGGTAACAGGACATACGCCTGGACGGTAGAGGGCGTGAGGCGCTCGGCCGACCGGTCGGAAGTGAAACTTTCCTGGAACGGAGAATCGCTGGGTTCCGGTCAGACGGGCGAGGATATCCAGATTGTGGCTCCCCGGGACGAGTTCTCGGTACTTTCGGCAGCAGTCGTACAGCTGGAGGAGCAGTATATTCTTGTCAATTTCAGTGACCCCGTTACCCCCGGTCAGGATTTGAGCGGTCTCATCCGCCTGAGTGAATACCAGGGAGATCTCAAATTTGTTGTAAACGGCAATTTTGTCCGCATTTATCCGGCCCAGCGAATTGTTGGAGAGCAGACCCTGACCATAGATGTGGCGGTGCGCAATATTGCGGGTAAAAATCTGACTGCAGGTTATACGGCTGCACTGAACTTTCAGGATCTCGGCCCTGAGGTGAGGCTGGTGGGCAGGGGTTCCATTATCCCTTCACAGGAGAATGGTTCGGTACTCTTCCCTTTTGAGGCTGTCGGACTGAATGCCGTGGATGTGGAGATTTTCAAAATTTACAATTCAAACATTTTGCAATTCCTGCAGGTCAACGAGCTGGAAGGCAGTCAGGAACTCGAACGGGTTGGAAAAATTGTTCTTCAGAAGAAAATTGATCTGACAGCCCTGAATCCAAATGCCATTAAAAGTGTGTGGCAGCGATATGCCTTCGATCTGGGTGAGATGATCCGGAAAGACCCGGGGGCTATCTATCAGGTCAGGGTTGCTTTCCGCCGCGACTATACTTCCTGTGGGAGCAGCGGTCAGTCGGTACCGGCCTTTGAACGGGAACAAACCGACGATTATGGTGTGAAGAGGAGTATTATGGGAGGTGATCGCGGTATTTACTGGGCTGATGATGATCCGTGGTGGTGGGCCGACGATGACAATGACAACCCGGCTGCGTATGACTGGGGGAGACAAAGTGAACCTTGTGCCCTGGAGTATTACAACGCGGAACACTTTGCGCGGCGCAATGTGTTTGTGAGCAATCTCGGTCTCACGGGCAAGCTTGGTCGCGACGGATCACTCTTTCTGGCTGTGAATGACCTTCATACCACCCGTCCGATCAGCAACCTTGAAATAGAATTGCTTGATTATCAGTTACAGACTATCCTGAAATCCAGAACTGGCGAGGACGGAACGGTGATGCTTGAAGGGCTTGTCACCCGGCCTTTCCTGGCGGTTGCCAGTGATGGCGCCAGCAGGGGATACCTGCGCATGGCTGATGGCGGTGCACTGTCGCTGAGCCGTTTCGACGTGGCAGGGGTGGAACCTCAGCGTGGACTCAGGGGCTACATCTATGGAGAGCGGGGAGTATGGCGCCCCGGAGACTCGCTGTTCCTGAATTTTGTTCTGGAGGACAAATCGGGCCGCCTGCCTGTCGGGCACCCCGTAACCATGGAAGTGTCTGACAGTCGCGGAGCCATGCAGTTCCGCCGCACGCTGACAGAGGGCGTCAACGGAGTATTCCCGTTTTATTTCGCTACAGGGGCCGATGCGCCCACCGGAAACTGGATGTGCAAGGTAATGGTTGGCGGAGCAACTTTCTCCAGAACGGTTAAAATTGAAACGGTAAAGCCCAATCGTCTCAAACTCGATCTCAATTTCGGTAAAAATGTGTTGGAATCGGGTGATTTCGCTACCGGTGATGATGACAGCGGATTGCAGGGTTCACTGCGTGTCAACTGGCTGCATGGCGCCGTGGCCAGGGGGCTCAAGGCCAAAGTTGAAATGTCGGTCAATGTCAAAAAAACCGGGTTTGTCCGCTACCGGGATTTTTGTTTCGACGACCCGTCACGATATTTTTCCTCGGAACCTGAGGTGCTTTTTGACGGAATGGTTGATCAGAATGGAACGGCCAAAGTTCCGCTTAAAATTGGCCAGATGAAGGAATCGCCGGGCAAGCTCACGGCCAACTTCAAGGTGCGTGCCTTCGAACAGGGTGGTGATTTCAGCACAGACAATTTCAATATTGAGATTTCTCCCTACGATCGCTATGTGGGTGTGTTTATTCCTGCGAACCGCTGGGGATCAAAAATATTCGACGAAAAAGGCGGAGATGTCACTTTTGCCATGGTTGACAAAAATGGCAACCCGCTGGCCGGCCAGTCGCTGAATGTGGCGCTTTACCGGGTGGACTGGCGCTGGTGGTGGGACGAAAATGACAATAGCGGGGTGGGTAATTTTAATTATGGCGAGATGAATAACGCCATCGCACAGGCTCAGCTTGTGACAAACAGTCGCGGGCAGGCAACATGGAAGGTGCGGCCGGCCGGCTGGGGCAGATATCTGGTACGGGTTACTGATGCCAGGGGTGAACATGCCGGAGGCGATTTCTTCTGGACCGGATACCCCGAAGACCAGTACGACATGGCGAGCAGAAATGCGGCAGCCATGCTCCCGCTCACTGCAGACAGGGAAAAATACAACTCCGGTGAAATGGTGACGCTGAAAGTGCCGGCCAGCGAACAGGGCCGTATTCTGCTTACACTTGAAACGGGCAGCAGGGTAGCGAAGCACTTCTGGTTCGATGCCAAAGCAGGAGATAACCTCATCAGTTTCAGGGCCGACGCCTCCATGGCACCCACGGTGTATGCACACGTGAGCCTGCTGCAACCACATGCCCAGACAGTCAATGATCTGCCGATACGTATGTACGGCGTAATACCTGTACAGGTGGAAAATCAGTCTTCACGACTTCAGGCTCTGATTGATATGCCGGAAACGGTCAGGCCGGGTGAATACTTTAATGTCTCGCTCCGGGAGCTTGGGAGCAAGGACTGTACTTATACCATTGATATTGTGGATGAAGGGCTGCTCGATCTTACCCGGTTCAGGACGCCCGATCCCTGGGAGGCATTCAACGCCCGTGAGGCTCTTGGTGTGAAAACCTGGGATGTGTATGATTTTGTGCTCGGCGCCTATGCCATTGAACTCGACAGAATTCTTGCTGTCGGGGGCGATGGTATCAATGTGAAGGCCAAACCGGCCTCGGTGAACCGGTTTAAACCTGCCGTAATACATCTGGGACCATTCCGTCTCGGCAAGGGGCAGGTTGCACGGCACAGGGTTAAAATTGACAATTATGTTGGTTCGGTGCGGGTGATGGCCGTTTTGTGCGACCCCGCAAGGGCCGGAGTTGCCGGTGCTCATGGCAGTGCCGAAAAAACAGTTGCAGTCAGGAAGCCACTCATGATTTTGCCCACACTCCCGCGTATACTCGGCCCCGGTGAAACACTGAGGCTGCCGGTGGATGTATTCGCCATGGAAAAAAATGTGCAGAATGCCACTGTTTCGGTGAGGGAGAAATCCGGACTGGTGAGTGTGGAAGGAGCCGGATTCACCAGCCTGACGTTCAGTGAACCCGGAAATAAAATGGCCTTTTTTAATCTGAAAGTGGGCCAGAAAACCGGCAGGGCCCGTTTCAATGTCTCGGCCGAAGGGGGCGGAGAGTCGGCTACCACCGATATTGAAGTGGAAATCAGAAATCCCAATCCTGCTGTTACCCGCATTGCAGAGGAGGTGGTGGAGCCGGGCAAGACCTGGACTATGCCCGCCAGGCCGGATGATCTGACGGATATCACCAGTGTGAATCTGGAGATCAGCAGTGTTCCCCCGGTGAATCTGTCGAAACAGCTGGACTATCTTGTTACTTACCCGCACGGATGTGTCGAGCAGGTAACTTCCGCAGCGTTCCCACAGCTGTATGTTGATATAATTGCTCCACTTACTGTGCAGCAGAAGCAGGAAACCGAGCGGAATATCAGAGCTGCAATAACACGTTTGCAGTCGTTCCAGCTTCCTTCCGGCGCATTTTCATACTGGCCCGGAGGAACACAGGCTGCAGACTGGGCCGGTACCTATGCAGGGCATTTTCTGCTGGAGGCGCGTTCCAAAGGCTATTCTGTTCCCGATCAGCTCCTCTCCAGATGGCTTGATTATCAGACTAAAACTTCCCGGCTTTGGGAACCTGTTTTCAACGATAACCGGGATGAGAGCAGTCTGCATGATGTGGAACTGGCTCAGGCATACAGATTATACACGCTGGCGCTTGCTCAAAAACCCGATGTGCCGGGTATGAACAGGTTGAAGGAAACACGGAACAAATATCAGACTTCCTCCAACCTGCTCGCTGCTGCCTATGCGTTTACCGGGAGAAAAGAGGCGGCCAGGGATCTGCTGAACGACAGATCCACCAAAGTTTTCAATTACGACTGGTGGGGCGAAACCTATGGTTCCAGTCTTCGCGATCTGGCACTCAGGCTGGAAACACTGACTGTGGCAGGCGATAATCAGCGGGGTGCAGAGGTGGCAGTACAGGTGGCTTCCATGATCGGAAATGTGTCAGCCTGGTATTCAACACAGGAAGTTGCTACCAGCCTGAGGGCACTGGCCAGGTTTATTCAGGGTGGAGCCCTCAATGAAAAACCGGCATTTACCCTGAAGGCAGGCGCCCGGGATATTCCGGTGGCCTCCGGTACACCATATTATATATACAATATCACCGGCGAGTCGGGTGCTGTAACTGTCAGAAATACTTCCGGGAAAAAACTTTACGTGCGTACAGTGTACAGCGGTCGTACAGCAACGGGCAGCAGCCAGACGGAGGCATCAAATGTAGCACTCAACGTGCGATATACCAATATGGCAGGTGCGGAAATTGATCCGTCAAAGATTGCACAGGGAACAGATTTTGTAGCCGAAGTTACGGTGAGGCGCTCTGCCGACCTGCTCTTTGATTTCAACGAGATGGCGCTTGTGCAGGTGTTCCCTTCCGGATGGGAAATTGTGAATACCCGGATGAATCCAGCGGGTGATTCGACCCCGGGCACCTCAACCCCCGAGTATCAGGATATACGTGATGACCGCGTGATGACCTATTTTGATCTGCCATTCCGCGGTGGCGATTCGGACAATCAGCGTCCGAAGGTGTACAGGGTATTGCTCAATGCTGCCTATTCCGGCAGATACTACCTGGCCCCGGTTTCCTGTGCTGCCATGTACGACAACAGGATTCGGGCCAGTGTGCCGGGGAAATGGGTGGAGGTACAGTAAAAGCTACAAGTCAGACAAACTGCGGGGTCTTCTTCCGGTTTCCCAGAAGAAGCCCTCCAGTTTTTTGGTCTCTTTTCCAGCCTTGCGCATGGGAATGAATTTTCCGGTGGGTTCCACATAAAATCTGACATGTTCCACCTTGTTGTTGCCGAAAGACAGACGCATCTCGGAACAGGTAGTTTCATAAAGCCCGATATAGGCCCCCTTGTCGTCGAGCGCATAATACACGGCTTGCCCGTTCCCTTCCACGTACATGTCGCGTACCTCATTCTCCCTGAAATAGGCGGTGGTGTGTTTCCCCTTGATCTGGTTAAACAGAATTTCATCTTCGGAATTGATCACCAGCGAATTCTGACGCAGCCATATCCGGTCCATTTTTTTATTTTTCAACAGCATTCCGATAGTATCTCCGGAAAATTGTGAAGTATCTGACCAGATGACCGGTGTCTGGTCAATTTTATAGAACCAGAAAATGGAGTCGCGGGTGCTGAAGGAAAGAGAGTCGGATGAGGCCTGCAGGTCACTTTTATATACGCGAACATCCCGGTAGGCGAGCAGCCGGCGTTCTTCACCAACAGAGTCCGGTTTGAATGAGGTGAGCCGTTCGGCACTCATGTACAGGGTGTCGCCGTCTATCACAGATTTCATCAGGGGGCGTCCCGACTCTCCGCCGTCGTAGCTGCCCTGTGCATACAGGTAGTCAGATTTTTTGTTGTAAACCATCCGGTGCGTCAGCACGGAGAACTGGCCTGCCGTATCCACCCATTCCACCCTTCCTGTGGCCAGTCCGTTTCCGAGTGCATCATTGTAATAGATAGAATCTGCATTAATAATATTGTCTCCGTCAATCACGCGGCCCCTGCCCGAGATCTGGTAATTCCTGTTGCGACTGTCATAACTGATGTCCTCGCCCCGGATGTCGCGGGTACTGTCGCGGAAATGCGCATCACCCTTGAGACGCATGGTTTCCGATTCCTCGAAGTAGATGATGACTTCGGCGTCGGTTATCTCGCCTTTTTTATCATTTTCCACATGTGCGCTGCCCTCCAGCGTATATTCTTTCCGGGTACCGTTATAGCGCATTTTTCGGGCATACCCCCGCTCACCGTCCCTGATAAACTGAGGACTTTTGTCAAAAGAGGCAAAATCATTCTGGATATCGTAGAATCCGCCTTCGGTATATACCTTGCTGTTGCGCTGGCTCACCAGGGTTGGAGCAACAAACCGCACCATCTGCGCTTCCGTATTGAAAGTCATCGTGTCGGTGCGCATGGTGAAGTCGGGGTCTGTTGCCAGCACATCTCCCTGTAGGAAAATCTCTTTTTCGTTAACGTGGTAGTATCCGCGCCTGCTTTTCAGCCGGCTCTGGCCGTTCGACATGGTGGCGCCGTTCTGATAATCTGCAATTTTCCGGGCGGCATCATAGTGCATTTTACTGGTAAACAGTTGCTGTACACCATTCTCGAGCACTACATTTCCCAACAGGTCAGCCTGCTTTGTATCGGCCCTGTAATGGGTGGAGTCCGAGAATATTTTGACGGTATCGCCCTGTTCTATAACCACTCCGCCCTTCAGGATGGCGTGGTCGCCGTTCATAATAGCCGAATCGCAGTGGATCAGTATGTCTTCCTGGCGAAGCCGCACATTGCCGCTCAGTTTTTGCATTTCCCGATCGCCCTTCCTGAAGTTTTCAATCAGCAGTGCTGTTTCAATTTTCAGTTTCTGCGTATCCTGCGCGGCAGGCGCGGGCGACTGGGCACGCAGGGTGCAGGCTGTTGCGAGCAGCATGACAAATATTGTTATCGCACGTTTGGGCATACTCTGACGGTCTTCAGTTTCCTTGTCTTGCGAAATGGAAACGCAAAGGAACAGGTTTTTGCGGCTACTGTCCGGTTATTTGCTCAGTGACAACAGATTTGCGAACAATCTGTATGCTCCGGGTACACCGGCCGGCAATTCGCGAAAGAACGACAGCCCGGTATATACGTAGTGCCCTTTGCCCCAGGATGCCACCAGCAGCGACCCGTCAGCCGGTTTTTCTCCGGGATCGTTCATGGAGAGTGGCGCCGTGAAACTGGCATCCCATTCCGAAGGGAAATAAAGGCCGCGCTCCTGTACCCAGCCGCTGAAGTCTTCTGCGGTAATTTTATTGGGGGTATTAAGCGCGGGATGTTCCGGTGCAATCATGCGAACTTCGCTGGTCTCGTCGGTCACGCGTCCGCGTGAAATCTTGATCGGATAGGGTGCGAGATTTGCTGCATCCACCACGAATTCAAAATTGGTATTGTACTGAACAATCAGGGTGCCGCCCTCTTTTACATAATCGAACAGCGCCTGCTGGTGAAAAGCCAGTCCGTCTTTTGTGTTGTAAGCACGCACCCCCATGACGATAGCATCGAATTTTTTCAGAGTTTCGGGTTCCAGATCGGTATCGTTGAGCAGAGTTACACTGCAGCCCATCTGGCGGAGCGATGCGGGCACGTCATCACCGGCGCCCATGTAGTATCCCACGTTTTTGGCGGTAACCTTCAGATTCAGCCGGGAAGCATGTGCAGTTGCCGGCAACAGCACACTTTGCTGCGGTATATGGTCGTATTTGATAGTTACAAGTTTGTTGGAGAGAATACTCCCATCCACCTCTGCCCGGGCGGTTAGGATTGCATCGCCCTCTCCTGCCGATACAATGAAAGTGAAAGTTTTCTCCTGACCGCGTTTACCGAATTCAAAGCTGTTGCCCGCTGAACCAGCCGGGCGTACGCTCCAGCCTTTCCCGGGAGCTGCTATATTAATGGTGCCTTTTAAACCATCCCTGCCCGCGCGCACGCGCACGCTGACTTCGCGTTCCTTCTGATAAAGTATGTAGGATGGTTCTGTAAATTCAACAAATACGGGCGGGAGTACTTCAAACGGGCGCCAAACCTCGCCGACAGACGGCTCTCCGGTTTTCCATGCCACATCTGTTTTGAATTTCATCGGCACGCCATTAATACTTACCGTCCACTCAACAGAAGCATAGCGGGGTGTTTCGGGGATCCCGCGCAGCGACTGTTCCGGCACATCGTACATGCCGGTGGTAGAGGGGCGAAGCAGCCAGTAAGGAGCAGTGATAGCCGCATTGTCCGGAATTCTCACCGATTTTTCGAGAATCCAGCCGACATTGGTCTGGAGGCTTGCCGTCGGGAGCGTATCGAGGAGTCCGGGGCCGAGATTCACGCGTGTGAGCACCACTTCGGCGCCGCTGGCACGTGCTATACATTCAAAACGGATTTTGACTTTGTCGCCGGGCGCTACAACCGGTTCAGAGGCAGTTGCTTCCAGGTAGAGCCCAAGGCAGCCCTGAATAACCGACCTGATTTCTTCCAGTTTCCTGGTGCGCCAGATGCCTTCTGGCAGTGCGCTGATCATTTCCATTGCCCTGAGCAAGTCGGGTACGGATGCCGCCGGATTTTCGGGCCGGTATTTTTTGTCAATTTCGGCGAGCAGGGCTCCAATCGGTTCTCCGCCTTTTACCCTCGACCAGGTGGTATTGACGCCATCGAAAATATCCGTATTGCCGGGTCTGTCACCTTTTACGAAGTCGAGGTACTCGATAGCCGAGCCGCGGTTACTGAGCATGCCGAATCCCTGACAGCGGTGCATGGAGCGGCTTTCAGCTGCAATTTCGCCGTTGCTTTTTCCTTTAAGTGGGAGCCACACGCCCATATCAACGGGCCACAGGCTGCTTTTGTCGGCCTTCTGGAATGCCTCCTGACTGCCATAGAACCACCAGGAAGTGTTGAAGAACTGACGGCGGGCCTGCCAGGGTGAAACAAATTTCAGCTGTTCCGGATAGGCATCTGCTTTTCCGGCCAGATCAAATGCTTCCACTGAGAGCATGGCAGATGCCGTGTGGTGCCCGTGCGTGTCATATTTTTTGTCGTGGTTGAACCGGTTGATAACCACGTCGGGCTGCGTCTTTCGGTAGGCCCATACCACATCTGCCAGTACCTCATCCCTGTTCCAGAACCTGAGTGTTTCTTCCGGGCTCTTCGAGTAGCCGAAATCATTGGCGCGGCTGAACAACTGACTGCCGCCGTCAACGGAGCGGGCCATAAGGAGTTCCTGCGTACGCAGAACTCCCAGCAGCTCCCTGATTTCGGTTCCGATCAGGTTCTGACCGCCATCGCCGCGGGTCAGAGAGAGGTAGGTCACATCATACAGTTTCTCGTTCCGAAGATAACTGATCATTCGGGTGTTTTCATCGTCGGGGTGGGCTGCCACATACAGGACAGATCCGAGGACATTGAGCTTTTTGACAGCGATATGCAGGTCGGCGGAGTTGGGTTTTGCCGGTTTCTGCGCCCGGGCGAAGAAAGGGACAAGGAAAAACAGTACAGCAATTCTGAGCATGGCGTGTTACTTGCTTCTTAGGCGCACGACAGGGCAAATCATTTCTTCCAGAGAAATACCCCCGTGCTGGAAGGTGTTGCGGTAATAGTTGTAAAAGTGATTGTAGTTGTTCGGGTACAGGAAGAAGTAATCTTCCTTCGCAAAGATAAAGGAGCTGCTGATATTCGGCCTTGGTAATCCTGCCTTGTGCGGATCTTTGATAACCAGTACATCACGGTTTTCATACTGAAGATTGCGTCCCACCTTGTACCGGAGGTTGGTGGTCGTTTCGCGGTCACCAACCACTTTGGAGGGCCTCTGAACACGAATGGTTCCGTGGTCGGTTGTCACAAACAATTGAACATCACGGCCTTCGAGGCGCTGCAGGGCTGTCCAGAGCGGACTGTGAAGGAACCAGGAACGGGTCAGCGACCTGTATGCGCGTTCGTCACCCGCCAGTTCCTTGAGTACCTCCATCTCGGTGCGGGCGTGCGAGAGCATATCAATGAAATTATAGACGATAACCGTCAGATCGTTGTTCAGATAGTGCAGAATATTGTCGTTCAGGTCTTTGCCGTGGCTCACATTGGTGACTTTGGCGTAGTCCCATTTGACAGGTTTCCGGAAATCGCGCTCAATTTGTTTCCCGAGGAAGAAATCTTCAAAAAGATTTTTGCCGCCGTCTTCAGAGTCATTTTTCCATTTGTCGGGGAAGTTTTTTTCAATATCTGCCGGCATCATACCGGCGAAAATTGCGTTCCGGCTGTATTGAGTGGCTGTTGGAAGAATACTGAAGAAGTACCCTTCATTTTCGGTCCTGAAAAGTTCGTTGAGAATCGGCTCAATAGTTTTCCACTGGTCGTAACGCAGGTTGTCGAGCAGCAGTACAATCGTGGGTGTCCCGTTGCTCACGTAAGGGAAAATATGTTTGCGCATCATGGAGTGCGACATAACTGGCCCCACCTCCTTGTTCCGGTCAACCCAGTCGAAATAGTTGGTGTTGACGTATTTTGCAAACTCTGTATTGGCCTGTTCCTTCTGCTGGGAGAGAATTTCGCTTACTCCGCTGGCCTGATTGGCATCCACGCGCAGTTCCCAGTTTACAATTTTCCGGTAGGCATCCACCCATTCGTTGTGGTCGAGGCCGGATGTAATCTGCATGAAGATCTGCCTGAACTCCTGCTGGTAATCCATGGCAGTTCGCTCGCTCACAAGCCGTTTGTTGTCAATCAGCTTTTTGAGCGTCAGCAGAATCTGGTTCGGGTTGACCGGTTTGATGAGGTAGTCGGAAATCTGCGATCCTATGGCGTCTTCCATGACATGTTCAGCCTCGTTTTTTGTGATGAGAACCACCGGTACAGAGGGGTTTTTCTCCTTGATGCGGGGCAGTACTTCAAGCCCTGTGAGTCCTGGCATACTTTCGTCCAGAAATACCACATCAATATCGCCGGATTGTTCCCCGTAAATTTCGACGGCATCGTGTCCGTTAGAAGCAGTAACAACGTCGTATCCCTTCGACTGCAGGAAAATAATATGTGGCTTGAGGAGATCTATCTCGTCGTCGGCCCAAAGAATTTTGATCTTTTCCATCCTGATTTGGTATTGCGATGATTTGTTTATTCCTGTTGAAACGACAAGAACGGATGGCAAGGTACATTTATGTTGAACATCACACAAAAAACCCGAACTTTGCATAAAAGATGAACGGCAGAAAGAAGATATTCAACGATCCTGTATACGGATTTGTATCAGTTCCGGTCGGTTTGCTGCTGGCACTGATTGATCATCCGTGGTTTCAGCGCCTCAGAAGAATCAGACAACTCGGACTGGCTCCGTTTGTGTATCCGGGGGCGCTGCATACGCGCTTTCATCATGCACTGGGCGCGCTTCATCTGATGCAGGAGTCTATAGAAACCCTGCGACAGAAGGGGGTGCCGATTACAGACGGGGAGGCCGAAGCAGCCTGTGCGGCTATCCTGCTGCACGATATCGGCCATGGTCCCTTTTCACATGCGCTGGAGCACACACTGGTGGAAATGCACCACGAACAAATCTCTCTGTGGATAATGGAGGAACTGAACAAGCAGTTTGACGGCAAACTTGAACTGGCTATCTCCATATTCAACGATCAATACCCGAAAAAGTTCCTGCACCAGCTTGTATCAGGGCAACTGGATATGGACCGGATGGACTATCTGAACCGCGACAGCTTTTTCACGGGTGTCAGCGAGGGGGTTATCGGGTACGACCGGATTATCAAAATGCTGGATGTTCACGACGGACAGCTCGTTGTGGAGGAGAAGGGTATATACAGTGTGGAAAAATTCCTGATAGCCCGCCGTCTGATGTACTGGCAGGTCTATCTGCACAAAACAGGCGTTGCCGCCGAACACATGCTGATCAATACCCTCAGGCGCGCCCGCACGCTTGCGCTGGAGGGAAAAGTACTCGAAGCGCCGAGGCACCTTAACTGGTTTCTGTACAGGAAGCCCGGCGAACAGGTCAGAAATGATGAGCTTCTGAGTCATTTTCTCCGGCTCGACGACAATGACATCACCGCGGCTGTCAAATACTGGTCGGAATCAGACGATTTCATACTGTCCTTTCTTTCAGGAGGTATTCTTGACAGAAGGCTGTTCAGGCTGGAGTGGTTCAGCGAACCTGTACCGCCCGAGTATGAACAGCAAATTCGCGAAATGGCAGCGCGGGAATTCGGAGACAAGGCCGATTCCAGGTACCTGATTATTACCGGCTCCGAGAGCAACAGGGCCTACGACGACAGCAGGGATCAGATAAGAATTCTGTTTAAAAATGGCACTGTATTGCCTGTTGATAAATGTTCTGATGTACCCCTTTATACTCAACTGGTTACGAAGTTTTTTATTTGTTATCCCAAAACAGGAAGGTGATATTGAAAAAATAATAAAAATTTGTCGGCGACACACCTACTTTTGTAATTCATGTAATCGCATACTGCATCTCTGCATCCCACGCAAAAAATTGATTATGAAGTCTTTACTTCTCTTTATCGCCACCCTGGCCCTGTCTGGCACTTCACTGATGGCCCAGGACTCGCCTCCGAATGCCACGCCCGGAAAATGTTATGCCATGTGCCTGATGCCCGACCAGTTTGAGAACGTAACGGATCAGGTACTTGTCAGAGCCGGATACAGGCGTCTTGCGGCTGTTCCCGCCGAACTGGTATCCGGCGTTGAACAGCTGGAGGTAAAACCCGCAGGTCGGCGATTGGTTGCCGAGCCTGCCAGATATGAAGTGGTGGAGGACAGGGTAATGGTGAAGTCGCCGGGCAAAAGCAATTCTGTTTACGAAACCGTGACTGAAAATATCCTGGTGAAGCCGGAGGAAATCCGGTTTGTAGTAGTGCCGGCCACTTACAGGGATACCATTGTTTCTTATGTTACGGAGGCAGCACATACCCGACTGGAGGTGCTGCAACCTGCCTATGAATCAGTTACAGAACGGGTGGAGGTGAAGCCTGCCGGCGTAAAGTGGGTAAAAAAACTCGCCGACGCTACCTGCCTCGGAGCCAATCCCGATGACTGTTACGTATGGTGTATGGTTGAAACCCCCGCAGAGTATGCCACCATCACCAAACGCGTCAACAAGGGATGCGACGGATCGGGTGTCGCAGATGCCGGCTGTATCAAAACGGTTGATGTCCCCGCAAAAACGGCCACCAGAACCGTAAAAAAACTCGTGAAGGATACCTATGTCAGGGAAGAAAGAATCCCTGCGGAGTACAGACCCATGACAATCCGGCGCGCCAAAACAGAAGTGGCTGCAGCCGATGCAACAGTAGCACCCGAGTATGTGACCGTGAAAAAACAGGTTATGGTCTCGCCCCCCACTGTCAGGGAAGAAACCGTGCCGGCTGAAACAGCGCCGTTCACTGTCAAATCTGTCAAAAAGGAAGCATCTCTGAAATCGGAAGAGGTTCCGGCCGAATATATCACGGTTACCAGACGAAAACTTGTCAGGCCCGGCGGTTTCACGGCATGGCGAGAGGTGCTTTGTCCTGACAGAATGCCAGCCTATACCATAAAACAGGTGCAGACTGCCCTGCTCAAGGCAGGGTATTTTCAGGGAACCCCGGACAACGTCATGGGAGAACGCACCAAAGCAGCACTGGCAAAGTTTCAGAAAGACAAGGGATTGCCTGTCGGTAACCTTGATCTCGAAACACTGAAAGCCCTGGGTATCACGGCTCATTGATCAGGCCCGGTTTCATTCTTCTCACCAAGGCATAATAAATTAACCCTGCCAGGGCGTTTTTGGAATAATATTTGCAGTAACTGTCCTGAAACTTTTGAAAAACTGCCCCTTGCCGGGGGCTCAAAACAATCTTGTAACTGAATGGAGAACAACGGCCCTTTGCAATATATGGTGGACTTTACCCTCCCATCAGAATTGTCAGAAGATTTTATCCAGAAAATTCCGTCACAGCGCAACCTGGTCAATCGCCTCATCGGTGAAGGGAAAGTGCTGAATTATTCCCTGTCGCTGCAGGACTCAAAACTGTGGGTCGTTTTCTGCGCCGATACGGAGGCAGAACTGCTGGATATGGTGTATCAGCTTCCGCTCACTCGTTACATGAGCGTCAGAATCAGCGCCTTGTCCCTGTACAGCAGTTCCCGGGTCAATCTGCCGGCTTTCTCTGTCAACTGATATGATGCCTTACTGACCAGTTATCTTCCGCGAATATTTTCAGCTCGGTTGTGGCTGGCCTTCCCGCCCGGCATTGCCTTTGAGTAATAATTCAGAGGCAGCGGCGTTATGCAAAAGGCTGGCGGCGGTTTGTTAAAAAAAAGCGGCAATTTGTTTTTTTCTGAAAAAAGTCGTTTTTTTGCCTTTCCAACAAATCTGCGAGAAACAAAAGGGCTCCGGCCCTTCTTCTTTTTTAAAGATCTGATGGAGTCAACTCTGAAAAAACCGGCCCCGGATGTCAAAATTCCGGGTCCTACCTAATCTTCGGCACTGAGTGCGAGGACAAGGTTCGCTGGTGTTTTCATTTTCTGAATAATCCTGAAGAAGCGCCTTTATCACTGTGCTTCTTTAACTGACCAGGAAATCCAGGCGAACACTGTCATAACCCTCACCAAGTGCTTTTCGTCCGCCTGAGATTGACAAGATTTATGACAGGGCAGTCATGTATTTGCCTGGCAAACACTGAGCTTTATGGGCAGGAAAGAAAAGTTTGTTTACAACATTCACACACTCACCTACGAGAAGGTGGTAGTACCGGTGAAGACCAGGATCTGGCAGGCCTTTGGTCTGTTCTCTGTTGTCATCGTGACATCACTGGCTATGCTTGCGGTGTTCTACACACTCTTTCCCTCACCCCGTGAGGCCGATCTGATGCGCGAGATAGCACAGATGGAATCCAAGTACAAACAGATGAGTGGTCAGGTAGAGGTAATGTCAAAGGTTCTCGACAATATACAGGAGCGCGATGCCAATGTACACCGTATGGTTTTTGGTATGGATCCTGTTGACAAGGATATATGGGAGGCCGGTACAGGTGGGCACACCGCTCACCCCGAGGTTGATGCCTTCAAATTCGGAGGAGCTGCCGTTGGCGAGGCACTCACCAAAATAGATCTTCTGAGCAGACAGCTTGTACTTCAGAGCAAGTCTCTGGACACCATACAGTCTCTGGCCAAAAGCAAGACTGATATGCTTGCCTCCATTCCCAGCGTAAAACCGGTCAGGGAAGACAAGTTGCAGAAAACGATCGGTACTCTTTCCGGTTTTGGCTACAGGATCCATCCGGTATACAAGATCAGAAAGTTCCACGCAGGTCTTGATTTCCCGGCGCGTGTTGGTACTGCGATCCAGGCTCCCGGTGATGGCGTGGTTACTGAAACCGGCTGGCATCATGGTTACGGAAACTGTGTGAAAATCAGTCACGGGTTCGGGTATGTCACGCTTTACGGTCACATGAGCCGTATAACTGTGCGCCCCGGTCAAAAGGTTACCAAGGGACAAAAAATCGGGGAGGTAGGCGATACAGGCCTGTCAACTGCTCCCCACCTTCACTATGAGGTGCATTATCGAGGCGCTCCAATCAATCCTATCAATTTCTGCATGGACAACCTGACGCCCAGGGAATATCAGGAGATGGTAGAGGCTGCCAAAGTGGCTAACCAGTCTCTGGATTAATAAAAAATCATCCAGATCAAGTAATATAATTAATCCTTCTTCGGTGTTCTGAAGAGGGATTTTTTTATTGTTACTGATTATTGTATTTCCCTGATTACCATAAATAACAGGGGGAAGTACCGGCTGGTGCTTCCCCCTGGAAATATTTTATCAGCTGAAAAAGCCAATCAGTTCTTGGTCAGCTTGTAGTTATAAACTGCATTGCCGAGGTTCAGTTCAACGGTGTAGTTGCCGTTTTCAGTTACCGCGATGTTGGCGCCACCATATTCAAGTGAGCGGTTGGCATCGTTATCTCCGAGGTTTACAGCCCAGTCGTTGTTGGCGCGGAACTTCATTTCGCCCTGTACCAGATCGAGCGTTGCCACCAGTTTGCGGGTGCCCGGATCGTATGTCATGTTTTTGTCCACATCCCATCCGCCGACGGCGCTGCCGATGATACTCCAGCTGGTTTTCAGGTTACTGTGCGTAAGTGCATTGAGATCAACATTCAGTTTGTACAGACCGGCATCGGCGAGCGGAATGTCGGCACCGTCTTTTTCAAGTGTGCCATCCAGACCATTATCGCCCCAGTTGTTTGCCCAGCTTGGGCCTTTGGTGAACTTGTACTTCTCTCCCGGATTTGCGAAGTAGATATAGCCCTCATATTTCTCGTCGCTGCGCGCGGAGAAGATGATGGTATTGTTATCGCCCGGGTTCCAGCCCTGATAGCTGCCGGGTACCTGCAATTGCGGGTAAACGATAATTACCGGGTAGGGAGTAATACGAACAGAAACCGGTGCAGAATAAACCACCTCGACATCCGGGTTTACGCGGGCGGCCAGACGAAACTCAATATTGGAGGCTTCGTCGGCCGGCAGACCTTTGGAGAGGAGGATATTGTTTATTTTGCCGTTTGTCACGCCATCCAGCGAGAGCGCATTCACAGTGCCCACCACGACCGGATCGGCAAAGTTGTTGCCCGCTTTGTCCAGTTCGAGCGTGTAGCTTACAGCTGCGTCGAAGCCATAAGATCCGGCTGTCCAGGTAAAAGGCGAAAAAATATCATTTGCCGTATTTTCTGTGAGGGTAAATGCAGCACTTGCTGCCGGTGCTGTGATGGCAGGTGCAGCACCGAGTTGCAGTACAGGATCCTTTGTCTGCTCCGAGCAGGCGGAAAGCAGCAGGGCAGTACCCAAAATGAAACCAGGAAGTTTTTTCATATTTTTTGATATTGATTCCGTGTATTCCGGAAATGACACAGACTGGCATCATTCCCGGAATACGCGGGATAGTGTGAAAAATTAATAACCCGGATTTTGTTGCAGGTTCGGGTTGGCACCGCGGTCAGAAGCCGGAATCGGGAAAATATCAAGGTGCTTCGAAGTGGAAACACCTTCTTTTACACCGCCTTTCCACGGCCACAGATAGCTTGTTTCGCTGAATTTGCCGAAACGGACCAGGTCTGTCCGGCGATGTCCTTCCCAGTACAGTTCGCGTGCGCGCTCGTCGAGGATGAAATCCAGTGTCAGATCAGCAGCGTTGACATTTGCTGCTGTACCGCCACCGTATGCGCGCTGACGTACTGTATTCACCAGCTGGGCTGCTTCTGAAGATGAACCACCGTTGCGAAGGAGTGCTTCTGCTTTCATCAGCAGCACATCTTCGATACGGAAGAGCGGGAAGTCATTGTCAACAAAAGTCGGGTGGGAGCCTGCAGCACCTCCGGAGGTGACGTTTTTGTACTTGGAAAGTGCATAGCCCTCTGTGAACTGCGAGATATCAGCAATTTCGAGCGACTGTCCGTCTGTGTAGAACAGAGCCCGGCCATCCAGAGAGAGTTTCTCGATGGAGTAGGTGTAATCGGGTTTGTCCAGATACAGTTTGATCTGGTAGGTGCCGCCGGACGGAATTTTGATATTTGCGCCGTTTTGCTCGAGTGTTGCATTGGCGCTGTCGTCGCCATAATTCAGGGCCCAGTCGTCGTTTGCACGGAACTTTACGTCCTTCCCGCCTTCCAGTTTGGCGGTGATCTCCCACGCGCCGGAAGTGGAGTTGTACGTCATGTTCTGGTCTTCGCCCCAGCCTCCTGCGGTGGCATCGCCGATCAGACCCCACTCTGTTTTTTGCAGGGTGTAAGTCTGGTTGGTCAGGTCCACATTGATCTTGTAGAAGCCGGCGGTTGGTGCAGAAATATTGGCTCCGTTCTGGTCGAGTGTGCCGTCGGCGCCGTTGTCGCCGAAGTTGTTATTCCAGTCGGGGCCGAGTGTGAACTTGAAGGGTGAGTTGTCTTCCGGGAAATAAATATACCCTTCGTAGGTGTTATTGCCAGCCGGAGATGTCAGGTTGGCAGCTCCTGCGGGATTCCAGCCCTGGTAGTTTCCGGGGACATATATTTTCTGATAGCTGGCAGTATTTCCTTCTGTTGGTGCCACCACCACAGATTCAACGCCGGCGGCTGTGAATTTGTTGACAAGGGCACTCGTTGTGCGGATACCACCCCAGCCACCGTCAATACCGAAGTCGGAAGCCTTCATGCTGCCTCCCACACCTGCGTGTACGAGGAATGTCATACCGCCCCATGTCTGTGTTTTAAGGCCGTCGAAGAGTACAGGGAAAATAATACCCGATGCATTCTGGTTATCGGCCATGAACAGCTGAGTGTACTCGGAGTGCAGGGTATAGCCGGCATCAATTACCTTCTGGCAGTATGTGTTGCAATCATTGTAGCGGTTGCGGCCGGTGTAAACCTCTGAATTCAGGTAAAGTTTTGCGAGCAGCGTCCAGGCTGCCGCCTTGTCGGCGCGACCGTACTCGTTCTGGCGCGGTGCAGCCAGACCGCCTTCGACGTCCTTTAGTTCAGACTCGATAAAGTCGGAAAGTTGCTCTGCATTGTACTGAACCGGAAAGAAGGAGCCCACTTTGTCATTTTCTGTGACAAAAGGCACGTTGCGGAACAGGTCGAGTGCATGCCAGTAGCTGAGTGCGCGCAGGAAGCGGGCTTCGGCGCGGTATTGGGCCACCTCGGCCTTCAGGGCAGCATCGGCGCCGCGGCTGTCGAGTTTTTCCACAGTTGTTTCACGCAGATACTCATTACACAGAGAAATCTGGTAATAAATCCTGTTGTACATGGCAGTGATGAACTCATTGTTGGCATCCCAGTCCTGCTGGTGATAGTCCTGGATATTGCCATCGTTCCATGCAATCACCGCTTCGTCGGTGGGCAGTTCCTGGGCTTTCCAGTACTGGCGCAGATAGGTAGAGAAGCCCTCGTCAATACCTGCGATGTCCGGGCGGCCCGCCGGGCCTTCCTGTCCGCTGACAGCCAGGCCTGCGTACAGTTTGGACAACACCTGCTTGTAGGCGGCCGGATTTTCATACACTGCCGCTGAAGTGATCTCGTCCGGATCAATCGGAACAGTGTTCAGATCTTTGAAGCACGACACGGCCGTCAGGGAAAGTGCGGCCACGAAGAGCATGTTTTTGAATGTGAGCAGTTTCATATATTTCGTCGTTTAGAATTAGAAGTTGGCGCGCAGCCCGAGGAGGAACGTGCGAGCGCGTGGGTAAACGTTGTTATCAATACCACCGAACACTTCCGGATCAAGTCCGTCGTAGTTGGTGATCAGCAGCGGGTTTTGTACCGTAGCAGACAGGCGCAGCGACTGGATTCGGCGGCCGATATTGAAGGTGTAACCGGCAGTTACGTGATCTACGCGCAGGAAGGATGCATCGCTGATGAAGTAATCGGAGAAGTACTGGGGAACTGTGAAGTCAATGGATGCAGTCGGAGAAAGCACATTGCGCAGCACATTCGTACTTCCGTAGAGCTGGTTGTAGTACGCGTTGTTCGACAGATTGTTGTTGTAGATGTAGTTGCCCAGATTGGCACGGCCCGCTGCTGAAAAGTCGAACTTTCCTATATTCAGTCCGGTAGTGAAACCTATCAGGTAGTTTGGAGCCGGCTTTTCGTATCGGTAGCGATCGTCTGGTGTAAGTTTTCCATCGCCGTTGCGATCAACGTACAGGCCCTCGATGGGAGTTCCCTGCGCATCATACACCTGTTCATAAACAAAAAACGAGTTTGCCGGGAAGCCCACGCTGTGAATCTGGATGGTGTTGCCCACGCCACCGGCGATACCTCCTACGTTGACACCCTGGTAGTTGGGGTCTTCAGTTTTGGTCAGGCGGGTGATTTTGTTTTCGTTGTAGGCCACGTTGAATCCGAATGTCCAGCTGCCCTTGTCGCTCTGCCACGGAGTGGTGTTCAGAGAGAACTCGATACCGCGGTTTTCCAGGTCGCCAACGTTGGTATTGATGAAGTTGGTGAGGTTGGTGCCGGCGGCAACGGGTATGTAGTTGATCAGATCCTTTGTTTTGCGCAGATATACCTCAACGGCACCGGTTACACGATTTCCCCAGAAACCGTAGTCAATGGCGGCGTTATATGTGGTTGTTTCCTCCCATTTGATGTTTGCATCATAACCTTCCGGACGCAGTGTCTGGATAAACTGGTTGCCAAGCTGGTACTGGGCTGTTGGCGTACTGGCCAGGTACCTTGCCAGATACGGGTAGTAATCGCTGTTGATGTCCTGCTGGCCGGTTACACCATAGCCCACGCGGAGTTTCATGCTGGAGAAATTGGCATTCGGGCGGTCAACAGCCTTTACTGCAAGTGCAGCGGCCGGGAACAGGCCCCAGCGGTTATCTTCAGAGAAACGGGAAGTGCCGTCGCGGCGGACAGAACCTGTCAGGAAAATCCGATCATTGAAGGAGTAGTTCATACGTCCGAACAGCGAGAGCAGATAGTACTCTTTGGGTGTGCTGTCGGCCGGGCGAAGTACCTGTGACTTGTCCACATTGGTTGCGAACGCATAGTTGTTGCGATAGAAATGCTGCCAGGAGTAGCCACCCATCAGGTCAAGGTTGTTTTTGCCGAACTGTTTGGCGTAGTTCAGGTAAAACTCGACCAGCTTGTTGCGCTTGGTCTGGTTGTACACCTCGTCGCGGCCACCGGTAGAGAATGCAAATGCTGCATCGGCCGGTATAAACACAGAGCCGGAGCCGTAGGAGCGGTCGTAGCCTACGTTCAGGTTGGCGTGAAGAGCTGGCAGGAACCAGAAACGGTAGTCAGCCGAAGCATTGAGCAGGTAGCGGCTTACGTGCGACTCGTCGTTCTTCATGTACAGCAGAGCCAGCGGATTGGCCGTAGCCAGTGTATTCGGATTGCCGTCGTTGTTCAGCCAGGTATAGTATCCTCCGTAAGGGCCATCGGCTACTGTGGTGGGCTGGGTCGGATCGAACTGGAAGGCAGAGCCTATAGCGCCGCGGTCAGCGAAGTGGTTTCTGTCAGACATCGCCTTGAAGTTGACATTCACCTGCAACATATCCTTCAGGAATGTCGGGTTCATGTTGACAGCGGTTGTCAGACGATTGAAATTGTCTGTCTTGAGAATACCATCGCGGTCGGTCAAACCCCAGGATACGCGGAATGGAAGTTTGCCGATACCACCGGAAAGGGACAGGTTGTGATCCTGCATGACCCCTGTCTGGTAAATTTCACTCTGCCAGTCGGTGTTTGCATTTCCAAGCAGTGCGCGTGCAGGGTGATTTTCTCCAAAGCGGGCAAAAATCAGATCGCGGTATTCATCGGCCGACAGGACATCAGCAGTCTGTACAATGTTGCTGAATGCGACACTGCCGTTGTATTCTGTACGAAGCTCTTTCTTTGAGTTACCCTTTTTCGTCGTAATCATTATGACACCATTGGAGGCACGCGATCCGTAAATTGCCGTTGCAGAGGCATCTTTTAGCACTGTAATACTTTCTACATCGTTCGGATTGACCACATTGAGCACGTTGCGTGCGCCGGCGATATCGTCGTTTGCCACCGGAACACCGTCAATAACAATCAGCGGGTCATTGGTGGCACTCAGAGATGATCCACCGCGAATCCGGATAGTGGCGCCACCGCCCGGGTCGGCGCCTGTAGTTACCTGTACGCCGGCAACCTTGCCGGCCAGCAGTTCCTGAGGCCCTGTGATAGCACCCTTGTTGAACTCTTTCGGTGTTACTGCTACCACAGAACCTGTCAGATCCTCTCTTTTTACACGACCGTAGCCGATAATTACAGTTTCTGTGAGTGCAACTCCCGGAATCAGCCTGACTTCGTAGGTAGTGCTGGCCCCGAGATCAACGGTCTGCTCAGTATAACCGGTGTAAGTAACAAGGATGGATTTGGCATCCGAAGGGAGCGAAAGGCGAAAATTGCCCTGTACATCGGCGATTGAGCCAGCTGTAGTACCGGTTACAACGATACTGGCGCCAATGAGGGGTTCGCCTGTCTCGGCATCGGTTACCCGGCCGCTGATTTGCCGCTGCGCTATGACAGCACTGCTCCAGAAGAGCAGGGCAACTGCCAGCATTAGGCACGATTTAAGTTGTTTTTGAAACATACGAATAAAATTTGAATGAGTGTTTTCTGTCGGTGAAAATCCGGCATGCCGGATGAATAACATTTATGTCGTTTTCGCTACAAAAGTCAAGAAAAAATATAGTATATCAAAATTATAGAGTTTTTTTTGCAACTTTTAATGATATTTTATGCCATCTGTCAAAATTTGTCATTCCATTTTTGCATTGGTTCTTATACCTGCGTTCTCCAGCTGTTCACCCCTGCTCTTTTGACGCCGGACCCGGCAGGGCATGTTTGAAATACCCGCTTGCCGGAAAACCCCTACCTTCGCACCCTAATCGCTGATCATGAATTTCCTTACGCTCGAAAATATCACCAAAAGTTATGGTGAAAAAGTGCTGTTCCAGAATCTCAGCCTCTATATAGACAAGGGGCAGAAGATTGGCCTCATAGCCAAAAACGGCACCGGTAAAACAACACTCATGCGGGTGATCGCCGGGCTGGAGGGGTCTGAGGGAGAGCGTGCCAAAATCACACTCAGGAAAGATATTCGTATCGGCTGGCTCGATCAGGAGCCCCGGTTTCATCCCGAACTGGATGTACTCTCTGCTGTTCTTGATCCGGCCAATCCGCTGGTCAGGATAGTAAAACGCTACGAAAAGGCACTGGCACACCCCGAAATGGCGGAGGAACTGCAGGAGGCAATGGCAGAAATGGACATGCAGAACGCGTGGTCTTTCGAGGCCAGGGTCAAGGAACTGCTCTTCCGTTTCCGGCTCGATGATTTCGAACAGAAGGTGAATACGCTCTCGGGGGGGCAGCAGAAAAGGCTTGCCCTGGTAAAAATTCTGCTCGACGAACCGGACTTCCTAATCCTCGACGAGCCTACCAACCACCTCGATATTGAAATGATTGAATGGCTGGAGGAATACCTGCAGTCGCCCAATCTGACACTTTTCATGGTGACGCACGACCGTTACTTCCTCGAAAATGTTTGCGACAGCATCATAGAACTCGAAGGTGGAGTAATTCGCCGGTATTCAGGATCTTATGCCGATTATCTGGAAAAAAAAGCGACCAGGGAGGAGGTGGAGGCGGTTACGTACGACCGCCAGAACAAACTCCTGAAACGGGAACTCGACTGGGTGCGAAGATCGCCGCAGGCCCGTACCACCAAGGCCAAGGCCCGCGTGGATGCCTATTACGAGAAGAAGGACGTACTCGACTCCCTGAAGAAAAAACCGGAGGAAATGAGCCTTGCCATCAAGGAAACCTGGCTGGGTGGCAAAATCGTCGAACTGCACAATATCAGCAAGTCATTCGGAAACAAGCGTATTCTCGACAATTTCTCTTACAAATTCAAAAGAAAGGAAAGGCTGGGGATTGTCGGACAAAATGGCGCCGGCAAATCAACTTTTCTTGAAATTCTAACCGGAATGCTCGACCCCGATACCGGCAAGGTGGTTGTGGGGGATACCGTAACATTCGGCCATTACAAACAGGAGGGTATCCGGATGTCGGAAGACAAACGGGTAATTGATGTGGTTCGCGATATTGCCGACTATATTCCGCTGGAAAAAGGGAAGGAACTCTCCGCTGCCCAGTTGCTCGAGCGATTCCTCTTCTCTCGCGCGCAGCAGCAGGTGTATGTGAGCCAGCTCAGCGGTGGTGAACGCCGACGGCTTTATCTGCTGACAGTCCTGATGAAGAATCCCAATTTTCTCATTCTCGACGAGCCCACCAATGACCTGGATGTACTTACGCTTCAGGTACTTGAAGACTTTCTGGAAGATTATCCGGGAGTACTGCTGGTGGTGACGCACGATCGTTATTTTATGGATCGTCTGGTAGATCACCTTTTTGTATTTGAGGGCGGAGGGAAAATTCGCGACTTCAACGGAACCTATGCCGAATACAGGGCCCTCAAGAGGGCTGAACAGGTCTCTGCCGACAAGTCCGCCGCCGAGAAGGCCACGGCTGCAGCGCCTGCCACACCCAAAGCCGGACTCACCAACACGGAGAAGAACGAAATGCGCAAGCTGGAACGGGAAATCGCAGCCGGAGAGGAGCGAAAACGGGAAATCATGGAGTCTTTCAATGACACATCGCTTTCCCCTGATACCATCTCAAAATTGTCGAAGGAACTGGGTGAGTTACAGGAAACACTCGAAATGAAAGAGCTGCGCTGGCTCGAACTGGCAGAGAAAAGCTGATGTTATCTGCATTTTTCGTTGATACCCAGTACGTAGTTTTTTACTACTTTTATCTCCGTGGCCGATGAAGAGCCCGAGAATCCGCTGAAATCTTCGTCTGTGATCAGTTCCCGAAACCGGTCGGTATAGCCCTGACTGAGCGGAGTATAGCTCCAGTGCCACTTCTCTTCCTTGTAGCCTGCCGTACGGCCTGCCGTGTAGGGCTGACAAAACCCGTACTCATGAGCGTGTGCAGCCAGCCAGTCATACACTTTCCTGTATTTCCCGCCCGATTCCATGGAAGTATTGTTCAGGTCGTTCAGATCCACATCGGTACCCCAGTGATGGCGCGAAGCTCCGGGCATGGCGGAGTACTCCAGTATTTTCAGCGCGCGCTCTCTGGCTCCGGGCTTTTCCTTCGCATATTTTTTCCATTTGCTGTCCCAAATAGCCTTCTGTTGCTGAAAATTTCTGGTTGAAGACTTGATATTCAGCTCAACACCTTCCTTTTTGGCAGCTTTCCACATCTCCCGGAAGGCTTCAAAAGTTTCACGGCGCAGCATCATTCCCTGTCTGTCGGTGTAGGGGGCCTTCACAGACACAAAATCAGGATGTTTCGAAGGCTCAAATTTGCCCATCAGGTAATCTCTGTCAAGTGCCGGCTTTACCGGGCTCACAGGCTTTTCTCTGCCGGCAGCCGGTTCAGGAGCTTTCCCGGATATCTCTCTGGTATCCTGTTTCTTCGCGCGGGGCGTTCCGGTGCCGGGAGCAGGCTTCTCTTCCGAGCATGAGTACAAAAAGATCAATGAAGATAAAATTAATGATATTTTACTGGTTTTCAGCATCTTCAAGCTTTTTTTTCAGGGTTTCGAAGGTGAAGGTTCCAGCTTCCGACCAAAGTTGACGACCATTTTTATAAATCATAAAAGTAGGTACTCCCATAACTTTCATTTTGACTGCCAGGTCAGTATGCTGGTCAACATCTATTTCAACAATGGAGATCCGGTCGCCCAGTCTGGTCCCGAGTTCCGAGAGCACCGGCGCCATTGCCCTGCAGGGGCCACACCAGGTGGCAAAAAATCAATCAGTACTGGTCTGGACGACTGTATTATCTCCTCAAATGTTTCTTCCATGAAGGTATTCCGGTTAAAATTATGTCAAATCTGCCAGATTATTGCACCAGTCCGGCCAATTCGGGCACTTTTGCAGCGGAAGCTCGTTCCGCGTTCTCATGCCAGTTCAAAAAAGGCCCGCTTCCCGGATGCGGCAAAATTACTTTATCAATGAAAATATCGCGCACTATTCTCGCACTATGCCTCTTCTGGGGCGCACAACATACGGCAGCCCAGACCCGGGAGTATGAGGTAAGGGAGGTTGTCAATCGCTTTTTCGATGGAATGAACAGGGGCGACACCGTATTGCTCAGGAGCGCCTGTACGGGCAGTATGATTCTGCAAACGTGCAGGACAGACAGCACAGGTGCAGTGACTGCAGTGAAAACCGACAGTTTCGCCGAATTCGTATCACTCATTGGCGCTCCCAGAAAAAATGAATTCGAGGAGCGGATTACTTTCGGAAAGGTACTGACTGAAGAGTCGCTCGCGAGTGTGTGGGCGCCCTACACTTTTTATCTGAACGGCGAAGTTTCGCACACAGGCACCAACTCGCTTCAGCTGGTTCGTACCGGCGAAGGCTGGAAGATTCAGTATATCATTGATACAAGGCGAAAATAAATTACCATGTATCAAGCCTGACAGGGTGCCTTGTTGTGCCGGCCGGAAGACTGAAACAGGCCTCTGACCAGTAGGGCGGACGGAAGCGGGGCCTTGCGTTATTGGAAAAACCGTACGGCTCCGATGGAATACCCACCAGATTGGTGTCCAGTTTGCCATTGCTGTTTACATCGTGAAAGCAACTTATTGCGTACTTTCCCGGTGGCAGAGCAAAGGTCATTTCAAGGTCGCCGGACTGCTTTACCGGAACAATTTGCTGTGCATATACTTTGTCGGTATTCAGAAAATCGGACTCTGTGGCATAGACAGCCACATAGAGCTGGCCTTTGGCCTCTTTCAGGTTGGAAAAAGAGATTTTCAGTTCAGCAGAAGCAGTTTGCATCATTATGAGCGGGAACAACAGTGCAGTTAAAGACATACCCGAATGAACGCTGCAAGGGCGTCTTTGTTCAAACTGTGCGCTATATCGGAAGTGCCGAGTACCGCTCGATGAATGCTTTCAGCTCGTCCACCATGGCTGGCGAGCCCAGTGCTACCGTTGACCGCTGGTGCAGCTCCCCGGGCGCAATATCGAGAATTCGTTTCAGACCGGTATTGATGGCCTTGCCTCCGGCCTGTTCAACAATCATGGCCAGCGGGTTGCACTCGTACAGCAACCGGAGTTTGCCTCCGGGGTATTTCCTGGTACTTGGATACAGAAAAATTCCTCCGTGTATCAGAATCCGGTGAATATCACTGACCATACTTCCGATATACCGGAGACCATAATTCTGGTCGGAGCAGTGATCTATATATCGGCGCATTTCCAGGTCAAACTTGGAGTAATAGCCCTGATTGACCGAATAATTCTGCCCGTTGTCGGGGATGCGCATATTCCGGTGGCTCAGACAGAACTCCCCGATACTCGGGTCGAGCGTGAAGCCGTTCACTCCGCGTCCGGTGGTGTAAACGAGTATCGTGGAGGTACCATACAAAACATATCCTGCTGCGACCTGCCGCTTGCCGGGCTGAAGAAAATCTTCCCGGGAGGGTGGGCCCGACGGGTCGCTGATTCTCCTGTAAATGGCAAAAATAGTACCTACCGATACATTTACGTCAATGTTGGAAGAGCCATCGAGCGGATCAAACAGTACGACATAATGGTTGGGCTTGTAGCCAACTCCCGGCACTGGAATGATATCGTCGTTTTCCTCGGAGGCTACTGCGCAACATTCACCGGAGTTCTGCAGGCATTCAACAAGCCGCTCGTTGGCATAAACATCCAGCTTCTGCTGAACGTCGCCGCTCTGATTCTCGTTGCCGCTGGAAACTCCCAGAATATTCACCAGTCCGGCCTTGTTTACCTCCCGGTTGATGATCTTGGCTGCAACGCCAATATCGCGGAGCAGTCCGGTGAGCTCTCCCGTCGCATATTCAAAATCTTTTTCAGAGCGAATGATAAACTCGTCGAGGGTGACAATCCTGTTGTCGGGAATGGGTGGTGGAGCGATGGCATGTGGCACATCGGGCCTGGTCAGATTCTTTGGCATGACTGTTCGTTTTGGTTAACAACCACCTTTCCCGAACCGGTCGGGGTCAGAAGAACCTGCCAGTTCGGGTGTTTTGGTTAGAGCGTTACAAAAATAGCGAAAATTTACGAGTACACCGGGATCAATTTAGAGTTAGCTTTGTTCTCTGAAAAAAATTAACTCTTTCCCCGCATGCATTCAGTTTTCCCGATGCTTTTGTGTGTCTGCCTTTTCGCCGGCTGTCGCCCTGCGGCTCCCGAAGAGATTCCGCTCCCGACGAAAATCTGCGTCAAAACATCCCATCATGGACAGCCCATTCCTGCGGCTGCAGTCTATGTGAAATTTGACGCGGATTCCTTTCCGGGTTATGAAAATCCACCCTCGTATTTCGATGCAGTATTCCTTACGGGTGATGATGCAAAAGGCTGTATTGCACCTGTTCCGGAAGGTAAACACTGGCTCATAGCGTTCGGTTACGACAGTCTGCACTATCCGCATGTGGTGTACGGGAGTCTGTTTGCCGATATTTCTCTGCCGGGTCGTGCCGTTCTTGACACTATATTATATGTATCGGAAAAACACTGAATTGCATGTTGTGGCGCGATATTTGGAATATTGGACAATGTAAATTTACCTTGCACTCAAAATCCGTTTTTTGCATGAAAATCCGAAACCTGATATTTCTGGTGCTCTTTCCAATGGCGGCCTTCAGCCAGACTGCGCATGTTTTCCAGATTATTCCGAAGCCCGTGGCTGTTTTACCCAAAGAGGGGACATTCACACTGACTGCCAAAACAAAGGTGTTTTCACCCAAAAATGATCCCGGGTGGGCTGTTGCTGCAGAATACCTGACCTTGTCTCTTGCTCCTGCTACCGGGTACAAACTTCCTGCCCAGGCATACAACAAGGCCCCGAAAAGTCCGGACGAGAACGGTATATATCTGATCAGGGATGAGGAAATCCAGCATCCCGAGGGATACAGGCTGGAAGTCAGTCCGGTGAATATTGTCATACGCGCGCGTACGGCTGCGGGTGCCTTTTACGCGGTACAGACTTTGCGGCAGATTCTCCCGGTCGAGATATTCAGTCAGGAAAAGGTGTCCATGTCTGGTGGCTGGGTGGTTCCGGCCTGCTATATCCAGGATGAGCCCCGTTTTTCCTACAGGGGAATGCACCTTGATGTGGGTCGCCATTTCTTCCCGGTCAGTTTCGTGAAGAAGTTTATTGATGTTATAGCTTCACAGAAGATCAATACATTCCACTGGCACCTTACCGAGGATCAGGGCTGGCGAATCGAGATAAAAAAATATCCGCGTCTGCAGACTGTCGCAGCATGCCGGGAGGGTACGCTCGTTGGCCACTACTCGGATTCACCACAGCGTTTCGACAGTATCAGGTACTGTGGCATCTATACGCAGGACGAAGTTCGCGAGGTGGTCGAGTACGCCCAAAAGCGTTTTGTCACGGTAATTCCCGAAATTGAAATGCCGGGACACGCCCTGGCTGCCCTCAGTGCCTATCCGAATCTCGGATGTACAGGCGGACCGTACAAGGCCCAGCAGAAGTGGGGTGTATTTGACGATGTATTTTGTGCAGGGAATGATGAAACATTCCAGTTCATAGAAGGAGTACTCGAAGAGGTTTGTTCTCTTTTCCCCGGTCCGTACGTGCATATTGGTGGCGATGAATGTCCCAAAACACGCTGGGAAGTATGTCAGAAATGCCAGCAGCGAATGAAGGACAACGGACTCAGGGACACGCATGAACTGCAAAGCTATTTCATCAGGCGTGCAGAGGCCATTCTGGCCAGACACGGGAAAAAACTGATAGGCTGGGACGAAATTCTGGAGGGAGGGCTGGCCCCTACTGCCACAGTAATGAGCTGGCGCGGTACAGAAGGCGGAATTGCGGCTGCTCGCGCGGGTCACGATGCCATCATGACGCCCACCTCGGCTGTTTACTTTGACTATTATCAGGGTGATCCTGCCACAGAGCCGCTGGCCATCGGCGGCTATCTGCCTGTTGACAAGGTGTATGCCTATGATCCGGTACCTGCCGGTTTCACTGCTGATGAGGCCAAAAGAATTCTCGGAGTACAGGGCAATATCTGGACAGAGTACATCAAAACGGAAAGCAAACTGGAGTACATGGCTTTCCCGCGCACCTGTGCGCTGGCTGAAATCGCCTGGTCGCCGGTAGCCAGAAAGGATTTTTCTGACTTCAGCAGAAGGATGATCACTCACTTCAGACGGCTGGATGCGCTGAAAGTGAACTACTCCAGGGCTATCTTTGATGTAAATGCATCCTACACTGATGGCAAGGTGAGCCTGAGTGTAGGGTTGCCCGATTTCGAGATTCGCTATACCACTGACGGTACCGAGCCCGGTGGAAGCTCTGCGCGTTACAGAGGTCCCTTCGAACTGACGAAGTCAGCCACCATCAGGGCGGCTGCCTTTCAGCGCACAAAACAGGCTGGCGCTACCCGTACAGTGCAGTACATGGTTCACAAGGCCAGCGGAAAGCCTTATACCATGAGTCATCAGCCAGAAAAATATACCGGCGGGGAGCAGTACGGACTGACGAACGGAGTAGTCGGAGCTCCCAAAGCCTGGAACAACTGGGTGGCCCAGGAGGGGTATGACATGGATCCTGTAATTGATCTTGGTGCTGAAACCGATTTTTCCCGTATCACCACGCATTTCGCCAATGCAAAAGTGGCCTGGATATATCCGCCACGCGAAATAGTGGTGTCCGTCTCTGATAACGGAACCGACTTCAGAGAAGTGGCCCGCCGCAAATTCAATTCCGACGAGATGCAGGGGATTTCGGTAGAGACAGTCGAACTGGAGACGCCCGGAGCCCGGGGGCGCTACATAAAATTCGTCGGAACCAATTTTGGAAAGATTCCGGCAGATGCTCCCGGCGGAGGCAACGGAGCATGGTTGTTCTTCGATGAAATCATCGTGGAATAATGTTTGAAGAGCTTCATTCGGCACGACTGCTTCTCCGCCCGTTCAGGATGGACGATGCCGGGGCCCTTTTCCGGCTTCGGTCAGACCCCGACCGGATGCACTACCTCGACAGGGAGCCCATGCAAACGGTCGGAGAAGCCGCTGATATGATTGCCGGAATGCAGCGCGACGGGCAACAGGGAGCCGGCTACAACTGGGTTCTGGAAGAGAAACCGGATTCCGGCATGATTGGTTATGCAGGAATCTGGAGAATAGACCAGAAGAACAGTCGCGGAGAGATCGGTTATTTGCTTGACAAGAGGCGTCAGGGTAACGGGCTGATGACAGAGGCGCTCATGTCCGTTCTGCGTTTTGCCTTCACCGAAGCGGGGCTGCATTCCGTTGAAGCCCATGTGAATCCCGGTAATTCCCGCTCTGTCCGGGTTCTGGAGCGGTGTGGCTTCATCAGAGAAGCCTTTTTCAGGGAGAATTACAAATTCAGGGACAAATTTCTCGATACAGCTGTGTACAGCCTCCTGTCGGCAGATTTCAAATATCAGAATTTGCCGGCATCTGACTGATCAGATTCCTGACTTTCAGCAATGTCACTTTCGGCGGCCGGTGTATCACTGTTGGAGAATGCCTCCGTTGATGCAGGCGTTTGAGCCGTTTTTGATTCCGTGCTGTCGCGGAAAAAGCGCCGCTGGAATATCAGGATGCTGAGTACCCCCGTTGTAATTGCAGCATCTGCCACGTTGAATATCGGGCTGAAAAAAGTAAAAGTGTCTCCGTCGGGCAGTTCCCAGGTGTGTATGGGGAAATAGAACATGTCCACAACTTTCCCATGGAGGAGAGAGGCATATCCGGTACCCCAGGGCACTACCTCTGCCAGACCGCCGTGGTAGGGTGATGCGCTGAAAATCATACCATAAACAACGCTGTCAATGATATTTCCGAGTGCTCCTGCGGTGATGAGCCCCACGCTCATGATAAAACCCGCAGGCATTTTTTCCTCAATCAGAGTTTTGATCCAGAAAATGAGTCCGGCCACCATGAGAATACGGAACAGGCTCAGGGTGAGTTTGCCATATTCCCAGTCGAGGGTCATTCCGAAAGCCATACCTTCATTTTCAACAAAGTGCAGGCGTGCCCACTCCTGTCCGAAAATGAGCACTTCGCTGTTGTACTCGAAGGTTGTTTTTATGTAGAACTTGGTAGCCTGGTCAATGAGCAGTACTACCAGCACGAGAAGCGCTACCTGGTATCCTTTTTTCAAGGTTTTTGTACGTTTTTATTACCTGATGATACTGAAATTTGCATCCCGGATTGTCAGGGATATACCGCAAAGAAACGCAAAACTACTCAATCTGTTTCAGTAGCCACTCCCTTTCGGCCAGTGGGCTCGTTTTTTCGACTGTTTCGCGGAATTTTTCCCGTTGTGCCTTTGAGTAGATATTCAGGTTCAGCAGCTTTTTCATCAGACTGATCATATTTTTGAAGGCTGTTTTTCGCGCCGGATCCAGGGCTTCCTTTCGTTGAAGATACGTTCTCATACTTTCCAGCAGCGATTCGAAGGCGTCAGATTCATCTTTTTCGTAGTAAATTTTCAGGAGCATTGTTTTGGCGATGATATTGAACAGCATGTCATCGTACTCAAACTTCATGAGCAGATCCTGTGCCCTGTCGTAATCATTTTTTTCAAAGTAAATCCTTGAAAGATTGAAATTGACGATACTCGTACGTTCCTTCTCGTCGAGGTGGTGCTGAAAGTCGGTGATAAATTTTTCTGCCCATTCATATTCGCGGTTCCGGAGGGCTGCTCCCACGGCGTTGCCGAATGTATATCTGGACACCGTGTTGTTTTCAAGCAGAATTTGTTCTTCCAGGCCCTGGCGATACAGCATAAAGGCTCGTCGTGCAAAATCCTGCCGGCCCTGGTTTATTTTGGAGACACAATAGTTGAGAGCAGCGAGGTACAGCGTTCTTATTTCGGAAGGCAGGAACCGGTTGCTTTCGTGCTGAATCAGGTGTTCGAGCTTGTCGAAGTGCGATTCTTCTGCCGGATCTGTCAGGGCGCGATATGTGAAGTAATAAACAGCAATGGAGGGTTCCGAGAGTAATTGCTTTTCTTCCACATAGGCAAGGGCCTGATCTATCAGCCCGTGGTCGTATTTTAATTTCTGAAAGATGTGGTGGTGCGCAAGCATATCCTTGCTGATGCGCAGTCTTTCCTCCAGAAACCATTTTTCCAGTGCATCGGCGGCCTCCTGCAGGTTCACAGGTGCGTTCTGGGTAATACTCATCAGGTACTCGTACTCCTCCTGAGCCAGAAAGAAGCGGTTGAGCAGGTACCAGTCGTTTCGCAGCGGCTGTGCTTCCAGCGTATCCCTGCCAAGTCGGTGAGCCTGTTTGTATGCCTTTTCCAGCTTTTTTTTTCGGTACGTTCTCGCCAGGGAAAGCTGAAATTTTACCCTGTCGTTCATAAAATCTGTAAAAACCAGATATTCTTCAATAGCTTTGAGCAGAAAATACATGACCTGACGCATATACGCATCGTCATAGGCCTGATTCGGGTAAATCGCTTCCCATGCACGCTCCTTTTGATACGCTTCTGAAAAATCAGTCGCATATTTAATCATGTAATCGAACAGATCAATCACATCTTTGCGTTGATTGTGTGAAGGAGACTTGAGCCACCTGGATACTTCCCTGATTTCTTTTTTCTGAAGGGAAGTCACAATTTCCACCAAAACGCTTTTTTGCATACAGTTTGAATTGTTTTATTTCAACAAAATAAAAAAATACAATCTGCAAAATAACGCTTTTTTTTGAATAAAATTGTTTTAATCGCTAATAATCCAAGAATTAACCTGAAATTTTTTCATCATGGCCGAAAAAACTGTTCAACAAATCGGAAATTTTGTCTTTCTCCTGAAAACTCATTGCCTGCACTTTTGTATCATCAAAAGGTTTAAACGCCCCGGCAAAACTTTCATACAGATGGCAATACGCTTATTCACACTGTTCGCACTGGTTCTCTCTCTGACTCGCCTGCAGGCTCAGGGATGGGAGGCCATCTATGGTGGCAGTGGCCAGGATGTGGCCAGGGGTATTGCGCGTACTGCTGATGGTGGCTATGTTGTTACCGGCTATTACAACGCCAACTCCCGGCTGTTCCTGTTCAAGATTGATGCCGACGGCAATCTTCAGTGGAGCCGCACCTATACAGGCGGTGCCCCTTCTGCACGTATTGAGGGCGCCGGTGTAGCTGTAGATACAGACGGTCAGATTTTCGTGGCAGGTTATGTAGATGCCGACGGCACTTCGGGCCCGCTTCAGCGCGATATTTATCTGATGAAAACCGACGCGTTTGGCATCAAACTCTGGGAAAAGACATACGGCGACGACCTGATCGAGGAGGCAATGGCGATCAAAAGACTCGATGACGGGAACCTGATTCTCACAGGAATTCAGCACATGCCGGGCAACAGGCAGAATGTTTTCGTCATGAAAACTGATGCCGATGGTAATCTGCAGTGGCTGAACAATTATGGTAACGACGAATATCGAAAACAGGGCAATGGTATCACTGTCTCGCCTGTGGGAGATATTCTGGTTGCCGGCGAGTCGCAGGTAACCGCTATTGCCGATCGCCAGGCGTATGTGCTGCACCTCAAGGAAGATGGCGCCCTGGTCGGAGAACAGACTTACGGAACTCCGGAGGATGAAATTGCCAGTGCAATCGAGTTCACTCCCGACGGGAACCTGATTGTTGGCGGTTTTTCCAACACGATAGCGGGAGGAGCCGGTTATCTTGTCAAAATTACCCCGGGGCTCAATGCCAGCCCGGTCTGGGAGCGATTCATCAACGGAACTGATATCAATGATCTGGCAGTTGAGCCGGGAGGCAATCTTTTGCTCACCGGTCACCGTGTTACAGGGGTGCTGGAGGATCTCAATATTATAAAAACAGATGCTCAGGGCAATATAATCTGGGAAGCGCGCAATTCACACGGTGGCTTTTCAGGTGGCAATGCCATCATTGCACAGCGTGGCGGAGCTGTCGCAGCCGGCTACAGCGAACTGACTATCGGTGCTATTGGCCAGTCTTATGCCTGCGTCATAAAGGCCGATGCAAACGGGAAGGTTCTGACAAGCTACATTGAGGCCAATATTTTCCGCGATTTCAACGGAAACTGCCAGAAGGAAGCAGACGAGACAGGGCTCAGAAACTGGGTAGTGCGTTTTGAAGGCGCCAATGACACTATTTATACTGTAGCCAACGCAAACGGCGACATTCGCGTGCCCGTTGACACCGGCTCATACAATCTGGTACTGTTTCCACCCAATACCTACTGGAAGCCCTGCGATCAGACAATTACTGTGGATGTCCAGGATTATTTTGATACGGTATTTGCCAGTATTCCCGTTCGTACACAGTTCGACTGTGCCAGAAACGAGGTGGACATTGCAGCCTCCATTTTACGCCGCTGTACAGAAAATACCTACAGGGTTCGCTACTGCAACTCGGGTACGGTTCCGTCGTTCAATACACTCATATCTGTTATCCTCGACCCCGGATTACAGTATGTGAGCAGTTCTGTAGCTCCCCAGAGTATTTCCGGTGATACCGTGTTCTTCAATATTGGTACACTCAACAATGCCGATTGCGGAGAGTTGTCGCTTGTGGCGTTCCTCGATTGCAACACCATAACCGGACAAACACACTGTGTAACAGCCTTTATTGCACCCAATAATTTTTGCGATATAAATCCGGCGTGGGACGGATCAATCATCTCTGCGCAGGCACTTTGCGAGAATGATTCTGTCAAAATGATGCTTACCAATGTGGGTGCAGATATGAACGGACCACTCGGATATGTCATTGCCGAGGATGTCATCATGCTGACACAGCCGAACGATCCTGATTTCCGCTTCCAGCTTGATGCGGGCAGTGATTCGATCGTGTGGTCGCGGCCCGCCAACGGAAGTACCTTTCGCATCATTGCCGAGCAGAGCCCCGGCTATCCGGGATACAGCTACCCGACAGCTGCCGTGGAGGGTTGTATCAGTGATACCAGCAATGCCGACATTTCGCTTGGTTTTTACACGATGTTTCCCGAAGATGACGGCGACGTATTCAGGGAAACCGATTGCCAGGAGAGTTACGATGCCGATTACAATCCATTATACCTCAAAAGAGGCCATCCCAAGGGCTATGATGTGGCCCATAATTACATCAGTCCAAAAACCGATTTGGACTACTTAATCCAGTTCAGAAATACCGGAGCAGACACAGTGCGGCAGGTTATCATTCGTGATACACTGTCTGCTGCACTGGATCCTGCCACGGTTCATCCCGGCGTATGCAGTCATCCATTCGACTTCGTTGTGTATGGTGGCGGCATCGTCCAGTTCACCCTCCAAAACATCAATCTCCCCCCTGGCGGCGGTGCTGAAAGTGAAGGATTTGTAAAGTTCCGTGTTGCACAGCAGAGCAATCTGCCGTGTGAGACAAAGATACTGAACAGTGCCGCCGTTTATTTTGATTTCAACCAGCCCGGTTTCACCGACACGACACTGCATACCGTTTGTGAATTCGACAGTTTTGTGGTTGTAACCAGTATCAGGGAAACATTCAGGCCAGGTGTGGAAGTGAGAACCTTCCCGAATCCGATGGTGGCAAGTGTTACCTTCGAAGTATCCGGAACAGATGCAGGCAAATATGAACTGCAGTTGTTCGATGCGCTTGGTAAAAATGTACATTCTCAATCTTTCTCTGTTCCCACATTCCAATTGTTCAGGCGTCAGCTTCCAACCGGCGCCTTTCACTACCGGATTTCCGCCGACGGGTTACCGGTAGCCACGGGAACTATAATCGTCAGGTGACTGAAAAGAGGCCATTCCAATCCGATTGTTTAATCCGCAAGCAACTAACTCAAACGAGGCTGTCTCATGTCGTTACTTATGAGACAGCCTCTCTGCTTACCCGTTCCCTTTTGTAAAACTCGCTCGTCAAACCAGATACGGGTTTCATTCACGCTTGAGTACCTTACAGAAAATTAACTCGTTAAATTTCATTTGTAATTTTTTCTGTTTGACATCTCGGCTCTATCTTTAATCGAACTACAACTACTTTTTACAAACCTTCAACGCTTGATAATATGTCTAAAAAGCTATTATTCACCAACTTCTTTCGTTTTTTATCACTGTTTTTTACTTTATTCTGCGCTGGGGATGTTTTTGCCCAGGCAGATTTTTTTCAAACTACAACCCAGACAAAAAACGATTTGAACTCAACCCAGGTTTCCAGGTACGAGAAATCCGAATTTTCGGATGTAACAGGAATAATCACTTTTATCCAAATAAACGATTTCGCCCAACAAGTTGCAGACCAGGTGCTGGAACTTCAGGTGCCCGGCGATGCTACTATTTATTCCTATCATGCCAGGTATGTTTGGTCTCCTTCCACGGACGATATTACTTGGTACGGTGATCTCATGGATTCACTCGGATATGCTTCATTTCAGCTTAAGGACGGCGAAGTGTTCGGATATTTTGCTCTTGAAGAAAGAGATTTTTTCATCCGGCCCTTGGGGGATGACGTCTATATATTGGTCGAATTGGAAGAAGAGGATGCCGCAGTTTGTGGCTATAACGCACCAGATAGCCCAACTGAGGCTATCCCGGAAGAGACAACGCAAATCGCCTCGGATCGTGAGGAAAATTGTGATGTAAAGGTTTTGGTACTCTATACCAATAACGCAGCCGAAGATATTGATAATGTTTCCACGTTTATTTCCGGGTTAATCGCCCAATCAAATCAGGCGCTCCGTAACAGCGCCGTTACCCCTTCCGAGCTAACTTTTAAATTAGCGGGCAAAGCGTTACTTTCGGACTTTAATGAGGGCGATGATATTTCGGAAGATTTGACTGCTTTGCGTACCAACTCAACTGCACTCTCGCTTCGTAACAGTCTATTTGCCGATTGCGTGATATTGCTTACAGACGGAGATTATAGTGCTGGCGACGGCCCTGTTTTCGGTCTTGCGCCTTCCTGTGAACCGGCAGAAAATCTGGCTTTTGCCATTGTGGAAGCGGATGCCGCAGCATCAAGGATGTCGTTCACCCATGAGCTGGGCCATCTGTTCGGCTGCAGACATAGCGTTGGGAACAATAACGGAGGTTGCGAGCCTGACTTTCAGCGGCCACATGAGTTCGATTTGACTTGGAGACGGAACTTAAACACCATCATGGAAGCTGGCGTAAAAAAGAAAAAAAGGATTCCACATTTCTCGAACCCAGATGTACAATACCATGGTAAAGCAACAGGTTTGTATAGCACCCCCTCAGGAATTGCAGAAAGAAACAACGCCAGACAGCTTCGAGAACAAGCATGTATCGTTGGAGAATATCAAAGCTCTAACGATCTACGTGCAATTATTTATGGTGATGACCACCGGTGCATTTCAGCGCTTGGCATACCTGTCCCCCTCGTAGCTCAGGCAAGTGGCGGCGGACCTGGCCCCTACACCTATTTGTGGCAAATCAGTAGTGATGGCATTAATTACGATCCCACTCCACTTAGCGTAACCGATAATGCATCCATTCCAATGCCTACCACACTTGAGGCAGGAGACGTGGTGTTTATAAAACTGGTTGTCACTTCCGGAACAGGCCAGATGTATGTCACCTACTGGGATATTCGCGTATTGCCGCTGGAAAGCTCTGATTGTGACGGAGAGCGCCCAGCGCTTCTTGTTAGTCCAGACGTGGTGGTCAATCCTATAATTTCGATCAACCCAAACCCTGCTCATAGCCGCACCAGCATCCTTACTCCAGACCTGTGGTTACAGGATGAATTTTCCATCGAGTTAGTTTCGGTATTAGGGAATTTTTACGGGCTACATACTTTTACCTTAAACCCGGAAGGTCGTTCAGGGGTTGAACTCGACACCCATCTTTTGCCGAATGGAGCCTACCTTGTCCGAATCAAATCCAGAGGTTTGTATGCAACCCGCAAACTTGTCATTGTTCATTAAAACAAAAAATCATGCGTTACGCCAAAATAGTGCTGCCGGCACTGGTAGTCATTACCCTGTTTTCTTGTGAGAAGGATGATTATTATTGGGGAACGGTTACCGTGCAAAAAAACGGTAGCCCATGGGTAACTGAAATACGGGCAACCCGGAGTACTATATCAAACTCCAAGATAAATATCAGGATTAATACACTCAATCAGAGCGGTGAAATATTGGAAAAACTAAATTTCTTCAAGGTTCCCGCAACCGTTGGCCACTACCCCTTGTCGTATACCTTCAACCAACCGCCAGATGATTCCTTGATTGGGTGCCTCTATGCCAATGGGTACCAGGATCAGTTGTATGATAGTTACTTGCTATCCCAACAGGATTCAACAAGTTACCTTGAGATTACAGAATACGATAGCAAAAAGAAGGAAATAAAAGGTCGGTTCAACCTCATTGTCTGGCCCGATATTAAAGGAAGTTGGAATGCTCCGGACAGCATCGTTTTCTCAGATGGCGAGTTTCACACAAGGGTTGATGATTGAGGCTGATGAGACCATCTCACAAGTAAAGATACGAGACAGCCTTTTTTGTTTTTATATCCAAAGTTAGTTTCAACTTTGAGTATGGTGTATCTTTCAGACACACCCTAATATACAGGGGGCAAACCTCCGGAATGAGGGGGTCAGACCCAATCGGAACAGGGGGGCAAAGCTTCCGGAATATACACAAAGACCACTAGCGCCGGCAAAAGCGTACATTTAATCCATTTCATGGTGGTGAATATGTTTGGTTGAACGTTTTGTATTCCCGGGAGAGGGGTTATCTGCTGTGTCCCATCTTCTTTTTCATATTTTTGGGGAAAAGGTCGGAATTGCTGCCCTTTTTCTTTTTGGTTTTAGACATGTCGGCTTTCAGGCTTTCATTGGCCGGACAGCCGGTTTTGGGTGCACAGGCCGGAGCAGTAACCGCCACACCAGCGAAAATAACTGCGAAAAAGAGAAATTTTTTCATGACATCCTGTATTGAAGATGAGCGTTAAGATCAGTATCACCTGAGATAATTTTCCTCATAGAAATCGCGATAGCCATCGAGCGTCTTGTTTTTCAGGATACGTCTGTAATTCTCCTGCGTCACGGCAAAATATTCCTTGTCGTAGGTTTTTTTGCCTGATTCGCCGAGAAAATCCTTTCTGCCTTTCACTTCGTCATAGTATTTCATGGCCTGATCCTTGTTGTCGAATTTTCTGATGACCACGATAGGCAGGTTGGTATCGGTACCCAGGAAAATATTGGAAATCCGGAGTTGTTCAAGTTTGTGGTTTTCCCTGTTGTAGTCGGTAACAGCCGCTTTGATATCGTCGAGCCTTACGTTGTCGCCCCTGAGTGCTATAATAAAGTAGTGAAGTTTGTCGTCTTCCACGGTGAATGCGTCGTCAACAGGGCCATCATTTTTCTTTTTGTCATCTGTTTCAAAGCCTTTGCAGCTCAGCAGTCGGGCAATTTCCTTGGCGCGTGTAGCTTCCGGGCTGTCGGGGTAGCGGCTGACCACTTCGCCAAGCGATGAGCAGTAAGCTTCGCTGCCGCTCAGGTTCCCCACGCAAAGAGCGCTGAGCAGGAAGAATTTTGGCATCAGCTGATTTTGCGAACCAAATCTTTTGGGTGCATCCTGACAGCGTGTGTAGGCATCTTTGTATGACCCTGACTGAAACATGCGGAATGTTTCCTCGTAATACTTGTTCAGCTCCCGCTCCCGTTCCCTGGCAGCATTCTGGAAGTTGGGATCTGTGAGTACACGTGCGAATGCGCTGTTCGGATATTTCCCCCTGAGTTTTTCGAGGTAGTAGTTGGCGCGTTCGGTGTTGGTGAGGTCATTGTGAGCGAGGAAACAATAGTACCATGTTTCTTTTTCATATCGCGCGGTATCGGGGTATCTCACCTGCATTTCCTCCAGCGTGCCGACGCACCGGATGTTATTCTGAAGTTTGTCGCGGAAAAGAGTGCCGAGCTGGTACATGGCTTCGTAGGTGGCCATGTGTACAACCGACAATTCTTCTTCCGTTTTGGGGATACTGGCAAAAAGATCCTTCAGGTCAGCTTCAGCGGCAGCATCGGTGCCGGTTGAGTCGGCGGCTGCAGCTGTATCAGTTCCTGCTGAAATTTTATTGCTTCGTCGCCAGTTGTCCTCCAGTTTTCGTTCACCCCATATACGGGTGAAATCCTTCTTCCCTTTTTTCACAAATGCATCGTTATAGAAGTAGAAGGAGGATGGTTTCTGGCCTGCCTGTGGTGCGGGAGCGGCTGCCTTTGCTGCGTCGGCAGCCGACACAGGTTTCGCTTTTGCGGCTTTTGCGGCGGCCTCGGCCTCTTTCTGTTTCCTGAGTACTTTTGCCAGTTCCTTTCGTTCCTCCGGCCCCATTTTGAACACGCGAACGATACTGTCGTTGGCTGCTATCGTCTGTATAAGGCGGGCGATATCCTTGAGGTTGGAGGCGTAGTCCTGTGCGCGTTTGAAGCGTTCATCGGTTGTAGGCAATACAGTGATTGTGCTGTCGTAGTAAAGTTTTGCCGATACGAAATCTTCCTCCTCGAAGTACAGATCTGCCAGCATCAGATAGGTTTCGGCTCTTTGGGCATTATTGCCTTCCGAGAACGAGAGTGATTTGCGGAGATTGGCGATACCATCCTGTTTTTTGCCATCTTTCAAGGAAATCATGGCAAGGGTGTAGTAAATCTGATCCCGGTATTCGAGATTTTTATCGTCTCTGAGCATGCGGTCGAGGGTTTTGACAGCATCTTCTCCGGTTATTTTTCCATGTGCCCATCCGGCATAGGTCTGCTGGAGGCGGGCATTGAAGTCCATCTCATATACAGGCAGGTTGGCGAGTACCTCATTGTAGGTTTCATAAGACTGCTCATACTGCCCCGACCGGTCGTAGAGTTGTGCCAGAATGAAGGCAAGGCGTGCCCGCTTGCGTTTGTTTTCGGTGAATAATATGGCATTTTTGAGTGGTTCAATGGCCTTGTCATATCTTTTTTGCCTGATGTAAAGATGAGCTTCAGCCATTGCCAGATCATCGTAAAGGCTTTTGGGCAGGTATCCGTCTTCCCACAGATTTCTGAAGAGGAATTCGGCTTCGTCGTAATTTTCGCGTTCGGTCATGGTACGGCCGTACCAGATCATGGCACTGGGAAAGGCATTTTTCCGTCCCCAGGGTTCATCATAAGGATTCACTTCGGCCTTCCTGGATGCTTCCGGGTCATTTTTTGCCGGCTTTTGGGGGTCGGACAGTACTGGCTGGGCAGTTTTTGAGGGAGAAGTTGTTGAAGCTGCTTTGCCTTTTGTGCCCTGTTTTTTTCTTTTTGCGGCCTCTTTTTTCTTTTTGGCAGCGGCTTTCTTTTTGGCGGCAGCCTTCTTTTTGGCGGCCTTTTTCTTTGCAGCAGCCTTTTTCTTTGCCTCCTTCTTTTTCTGAGCAGCTTTCTTCAGATTCTCTTTCTTCTTCTGCGCGCTGCTTTTCTTGACCGCCCGTTTGTTCTTTGGGTCCTGTTCCTCCTGTATGTAGCTGAAAGTCTCTTCGGCTGTTTCGAAGTCGCGTTTGATGAATTGTGCCTGTCCGATCAGCAGGTAATTGTCATCAACCCAGCGACCGGGCCGGTGCTTTACTATACCTTTTGCTGCCTTGATAATCACATTGTCCATATCCGTTTTCACAGATTTGTAATCGGCGGCCGCGTAGGGGTATATCTCAAGAATCTGGTTATAATTGTCCTTGTATTCCGATTCCAGTTTGATGACAGAGAGTCGGTACAGTTCATCTGCATTGAACCAGTAATTATACCTGTTGGTAAAACTGTGGTAGGTTCGTTTGAAATTGCTGGTTTCCTCACCCTTGCGCTTCGTTGTGACGCAACCGAGGAGGGGCAAAATGAACATGCCAGCGACGAGAGATAATCTCCAGATATTTTTCATGCCAGAATACGAGAGCAGAATTTTTAGCAAAAGTATTGATAGTCTGCCGAAAACAGACTTTCGCTTTATCATTTCAGCGGCAAAAATGGCGCTTGAACCGGGCAGATGGTTGCCTGAGCAGTATCTATTTAACAACCCGGTTCAGGTTTTTGTGGGTTAT
>CAILQK010000257.1 GCA_903836265.1 uncultured Bacteroidota bacterium | reverse complement strand
CGCGTATTGCGTCCTGTACGCACCGTACGGCGCAAACGAAACAGATGGCGGATTCATCACCGGACTCGCCTGGCAGGTGATGAACGGCAAATTGCTTTATCATGACGTTATCTATGTGCGCCCTCCCCTGCCGGTTTTGCTGCGTGTACTGGAGCTGAAACTGCTCCCTACGGCTTTCTCCGAGCTCGGCATGCGCTGGATTTTCTACCTGGAAGTATGGATTTACTCATACATGGGTGCGCGCCTGCTCGCGAGGGGCAGCAAAATGTGGCTGCTTGCTGTTTTCGGGTTCATTGTCTCGGTGCACAACTACTCTCCCAAGTCGTGGCACACCACCGATGGTATTTTTTTCGCGGTACTGGCAGCCTGCCTGTTACTGAAAGAGAGGCGAACGATGTGGATGGCTGTTGGCGGCGGGGCAGCGTTATTCGCTTCGTTGTTGTGCAAACAGTCGTTTTATCCGCTGGCCGGTGCTGCCGTTGCAGTACTTTTGGCCGACAAGACCCTCGCCTCAAGTATCAAACAGGCATTTTCAGCCGGTTTTGGAATCGCCGCAATCCTGTTTTACGGTATCCTTCAGTATCTGGGCATTACGGGTCAGTACCTCGCCATGACAGGCGCCGCCGCCACCTCTGGCAGCGCGGTACAGCACGGTCTGACAGATTATTTCCTGATAACACCGGAACTGGCCGTTCCGGCGGCGATAACAGCCGGTTTGCTATTTTATCTCTATAAACAATCGCGCAAAGATCAGGCACTGATACTATGGTCCCTGTGGCTTCCGGCACTGGCTGTCAGTTTTGCGGCGGTCAGCCTCATCCGGCAGGAGCATATTGTCCCGTTTGCCCAGTCCAGATTACTGTTCTGGGTGGCAGCCATGGCAGTTGTTGTTCCGGTTGTTCGGGAACGAAAGCTGAAAAGCCGGCCATTCCTTCTTCTGACTGTCAGCTGGTGCGCTTCTGTCAGCTGGGGGTATAATCTGCCGGTGCTGTTTTCAGTCCCCCTTGTATGGGGAGTTATGGAGGTCACAGACTGGTTTTCGGAAGGGACAGGACTGAAAAAGTACTTTTTCAGGTACAATATTGCACTGGCGGCTGTACTGCTGACGGTTTTTCGAGTCGGATACGAGTTTGTTTACCGCGACGGATTGCGATCAGAGATGACTGAAGATTTGGGGTCTGTTTTCTCTCCGTTGACAGGTATTTGCTCTGATACAGCCACCGTATCTCTGTACAGCGATCTGAAAGAACTTGACGCCCGATACCACGGACAATACGCCGTGCTGCCCTCTTTCCCGTATGCGTCATTTCTCACCGGAAGTACACCTCCATTGCCGCTCGACTGGGTGGTTAGCAGGGAAACAAACGGCAAAAACGGTCTCGTATATGAAAAACTGACCAATTGCCGTTATGTACTGCTCGAAGCCAACTACTTCCCCGGTGTGAAAACGGATCCCGAGCTGGAGGTTTGCCGCATGGTTTTACAGGAGAGAGACAGTATTGGCCGTTCCGGGCATTTTATCATTTACAGAAGGAGACAATGATCGTGCAAAGCAAACCGGGAAGGAAAACACTGGTTCTGACAGATTTTGACGGAACCATCACACGGGGAGATACCCTGTCGCGATATCTGCTGTTTGCAGTACCGGTACACCGGCTGATTGCAGGACTGGCAGCTTCCGTATTCAGGATTTCCGTTATGTTGTTGCGCAGGCGTTATACCACTGAAAACGCCAAGGAAGCTGTACTGGCATCCTTTCTGAAAGGAGAAGCCGAAAGATTGCTGAGAATGAAAGGTGAGCAATTCTGCAGGAAAAAATTGCCGGGTATGCTCCGCGATTCAGTTTGCAGCAAGTTGAAAACCCTTCATGACAACGGAGCCAGTGTTGTCATCGTCACCGCATCGCCCGACATCTGGGTGCTTCCTTATGCGCAGTCAGAGGGATACGCCCTGATCAGTACCCGCCTGCAGTTTCTCGAGGGCAGATTTACCGGTCGGCTGGCTGCCCCCAACTGCAGGGGACAGGAAAAGGCAAACAGAATCGTGACATCCATACTGCTGGAAGAGTTTGACCATATAATTGCCATTGGTAACTCGGAGGGCGACCGCGAAATGCTCGCGCTCGCGCATGAGGCCATCATGGTCTGATGACAAACGGCCCATTCCGAAATATTCATTACCTTTACCCCCGAACAAAGCCCGGCAAATAATGATTGACTTTCTTACCCAGGCCCTTGATGTAATTCGTCACCTGGACGTACACCTCGAAAATATCATGCGCGAGTACCAGCTCGCCACCTACCTGATTCTTGCCCTGATCATTTTCTGCGAGACGGGACTGGTTGTTACCCCTTTCCTCCCCGGCGACTCACTGCTGTTCGCTGCCGGTGCCATCACCGCCAAAACAGGAATCCTCAATGTGTGGCTGCTCATCCCCCTGCTCTTCCTTTCGGCTATCATGGGCGACAACACCAACTACTTCTTCGGCAAATATCTGGGGAGCAATGTATTCACTAAAGACTACTGGTTTCTGAAGCGCAGATATATTGACCAGACACAGGAATTTTATGCCAAACACGGCGGTAAAACGCTGATCATGGCCCGATTTGTTCCCATTGTACGCACATTTGCCCCCTTTGTAGCCGGAGTAGGCAAAATGGAGTATGGAAGATTCATTTACAACTGCATACTGGGTGGCGTATTGTGGGTAACCTCCCTGACACTGGCCGGTTATTTCTTCGGACAGATTGAAATCATCAAAAACAACTTTGAGATAGTAGTATTTGGCATTATCGGTGTGTCCCTGCTGCCAATTGCCGTCGAATTTTTCCGCGCCCGATTCGGGAAAAAAGAAAATGCATGATTCCGGAACTCTCCCGATTTGTCTGGGAGCACCGGAACGACGACCCGTTTCAACTGGCGCTGGCCCGGAAGCAATACCCCGGGGTGGCTGTCGCTGAAGCAGCTGCACAGATTGAGGCCCTGCAAAAGACAAGACTGAAAATACCCTCCTGGTACAGGGAAGGCATGTACTTCCCCCCGCGCCTGTCTATGGAACAGGCTTCATCGGAAGCTGCTGCCCGTTTCAAAGCCGGCCTCGTGCCCGCAGGTCGTCTGCTCGACCTGACCTGCGGTCTTGGCATTGACACTTACTTTTTTTCAAAGGTTTGCACTGAAATAACTGCCATAGAGCAGAATTCAGTTGTTGCAGACGCTGCGCGGCACAACTACTCTGTGCTGGAAGCCGGCAAAATCAGCGTCATCACGGGCGATTCCACTGATTTTGAAACACTGGTAACTGGTCATTTTGACTGCATTTTTCTTGATCCTGCACGACGTGACCAGCAGCAAAGAAAAGTATTCAACTGGAATGACTGCAGTCCGGATGTGCTGGCACTTAAAGACAGGTTGCTGAAGCATACCGGGTTTGTGCTGATCAAGGCCGCGCCCATGCTCGACATACACCTGTCGGTCGTACAGCTGGAAAACGTACATAAAGTATGGATAGTTGAATTCGCAGGGGAGGTAAAGGAAGTGCTGTATCAGTTGGGTGCCAGCCGGCATCCGGCGACACAAATCACTGTAGAAGCAACCGGAATTGACACCTGCGGGCGGGCGCTGTACAGATTCGGATTTACTCCGGAAGCAGAAAAGGAGGCAACACCTGTGTATTCCGATCCGCTGCGCTATCTGTATGAGCCCTCCCCCGCCCTCCTCAAATCGGGAGCCATGAAACTGTTCGGTGAAAGATTTTCCCTGAAGAAACTGCATGAAAACACTCATCTCTTCACATCGGAGACGCTTATTCCCGGAGTTCCGGGGCGCACTTTTGAAATAGTATCGGTATGCAGGTACGACAAAAAGGAAATCAGTACTGCCGTTCCTGAACTGAAGGCCAGTATCGCCACCCGCAACTTTCCCGATTCGCCCGAGATCATGGCCCGGAAACTGGGTCTGAGTCCCGGCGGATCCGTTTATTTGTTTGGAGTAACCCTGCACGATCACCGGAAAGCCGTACTGGTATGCCGAAAACCGCCACAACACCCTGACATCTGACATGAGAATCGTATTTCTTGGCACCCCCGATTTCGCCGTAGCCTCCCTTCGTATCCTGCTGGAAAACGGATACGACATACCTGCGGTTGTTACCGCACCCGACAAGCCGGGTGGCCGCAAGGGTATGCTGCAGTCGGCGGTGAAACTGTTTGCTCTCGAGCACAACATACCTGTACTGCAACCGGTCAAACTGAAAGACCCCGGGTTTCTGGACACACTGCGCTCGCTGAAAGCAGACCTGCAGATAGTGGTAGCCTTCCGCATGCTGCCAGAAGCGGTGTGGAACATGCCGCCCCTTGGCACCATGAACCTGCACGGATCGCTCCTGCCCCGCTACCGGGGGGCAGCACCCATCAACTGGGCCATTATCAACGGAGAAAAAGAGACGGGCGTTACAACCTTTCTGCTTCGGCACGAGATTGACACAGGCGACGTGCTCGCACGTGAAAAAATAGCCATCGGAGAGAACGAAACTGCCGGCGAACTCCACGACCGGATGATGGACGTCGGCGCACGCCTTGTGCTTCAATCAGTAAAGGCCCTCGCTGCCGGCACAGCAAAACCGGCACCTCAACTGGAAACTGAAGTGACTTATGCTCCGAAAATACACACCGACACGTGCCGGATTGATTTCAGTCGCAGTAATGAAGCTGTGCACAACTTTATACGCGGCCTGAGTCCGCACCCGGGCGCATGGACAGAGATACAGGGCAAGGTCTTGAAAATCTGTCGCACAGAGAAAGTAACCGGCGACGTTCCTGAAAAAAAACCGGGCGTTTTCCTGGTGGAAAACGCCCGGCATATACTGGTGGGTACAGGGAGCGGTTATCTGCGCGTGCTGGAGCTGCAACTTGAGGGCAAAAAACGCATGAATGACCGGGATTTTCTGAATGGTCACCCTGCATTTTTTGATGCAGGATACCGTTAGGGCTGTGCAAGTTCCCTGGTAACCACTTCCCTTCCCTCAATCGTTGTCTTTCGACCGAAGATCAGTTCATTGCCCAGTGCATCAATAACGATGGTATCGCCTTTGATGTAGTCACCTGCGAGCAGGTATTTGGCCAGTTCGTTTACCAGTTCGCGCTGCAGCGTGCGCTTGAGCGGTCGGGCGCCATACTGCGGATCGAAGCCGGTTTCGATCAGTACTCTGGCAGCCTCGGGGGTGACCTGCAGCTGCAATTCCTGTCTGGCGACCATTCCCTGCACTTCGCCCAGCAGAATATGAAGTATTTCCTTCATCTGGTTCATCTGTAACGGATGGAACACCACTATTTCGTCAATACGATTCAGAAATTCGGGGCGCATATTTGACTTCAGGGCATCCATTACTTCATCTTTGGCGCGATCGAGGGCTTCATGGCGGCGATTTTCGGTCATGGTGGCATAATTGTCGAATGCTTCCATAATCCGGTCGCTGGCCAGATTAGATGTCATAATAATAATGGTATTTTTGAAATTGGCCGTGCGTCCCTTGTTGTCTGTCAGGCGGCCATCGTCGAGTACCTGCAGCAGTATATTAAAGGTATCGGGGTGTGCCTTTTCAATTTCATCGAGCAGTACAATGGAGTATGGTCTGCGGCGCACCGCTTCGGTGAGTTGTCCGCCCTCGTCGTATCCCACATAACCGGGAGGAGCGCCTACCAGTCGGGAGACACTGTGTTTCTCCTGATACTCGCTCATGTCAATCCGGGTGATAGCCTTTTCGTCGTCGAAGAGCACATCGGCGAGTGCCTTGGCAAGCTCGGTTTTACCCACGCCTGTAGGTCCGCAGAAGATAAACGAACCGATGGGTTTGTCGGGATCACTGAGACCAGCCCTGTTGCGGCGAATGGCATCGCTTACTGCGGCCACTGCTTCATCCTGTCCGATTACCTGACGATGCAGTTCAGCTTCAAGATGCAGCAGTCGCTCCTTTTCGCCCTTCATCATTTTGGAGATTGGAATACCCGTCCAGCGGGCTACCACCTCGGCGATATCGCCAGAGGTAACCTTTTGCGTGGTCATTCTGTTTTCAGGGGCGAGCTGCGCCAGCTTTTCCTCTGCAGCGAGCAGCATGGCCGATTGTGAAGGTATTTCCTGATATTTGATCCGGGAAGCCTGTTCGAGATTACCCTCCCTTTCGGCGCGCTGGTAACTGATCTGGAGCGACTCCAGTTTCTGTTTGCTGTTCTGAATTGACTCTACTATTTCCTTTTCCGAAGCCCATTTGGCACGCAGACCATCCAGCTTTTCACGCAGGTCCTGAATCTGCTTGTTGAGCGTTTCCAGTTTGCGCTCGTCGTTTTCGCGCTTTATGGCCTCCCTTTCGATTTCTAGCTGTCTGAGTTGCCGGTCGAGCTTGTCCACCTCCTCGGGCACCGAGTCGAGCTCAAGCCGGAGTTTGGCACCAGCCTCGTCAATCAGGTCAATGGCTTTATCGGGCAGTTTTCGTTCTGACAGGTATCGGTTGGAGAGCTCGACAGCAGCGACAAGCGCCTCGTCGAGAATCTGCACCTTGTGATAATTCTCGTACTTCTCGCGGATACCGCGGAGAATGGAGATTGAATCCTCGAGACCGGGTTCGTCCACATAAACAGACTGAAAGCGACGTTCGAGGGCCTTGTCGCTCTCGAAGTATTTCTGGTATTCATCGAGCGTGGTAGCGCCGACAGTGCGGAGTTCGCCGCGGGCGAGTGCCGGTTTCAGGATATTGGCTGCATCCATGGCGCCCTCTCCCCCGCCTGCGCCCACGAGCGTGTGAATTTCGTCAATAAACAGGATGACCTGCTCATTGCTGTCAACGACCTCCCTGACCACTGCTTTGAGGCGTTCCTCGAATTCACCCTTGTATTTGGCACCTGCGATCAGAGCGGCCATATCAAGTGAGAATATCTTTTTCCCGGCGAGCGATTCAGGTACATCCTGTTTCACGATACGCCAGGCAATACCCTCTACAATAGCCGTTTTGCCCACACCGGGGTCGCCGATAATGACCGGGTTGTTCTTTTTTCGGCGACTCAGGATGTGCAGTACACGCCTGATTTCCTCATCGCGGCCAATAACCGGGTCGAGTTTGCCCTGTTCGGCAAGATCGGTGAGATTAATAGCATATTTTCCGAGTGCATTGTACACATTTCCGGCGTTTTGTTCAGTTACCTTCGTTCCCTTGCGGAGTTCCTTCACTGCGGCGGAAAGAGTTTCGGTGCTGGCGCCCTGTTCGCGAAGCAGCCTGGCAGTTTTGTCATTGCCCTTTGAGATACCGATGAGCAGGAGTTCAACGGAAATATATTCGTCGCCGAACTCTTTCAGCAGGGATTTGGCAGATGAGACGGCCTTGTTTGCCTCATTGGTCAGATATTGTTTGTCCACCCCGCCAACTTTGGGGATTTGCCGGATGAGTTCATCAAGATCATCGCGGAGTCGGGTCATACTGACGCCTGTCTTTTTGAGGATGAAAGTAATGGAGTCATCGCTGGTTTCCAGCATACCCTTCAGCAGATGGGAAGTATCTACACTCTGTTGCTCATTGCCGGCGGCAATCTGCTGTGCCTGCATGATGGCTTCCTGCGCCCTGATGGTGAAATTGTCGTAAGTCATAATGGTGGTGTCAGTGATTTGGGAGAAATGCGTTTCGATGAAAATGAATGGTCAAATACTTTACCAATTCAAAATTACTGCAAATTTGTCGGAAAAAACAAGGGTTATCGCGTCAAAATGACAGGAGCAGTGTCAATATTTTGATTTTTATAAAAACAATAACAGCCAATGATGGTTAATGCCTGTAATTTCGCACTGTAATCAGCGTTATGTCAAACTTTTTACACCATACCTGCATGAAAAAACTGCTTATACTGATTGGCCTTGTGGCTGTCGTTGCCGGGCAACTGAGGGCATCTGTCATTCTCATTCCGATGGATGAAAACACCCAGCGCAACCACCTGAAAGCCTATGGCATCACGTACTGGGTATTATCGAAGGGGGTGGAGGCCTACTGGTTGCTGAACTACAAGGGTGGCAGCTTTGCCTTTGTGCATACACCCGAGTTTGAAAAAGAGTGCAAGACCCGCGACGTAAGTTATCAGGTCATCTCGGAGTCACAATTTGCAGCCATCGAGAACGAAATCCTGAATCCGGAAGTGAACATGGATAAAATCAAGCTGGAAAAGGCGCCCAGGATTGCCGTTTATACCCCTGATCAGAACGAGCGCGGGGAGGTGATTCAGCCCTGGGATGATGCTGTCACGCTGGTGCTAACCTACGCTGAAATTCCTTATGACGTAATATACGACACGGAGGTATTACAAGGAAAGCTGGCTGAGTACGACTGGCTGCACCTGCACCACGAAGATTTCACCGGTATGTTCGGCAAATTTTACGCCAATTACAGCGGACAGCCATGGTACAGGCAGCATGTGAAAATGATGGAAGACCTTGCCCGTCAGAACGGTTTCGACAAGGTGAGCCAGCTGAAACTCGCCGTAGCCAAAAAAATAAAAGACTTCGTTATGGGCGGCGGATTCATGTTCGCCATGTGTTCGGCCACAGACACCTACGATATTGCACTGGCAGCACAGGGAACCGACATCTGCGCTACCCCGTTCGACGGCGATCCGATGGACCCGTCTTTCCAGGGAAAACTCGATTTCTCCCAGACATTTGCCTTTCAGAATTTCAGTGTGATTACCGATCCAATGGTATATGAGCACTCCAATATCGACAACAGCGAGGTAACAGGCAGAAAGGTAAGTCCGGAACAGGACTACTTCACCCTGTTCGATTTTTCAGCCAAATGGGATCCGGTGCCCAGTATGCTGACCCAGTGCCACACCCGGACCGTCAAAGGATTCATGGGCCAGGCAACTGCATTTAACAGAAAGCACATCAAACCAAATGTACTGGTCATGGGTGAAAACAAGCCTGCCGGTGAAGCAAGGTATATTCACAGTGCTTACGGACAGGGATTTTTCACTTTCTACGGTGGACACGACCCGGAAGACTATCGCCATTACGTAGGCGACCCTCCTACAGAACTGCAGTTGCACCCCAATTCGCCGGGGTTCAGACTGATTCTGAACAATATTCTGTTCCCCGCAGCAAAGAAAAAGCATCAGAAAACCTGATTCAAAGCAATCTTCCCCCGATTCACTGCCTGCCCTGAAATACCGCCCCCGGGAAATATACCCGCGGACGAAAGCCCATTTTATGAACGAAACAGGCAAAATTAACCAGTACGACTTCAAGCCCGGGGTGCCCCTCGGAATAGAGGTCGTACCACTGAAGGAGTTGCGTGAGTCGCTGAGCCACATGCTCAGGGTACCGCACCGTGTCAATTTCTACGATATAATATGGATACAAAAGGGAACACCGGTTTTCGTGGCTGATTTCAACCGCATCGAGATTAAAACGAGCACCATTATATTCATCAACAAAAGCCACGTACAGTATTACGAAAAATTCAACGACTGCGATGGATATATCATGCCCTTTACCGAAACGTTTCTCTGCCGTTCGGCCATAGAGACCAGTTTCCTGAACAACTCCCTGCTCTTCAATAACCCCGTAAGTGCACCATATATAGAGATAGGAGAAGAAGACCTGCCGATTTCGGTATTGTTCGACGCCATTGTGAATGAACTGGGAAGCGAACCCTATGAAACAAAGTACTACCTGCTTCAGTCGCTCCTGTTCGCATTCCTGCTCAGGTGCGAACGGAAATACCTTCAGACCGGGCTGGATGACATGCACGATCGCACAGAGTGGAATACAGCCATTCAGTTCAGAAATCTGATAGACCAGTATTTCAGCAAAGACAGAAGTGTGTCATTCTACGCCAGTCAGTTGAACATATCCGAAAAAAGTCTGCTGAGAAGTACCAACTCCGTTTTCGGGAAATCACCCAAGGAAGTAATACACGAGCGATTGCTGATAGAAGCAAAGCGCCTGCTGCTGCACAGTAATGCCAATACCAAGGAAATAGCGTTCACTCTGGGTTTCGATGAACCTACCAATTTTGTCAAGTATTTCAAGAAATATACGCAAAAAACACCCCTTGAATTCAGAGATACCTTCTTCAACACCTGATTTTTATTTCACGGGCGGTCCTTTGTCCGATTTTTACCATCATTGGTCTGTTTTTAACCTTTCACAGGCCCGGGGGTCGCCATACCTTTGTATCGTCAAGAAAAACAAAAAGCAAATGGAAATTCTGACTTACAGATCAACCCCGGCACCAGGTACAAGTCCTAACGCAAATTACGGAATGCCTGTAATGAAGAACAACATACTTGCCGATGAACAGGCCGTAATAAAAGTATTACAGCTCTACAAGGAATCGATCAATGCTGCCGATGCGGAAGCCGGTTCGCAAATCTGGTCAATGAGCCCCGATGTATCCATGATACACCCGAGGGGGTATGAAAAGGGTTGGTACCAGATAAGGACCAATGTTTACGGGATGTTCCGGCGGGATTTTGTCTTCCGGAAACTTGCAAGCAGCGGAGAGAAAATTGTTTTTCATGGAAATGTCGCCATAGTAGAATTCAACTGGGAGTTTGAGGCGCTGCTGAATACAGACAACCCAAATGAATCAGTTGAATGGGGATGCTGGGAGAAATTGTCGTCAGGATCGTCCGAGAAAACGAGAATAGTAAAGTCGAAAGGCCGGGAGACGATGATTATGAAAAAATCCGGAGGTGAGTGGAAAATTGTCCACATACACTACTCTGGATCGCCTGCAGCGTAGTTGCGGGTTCACGAATGCGAGAGAAAGATCAATTGGAATAGCTTTATTACTGAAATGTGCAACTTGAGAGCCGCCATGAGCTGGGCGGCTCTTTTTTTTTGCCGTTTTATATCATCTGAAAAAGAGCCTGCCCGCTGCCATCAATAGAAGAAAAAAGGGTGAAAATAGCCACTTCACAGCTATTTCACCCTTTTATTCTGTCACGCACCATGGCGTAATCATTCATTTACATACGCTTTTTGGCATCCGCAATACTTTTTTCGTTCATACGCGGGTAATCGGTGTTGCCCTCTTTGACAGCCAGTGCGGTACTTTTTTCGAAAGTGGCCACAGCGTCGTTGTAACGGCCCAGGTCGCTGAGAATATTGCCCTTCAGACGCAGAATCCAGAACTTCTCACCGCCTTTTTCGAGAGACTTGTCCACCCACTCGAGTGCCTTTGCGAGGTCTTTCTTTTCCTCGTAGTAATATCTGGCAGCGCTGTAGTAGTCACCGGCAGCAGGGCCTTCCATTGTTGACTTGATGGTTGACATCACCTTTCCGTCAGTATCAACTGTAATCGGAATAATCACACGGGTATTTTCCCAGTTCAGTTCCAGATCGGCGCCATTATTGCGCAGGTTGGCGAAAGTGAGAGTAAGTGTCTCCACATAATCGCGGAGCGCATAGGCTGAAGATGTGAACCTGGCAGCCACATCTTCTTCCTTGAACTGATCGCCGGGCACACCCCAGAACTCAGTATTCCTGTAGATGATGATGGACCAGTCTTTTTCTGCAGGCGTGGCATAAATGGCATAAGTACCTTTCTTGACTGCAACACCGCCGATCATGGCGTCGTCGCTGAGGGTAATTTTGGTAGATGCGTTGGCGCCTGTACGCCACATCTGACCGAATGGCACCAGTTCACCGAAGATACGGCGACCTTTTGCGCTGGGGCGGGAGTACTCGACGTCAACTTTGATCAGACCAACCTCCTGATTGATTTTGCACAGCGGACTGGCGGGAGGAGTTTTGATCTGAGCGTTGGAAAGTGCCGAGAATGCCATGAACATGGCGCTTAAAAGAAGGATTTTTTTCATGTGTCGTCCAGTTGTTAAATTTCGAATCGAAACAGTTCAATTTTAAAATGGTTCTGCAATTGCTTACATTAGCGCAAAAATACAGTATGCCAACATTCTCATGCCTTCATTTCGACGAACTGAGTGCTGCACAGCTCTATGAAATACTGGCACTCCGGCAGGAAGTGTTCGTGGTGGAACAAAATTGTCCGTATCAGGACTGCGATGGCAGGGATCCCGATGCGTGGCATCTGACGGGCCGCGATGAAAACGGCCGGCTGGTGTGTTATACAAGGCTGTTGCCTGAAGGCATTTCGTACAACGGATATACTTCCATCGGACGGGTTGTGTCTTCGCCCTCGGTGAGAGGAACCGGAGCCGGAAAGCAACTGATGAAAGAGAGCATCAGAAAATGCGTACAGTTATTTGGAAATCAACCTGTTAAGATCGGCGCTCAAACCTATTTGCTCAAGTTTTACGAATCATTTGGATTCCGCTCAACGGGCGAAGAGTACCTGGAAGACGGCATTCCGCACACAAAAATGATACTTGGCAATCCGGAGGCAGCCAGTAACTAGCCCTTTATCCAATTCGAAAATGGTACTTCTGCTGAGCATTTCTGTTCTACTGTTGCTGATTCTGACTGTCAGACTGAGTGCATTTACGGCACTGGTTATCACGTCTCTTTTCGCAGGGCTTGCAGCCGGGATGGCCCCGATGGATCTGGTCAGGTCGGTTCAGACGGGACTCGGGAATACGCTGGGTGGCCTCACGCTCGTACTTTCACTGGGTATTATACTGGGCAGTATGCTGTCTGAAACCGGGGCTATTCGGGTAATTTCATCGAGACTGCTCGGCATACTCGGACAAAAAAATGCGGGAACAGCCCTGATGCTGACTGGTTTTGTGGTCGGACTGGCTCTTTTCTACAATGCCGGATTTGTGGTACTGGCGCCGCTGGTGTTTTCCGTTGCTGCCCAGACCAGGCTGCCCATTGCACCATTGGCCATTTCCATGGCAGCACCACTATCTGTTACCCATGGGTTCCTTCCACCCCATCCTGGCGCTACAGCCGTAGCCAACGCGCTGGGAGCGGATCCCGGGAAAACGCTGCTTTGGGGGCTGGCGGCAGGCATACCCGTACTCGCAGTCACAGCACTGGTAATGCCCCGACTGCTCCGCAACATGAAGGCCAACCCGCCCGCTTCATTCACACAGGCAGCAGAAATCACGGATGCAGGGCTTGCGATACCCGGCTTTGCCAAAAGCATGCTGATTGCCCTGTTACCGGTTTTACTGATGGCCGTTTCCAGCGCGGCAGTCTTTTTGATGGATACCGGAAACCCGGCACTGGAGTGGATCCGGTTTGCCGGTGATCCCGGCAACTCCCTGCTGGCAGCCGTGCTTTGTGGCCTGATTTTCCTGGGCAGCAACCGGTTTCAAAACAGTTCCGACCGACTTTCAACCTCGCAGATATTTGAAAAAAGCGGAGTGGCACTCGGCGCCGCTTCCTCCCTGCTGCTTGTTACGGCAGCAGGTGGCGCTTTCAAGCAGGTACTCACCGACAGCGGTGCCGGGAATACGGTAGCCGAACTGTTTTCCGGTGTGAATGCGCCACCACTCCTGCTTGGCTGGGCCATTGCCACCACACTGCGCATTGCCATCGGTTCAGCTACAATTGCAGGCATGACAGCTGCGGGAATTGCACTGCCGGTGATGCAGTCAACCGGCACCTCACCCGAACTGATGACACTGGCCATCGGCGCCGGCAGTCTGATGTGCTCGCATCTCAATGACACCGGCTTCTGGATGTTTCGGGAGTGGTTCGGTCTGAGCCTGAAAGACACCTTCAGAAGCTGGACACTGATGGAAACCCTGGTGGGAACACTGGGAATTGTCACAGTACTCATCCTCGACACGTTAATTTGACATTCGGATATTTCCAACTCTGACGGTATTGAATAGCTTTGCACCTGTTAAAAACACCTGACCATGACTATACTCGACGGGAAACTCCTTTCCGAAAACATCAAATCCGAACTGGCCGCCGAAGTGGATCAAATCCGGTCTCGCGGCGGCAAAATTCCTCACCTGGCTGCTGTTCTGATAGGCGAAAACCCTGCCAGTCAGGTTTACGTGCAGAGCAAGATACGCTCTTGTGAACAAGTCGGCTTCAAGAGCACACTGATACAGAAAGATGCCGATACATCTGAGGCAGAGCTGCTGGAAATAGTTCATCAACTGAATGAAGATCCGGATGTGGACGGCTTTATCGTACAGCTTCCGCTCCCGAAACATATTGATGAAGAGCGTATTACCCTTGCCATTGACCACCGCAAGGATGTGGATGGCTTCCATCCGGTCAATTTTGGCAGGATGGCACAGGGATTGCCTGCCTACCTGCCTGCTACCCCGTTCGGTATTGTTGAAATTCTCAGGCGTTACAATATCGAAACAGCCGGAAAGCACTGTGTAGTAGTGGGGCGAAGCAACATTGTAGGCACTCCGATCAGTATTCTCCTGTCCAGAAAGGGATATCCGGGCGACTGTACGGTCACACTCACGCACTCGCGCACGCGCGATCTGCCGGGTGAAGTTCGGCGTGCCGACATTGTGGTGGCGGCCATCGGTATCCCCGAGTTTATCAAGGGCGACTGGGTGAAAGAAGGAGCTGTGGTAATTGACGTAGGTATCAATCGCGTCCCGGATGCGACGAAAAAGTCGGGTTCACGTCTCGCGGGAGATGTGGCATTTGACGAGGTGGCCCCAAGAAGCAGTCACATCACGCCGGTACCGGGTGGCGTGGGACTGATGACCGTTGCAGCCCTGATGGTGAACACACTCAAGGCGTGCAAAAAAGAGATTTACCCCTGATTTACAGGACAATTTCCCGCTGAAACACGCGACCTCCGGCCTGTAGCCGGTATTGGTAAATACCCGGACTCAGGAACAGTTCTGCGGGATTCAGTGTAAAAGTATAGCTTCCGGCCTGTTTGTATTCACTGACAAGCGTACGAAGCGGGTGACCGGCCCTGTCGAGAATCTGAAGCCTCACGGGGCCGTTCTGCTGCATGGCATATTTGATTTCCACACTCCCGGGTACATGCGCATGCGGATTGTGTCCGAGCAGCACATTTTTACCATTATCTCCGGAGGGTGGCTGTACCGCCGGTACCAGTCCGGGAATAACCGGATGACCGCCAACCACGTAATTGACCAAATCGGGCGAGTTTCCGAGCCAGTCCTGCAAAACCGTGGAATAGACAGAACGAAAATCAACGCTGAATACCGGATCAGCGTAAGGGTCCGGACTGCCAAGATCCTGATACTGGCCCACAAAGCCGTTACCCGTATTGCCACCGAAGAGCATCATGGGAGTACCCCAGCCATGGTCAGTGCCGTGAGAGGCATTTTCGTAAATAGTGCGGCCGAATTCGCTGAAAGTCATACCCAGCACCTGCTGTTCCAGTCCGGAGTTTCCAAAACTGATATCATCAAAAAATGTTTTGACTGCGGAGGCGAGCCTGCCCAGCAGCGCCTGATGATAGTCGAGTTGCTCCGAATGCGTATCGAAGCCTCCGATAGACACCATATATACGCGCGTACCCAGATTACCCTTGATAAGGCGGGCTACAATAGCAAGCTGCTCAGCCAGATAATTGCTGGCGGGATAATCCACCTGATTCTTGCCCTTTCCGTATGCCGATTTGATAGATTCGGCGTAGCGGAAGGCCGAGTTGGCCGTCTGTCGCACGAAAGCCAGCTCCAGTTCGCGGGGCGAGCTGCCCAGATGAGCCACATCATACAACTGTCCGGTCTGGGCAATCTGGTAGAACTCCTGCGGGCTGCTGACGGCCAGTGCCATATTGGCCTGATCGGAGCGGAACGACAAATCCGCCTGCACACCGATTTGCAAAGCCGGGGGTACCGTCGGTGGCGCCTCGAGAAAAGCGGCGTATTCATTATCGAGGAAGCGGCCCATCCAGCCTGTATTCACCACCACATCCGAATCGGAGGCAGAAGCCACTATATCATAAGACCGGAAGTGGCTGTAGTTGGGTTGAGGATATCCCACGTTGAAAAGGACCTTCATCATACCATTTTCCCACATAGGCTGCAGCGGCTGCGTGGACAGAGGCATACCGTACTCGTTGCTGAGTGCCCACATATTGCCTTCCTGAATGCCGATATTGGGCCGGATATTGTAATAGAAAGAATTTCCTCTTTCAATAACAGTATTCAGTCCGTCGTTACCACCATCGAGGCGGATCAGCACAAGAATACGGTTGTTGTCGCCCCCATTGAGAGCAGCCATGAGCGGAGTGGGCTGAAATGCCCGCAGAGGCAGTCCGCCAAGCAGCAGGCTGCCGGCACCGAGCAGACCGGATGCAGACAGGAAATCGCGGCGCGACCACAGCTGGTGATCCCTTTCGTGGGCTTCGCCGTGATCCAGGGACGCACCATGGCGGCATTTATTCGGATTGTGAAGCATGGCAGACGATCAGGTAAGTTGAAATTCGGGGAGTTTCACCAGATAATACAGATAATTGACAATCTGATAGGGAGCCGAGTCCCAGTAGAGATTCCAGGAGCCGTCTTCGTAATAATTTTCGGGTACCGAGGCCTTGAAGTTGATAACAGCAGCCTGATGATGTACGGGCTCCAGCGTTTGTCCGGTGAAGAACAGCGTGAGTGCGCGGACGATCACATCCGGATCATTGCTGTCAGAAGTCAGTGACCGGGCCAGAGTGCGCAGATTTTCGCGAATCTCCTCATTAGTGGTGAGAAAATAGGCAAAAGAGGAGCTGTAATTCCAGCGGGCGGTGAGTGTACTTTCATTGAGCCATGCGTGATGCTCCTTCCATCCGGCCACATTGGGCGGGTTGAGAATTTCCTGGCCGAGCAGATATGACCAGTAGAACAGAGCATTCCACCAGTTATTGGCAACCTGTGGAGCAGTCACACCGGCACTTTTCAGAATACCGAGCATAGACTCCAGCGGATTCTTCAGACGGGCGCTGATGAAAGACTCCTCGAAAAAGTGTTCACTTTTTACCAGTTGTTTGATGACAGGCATCAGTTCCCAGTTGCTGTTTCGGAACGTCTGTGCCAAACCGGCGACAACCTCGTTATCGAGACGGGATGCCACGAAATGGCGGTACAATTTGCCTGTAATGTAATGTGAAACCTGCGTTGATCTGGCCGAGAAGATCAGATTATGTGCTGTTGTATAAGTGTAGTTGGCTGTTTGTCCAAAAATAGTTTTGGAACCGTTATCGTGCCTGGCCGGATCGAAGTACGGCGGTGTACACTGATATTCATTGGCGCGCCAGCCCGTGAGCGCGCGCGACATTTCCACGATATCCTGCTGGGAGTATCCGTTTCCTTCGCCCATGGTAAACAGTTCCATGAGTTCGCGGGCATAGTTTTCGTTGGGGTTTCCGGCTACATTGTCGTTCCCGTTCAGGTAAGAGAGCATAGCCCCAGATTTGCCCATTTCACGGGTAAAAACCCTGAAATTGCCGAAGGCATATTCGTGAATGAGCGAAAAATAATCCCACAAATAGGCACTGCAACCGAATACATCCAGTTCTGTGACGAAATGATTATGCCAGAAAAGCGCCATTTTGG
>CAILQK010000256.1 GCA_903836265.1 uncultured Bacteroidota bacterium | reverse complement strand
CTCACCTTTTTCTGATTTCGTTCAGTTTGAGCTCTACCTGTGCCATGCACTGCAGTCCGGGAATGTGAAGCAGGATGCGCTGTCGCCCCGACAGTTCCTTCACGATACCTGAATAGCCTGCAAGCGGGCCGGAGACAATCTCGACCTGGTCTCCGTGGGCGGGCGGACTGGAAAGCACCTCCACGGGCGATTCCACCCGGGTGAGCTGCCGGATCAGCGACAGTTCATGATGCCGCAGGATGGCGGGTTTTCCGTCGTGTTGCAGGAACCCGAGCACCTCGCGCCCCGCCAGGAATACATCCCGCCGGCGCCGGATATCAGTGTTTACAAAAACATAACCTGCGAAGAGCACCACATCGAGCATTTTGCGCCTGTCGGCACGCCGGCTCCACTGTTTTTGAACGGGCACGATGGTTTCGAGCCCCAGGTGATTCAACCGTTTTTCTACTACCCTCTCAAATTGACTTCTGACCCGCAGCACGTGCCACGGCTCTGTGTTTGGCTGGTTCATACGCTATTACGAAATGTGCAGTGAAGAACCTGTTCTGTATTTCCGGATCAGACCCGCTGGAGGGGACTCGGGCCAGATCAAAGAAAACGAGTCAGATTCGGATTAATATCGCACAAAAGGTACGTGAACCAGTCATTACCCGAATGCACCATTTACTGGTTGGCTGCTGAAAGTTAGTGGTTGGCAACGTCATTGAGCAGTTGGTTTCGGGCATCAGCCGAAATGGCAGAATTTGATCAAAAAACCGGGCATCCGCCAACCGAATAATTGCCATCAAAATTCCCCCGTAGAGACGCGATTCATCGCGTCTTGCCAGGCAACACAACCAAAGCCACAGGATACATTATCTGGCGGATTGGCATGAGGGGATTGTCCTTGCCGGGGCCTGGGCTGTTGCCGGCATTTTTTACATGGGGGAACCCCTGGTATGATCTCGCGCGGCGGGCCACCCGGGGTACATGGCCACCCGGGGCGCGTTTACCACGGCTGAAGCCGTGGGCTGACGGCTGCGGCTACCGCTGTGTGACCTGCGATTACGGGTCTTTACGATCTTCCCGGGGCGAGCACGGCTTAAATCGTGGAAAACAACTCCCCCTCCACCAGCTCGCAGATGATATGCCCTATCAGTATGTGTGATTCCTGGATGCGCGGGGTGTCGGTACTCGGTACATTGAGCAGAATATCGCAGCTGTCGCGGAGCTGGCCGCCGGATGCGCCGGTCATGCCTATGATGGTCATGCCCGTCTTGCGCGCCTGCGCGACCGCATTCAGTATATTGGGTGAATTTCCCGATGTACTGATGGCCACCAGCACATCGCCGGGTCTGCCTGCGGCCTCGATCATGCGGGCGTACACTGCATCGAATCCGTAGTCGTTGCCCACGGCAGTCAGGTACGAGCTGTTCACGTGCAGGGCTTCGGCGAAGAGAGCCCGGCGATTGAGGTAGAAGCGACCGGAAAGCTCGGCTGCCAGATGCTGTGCATCGGCAGCACTGCCGCCGTTGCCGCAAAAAAGCACTTTCCCGTCCGACCTGAAGGCGGCAACGAAAGCACTGGCGGCAGCTTCTATCTCACTGGTCAGGTGCTCGCTGGCGAGTATCTGCTCCTTTACACGGATAGATGCCGCAATGGTGTCTTTGATGTGTTGACGCATAATGGAGGCAAAGTTCAGGTTTTCTTCCGTTATTTGCAGGACTATGATTCAAACATCGCGCCTGCTGCTTGTGCCGTCCGATCTGCCCAGGCTGGAAGCTGCCGCCGGGGGCCGGTGGACAGAACTGTCGGCATTGCTCGGTGGCGTGGACATCGAGCCCGGCTGGACGGGCTTCCCCGATGCCATAGTCTGGATGCGCGATTTTATGCGGGAGTTTCCCGCCGATATCCGGTGGTGGAACTATATGATGCTGCATCGCACCGACAGGAAACTGATCGGCGCCTGCGGATTCAAGGGCGAGCCATCGCCCGATGGAGAGGTGGAAATCGGTTATGAGGTGGCAGAACCCTATCGCAACCGGGGACTGGCCACCGAGGCTGCCCGTGGACTGCTGCTGTTCGCGTTTGGCGACTGGCGGGTGAGCAGGGTAACCGCCACGACACTGGCAGAAGAAAATGCCTCCACCCGGCTGCTCAGGACACTCGGATTCGCGTTCACAGGCGAGGAAACAGACCTGGAAGACGGAAAAGTGTGGACCTGGTGCAAAAACCGGGCGGAGGATGGAACCTGATCAGGCAGTTACTACAGAGTTGTACGTACCGAACGGAGTAGGCTTGTAGCTCTCTGCATTCCAGGCATTTTCCCACTTCACACCGTTGATGAGGAAACGGTATTCGTAGGAACGACCCTTTTCGAGTTCAATGGTGGCTTTGAATGAGCCGTCTTTCTGTTTTTTCAGTGGCGCACCTTCCTGCCAGTTGTTGAAATCGCCGAGTACTGCTACTGTTTCAGCGTTCTCAACAGCCTCTTTGGGCAGTTCAAAGGTGATTTTCACGCTGGATGCAGCTTTCACTTCAGCTTTTTCGGCGGCAGGAGCAGCCTTGGCTTTCTTTGCAGTTTTCGGAGCAACAGCAGTCTCTGCAGTTTCCAAATTTACTTTGGCTGCTGCATCAACAGTTTTGGCGCTTGCTTTTTTAGTTGCCATAGGTCTTGTTCTCAAATTTAAATTGTGACGGAAAGTGGTTTTCCGGCTGCAAAATTAACGGTACTCTACTGTAATTCACAAGTAAATTGAACTATTGTTTTGAAAATAACCAAAAAATTACACCATTTCGGAATAAAGTTCCGATTTGATAGCCGGACTGCTGTTTTGAATTTGAAACAAACATAACTCCGGGGCCTTGCTGCCCAAATTAGATTTTTTGACAGTTATTGTTCCCGGTATCCGCTTTTAAGTTTCATTTTTGCCTCTGAAATGAAACCTGCTTCAAAAAAAATCATATTTCGCCTGCTCCTTGGGGCCGCTTTTGCTGCTTCCTTGCCCTTCTGGCATATAGAACGGGTGGATTTCAATACACAAATCAGGCCCATCCTGAATAAAAGTTGCCTGCCCTGCCACGGCGGGGTGAAACAACAGGCCGACCTCAGTTTTATCAGCAGAGAGGAGGCGCTGCGGCCCGCCAGATCGGGCAAACGGGCTATTGTACCCGGCAATCCGGAAGCCAGTGAAATGGTTCGCCGGATCGAACACCACGACCCGGAAATGCGTATGCCATACCGCAAGGAGGCGCTCTCTCCCGATGAAAAAGCCCTGATCAGGCGCTGGATACGCGAAGGCGCCTCCTGGGATCTGCACTGGGCCTACAAACCGGTCGAAGCTCCCGAAATTCCCGCCTCCGGAAGAAAATGGTGGGAATTCTGGCGCAGCGCCCCCGACGACCCCGCCACCAGCATCGACCGTTTTGTGCTGAACCGGCTGAAAAAAGAGGGTTTGACGTTTTCTCCGGAGGCCGACAGGCGCACGCTCGGCCAGCGCGTCAGTATGGATCTGACCGGACTGCCGCTGTCGCCCGAACTTGAAACCGCCTATCTCGGCGACACGTCGGCCCGCGCCTACGAACATCTGGTGGATACACTGCTCGCCTCTCCGCGTTACGGGGAGCGCTGGACTGCCCTCTGGCTCGATCTGGCCCGGTATGCCGACACCAAGGGCTACGAACGCGACGCCCGGCGATCGGTATGGCGATACCGCGACTGGCTGATCAGGGCATTCAATCAGGATATGCCGTATGATCAGTTCATAACAGAACAGCTGGCCGGCGACCTGATGCCCGATCCCACTGATTATCAGTATATTGCTACTGCTTTCCACCGGAATACCATGACGAACGACGAGGGCGGCACCAATAATGAAGAGTTCCGGGTGGCAGCGGTCGTGGATCGGATCAATACAACCTGGACGGCACTGATGAGTACCACTTTTGCGTGCGTACAGTGCCACGGTCATCCCTACGATCCGATTTACATGGCCGACTATTACCGCTTCATGGCTTTTTTCAACAACTCCCGCGATGAAGACACCTGGGAGGATTATCCGGCGCTCCGGCACCTGTCGGCCACCGACAGCCTGAGTCTGATGAAATTCTCCGGACAATTGTCGGAACGGTTGTCGCCGGAAAAAGCCGCGGAAATCAAACAGTTCATAAAAACCTGGCAACCGGCATATTATTCCATTGCGGCTGATTCATTTCTGAATTGTGAACTGTACGATACCAAGTGGCTCACGATGCGCAACCACGCGCGGGCGCGCCTGCGCGATGTGTCGCTGGATGGCAAAAGCCGGCTGATCTGGCGATATGCTGCCAATACTTCCACTGGCCGGCTGGCTGTGCACATTGACCGGCCCGACGGACCGGTACTGCTGGAAACCGTGGTAAAAAAAACGGCCGGAAGAGAAATACACTCCATTGATTTTCAGTCTGTTGAAGGGAGGCATGATTTGTGGTTTATGTATGAAAACCCCTCGCTCAATACAGAATCTGCTTCCGATCTGATGTTCGACTGGCTGCATTTCGGCGCACCCATTCCGGGTGAAGACGGGGAAGAAGGTGCAGCACTCCGCGACACGTTCTTCCGGCTTTTGCGTGCACCGTCCGATTTCACGCCTGTCATGGTGGAGGCCTCGGCAGATATGGCGCGCCCCACGAGGATATTTCAGCGTGGCAGCTGGCTCTCGCCAACCGATACGGTGCAGCCGGGCGTACCCGCTTTCATGCATCCAATGCCGGCCGATATACCGGCCAACCGGCTCGGACTGGCCCGCTGGATGACCGACAAACGGAATCCGCTCGTTGCACGCACGCTGGTCAACCGGCTATGGGAGCAACTCTTTGGCCTCGGCCTGGTAGAAACCCTCGAAGACATGGGATCACAGGGCGCGCAGCCGGCACATCGGGAACTGCTCGATTACCTGTCGTGGCGACTGATGAATGATTACAACTGGAGTATCAGGAAGCTGCTGCGGGAAATGGTATTGTCGGCCACCTACCGCCAGGATTCGCGGATCACTCCTGCCCTGCTGGAACGCGACCCGAGGAATGAGCTCCTCGCGCGCGGCCCGCGTGTGCGCCTGACAGCCGAGCAGATACGCGACAAGTCGCTGGCCGTGGCAGGATTGCTCAGCAGCAAAATGTACGGCCCCGGAGTAATGCCCCTGCAGCCGGAGGGAATCTGGAGCTCCCCCTGGAGCGGCGATTACTGGCAGACGAGCACCGGGGAGGACCAGTACCGCCGGGCGATTTACACATTCGTCAAAAGAACCAGTCCGTATCCCGATTTTGTATCGTTTGATCTGGCGCCCCGGGAGGTTTGCTCGGCCCGGCG
>CAILQK010000255.1 GCA_903836265.1 uncultured Bacteroidota bacterium | reverse complement strand
TGCGAGTATTTTTGCCTGTTTTAGAAAAAGAGACTCATGAAATAATGATGACGATTTTGTATTTTTGTGTTTTAATGAAAAAACAAAGCAGCCATGAGTGTCAAGCCGTACAAAGTATCCTGTTCCCCATTGAGGCCGGTTCTGAAATGGGCGGGAGGCAAAACACAATTATTGGGTGAAATAATTCCGAGAATACCACTCAAATATGGTCGTTACGTTGAGCCTTTTTTTGGTGGTGGGGCTCTTTTTTTTGCATTGAAGCCTGAAGGGGCGATAATTTCGGATAGTAATCCGGAACTCATAAATCTGTATAACGCCGTTGCCAGCGATGTGGAAAATGTTATTGAATATCTCTCCGGGTACAGTAATACGGAAGAGGTATTTTACAAATTGCGTTCGCTGGACTGGACAACATTACCGCAATCGGCGGCGGCGGCCCGCACTATTTTTTTAAATCGTACATGTTTTAATGGCCTTTATCGGGTTAACAGAAAAGGACAATTCAATGTTCCTTTCGGCAGATATAAAAATCCCAGGTTTATGGATACGGATACGTTAAGAAATGCCTCCGTTCTGTTACGCAGCTCCAGTATTGTTTGCGCAGATTACAAACAGATACTTCGTGAGCACGTCCAGCCGGGAGACTTCGTTTTTCTTGATCCACCTTATCTTCCTGTTTCTGAATATTCAGATTTCAAGCGTTACACCAAGGAGCAGTTTTATGAGGAAGATCACATAGAACTTGCGCAGGAAGTAGAGCGGCTGCGGACTATGGGGTGCCACATTATTCTGACCAATTCCAATCATCCTCTTGTTCATGATCTCTATGGACGGTATGTTTTGGATATCATTCAAACCAAACGTAATATTTCGAGCAAGGGAACAGAAAGAAAGGGAGAAGACGTAATAGTGACTGTTTCTCCTGCTCCTCGCCTCAATACCGGGCTGCTCTTCGAACCGCTTTCAAAACAAGTCCTTCAGTATCCTTCTACCCGTTATATGGGATCCAAAACTAAATTGTTGAGTGAAATTTGGGGGGTAGCTTCACAATTTGATTTTGATACCGCGATAGATCTTTTTTCTGGTTCTGGAGTAGTGGGTTATATGTTCAAGGCACAGGGGAAAGCAGTACTTAGCAATGACTATATGGCTATGTCTGCTGTTTTCACAAAAGCTATGGTTGAAAACAACAACATTACGCTCTCCCGTGAAGAATCAGAGGCGCTACTTGAGAATACCGTAGAGAACGACCACTTTGTTGCCACGACCTTCCAGGGTCTATATTTCAGTGAAGATGACAACCGCCTGATAGATGTACTTAGAGCCAATATAAAAACTGTAAAAAATCCGTACAAGCGGGCTATTGCACTTTCAGCGCTCGTAAGGACATGTTTGAAAAAGCGACCCCGAGGAGTATTCACATACGTTGGGCACAGATATGATGATGGTAGAAAAGATTTGCTTACATCATTTCGTACTCATTTTTTTGAAGCTGTAGATGCTGTGAATGGAGCCATTTTTGATAATGGGAAGATAAGTAAGTCACGTCACGGTGATGCAATGACTGTTAGTCCTGTTGACGCAGAGCTTGTTTACATAGATCCTCCTTATTATTCACCCTTTTCTGACAATGAGTATGTTCGTCGTTATCACTTTGTAGAAGGGCTTGCCCGGGATTGGCAGGGTGTGGAAATCCAGCAGCACACATTAACCAGAAAATTCAAGTCTTATCCTACGCCATTTTCATCAAGAAAAGGTGCGACGGAGGCCTTTGACGCTCTTTTTAAACGCTTTCGCGATAGCGTGCTGATTGTATCCTATTCATCCAACAGTTTGCCAACAATAGATGAAATGATTACAATTATGGCCAGGTATAAGTCACACGTTGAAGTGGTTCCTGTTGACTACAAGTATTCTTTTGGCAATCAGGGTCACAAGATTGGTGATAACAGGAACGTTGTTCAGGAATATATATTTGTCGGATTTTAACATGAGACCATGGCACTTGGGAAATACCACAGTCAGAAGTCCTTTTCGTTTGCGTGACGGACTTGTGGCTATTTCGACATCACCTCTTCAGGGCGATCTCCGCGGTGAAGAACAAGAAAAGGCTTTGCGAACACTTCTCGGAGAACACGGTATTGTTGAGTTGGGAAGCGACGAAACGTACAGTGTCGGAAGGAAATGGAGATCAGCATTGGGAAAGCTTGGTTTTCTTTTTCCCGAGCTTCCCGGAAATCTGTCAGTCCGTCAGTATGAAATTGGAAAACCGGACTCAATAACTCCAAGTGGCTGGAGACTTGTCAGGGCTGAAACAGTACCCGCGATGCAGGAGTGTTTTTTACGCTCTCTTGCAGCAATATATATTCCCTCTCCTGTTGAAAGGGGGTATGATTTCACCCCTTTTTCTCCGCTGCGTCATACGCTTTCGGTTATGTCTGAACTGGAGAGAAGAACTGGAGACAGTTTGCTGAACTTTATTGAAATGGCACTGGTTGTACAGGTGTCTTCAACACAGGATGGTGTCGGGAAAACAGTAGATTTTATAATCAATTTACGAGATCTTCGCAAGGCGGCCCCGAACAAAAGACATTTTGATCAACAGGAATATAATGCGGCTGCGGCGAGGTATGATTACAAACCACTGACATTCAGAGATTATGCTGACACCAATTTTCGCTATCTAAAAGCCACTGGCCTTGTTAACAGCAGAGGAAAAGGTATATCGCTTGTATCGGAGAAGAGATTGTTCATAGATCAGTTGATACATGAAAAAGATACTTCAGCTACTGAACTGGAATATTTTTCAAATTTGTGTAACGGTGCGCGGTTGCCTACGGATGATGCCAGTGCGGCTCGTGAGATACTGGATGATCTAGTTGCCAAGGCATCCTCCATAGGTATTGTCTTTGATACACAATCGAAAATACTTGTAGATTCTGCTGACATTGCTGTTGCCCGTCATGAAATCGAAGAGTTGCTCTCTGCTCACGAAGAGGAGGTATTTGCAGCAAATCAGGCTACTTCCTGGAGGGAGATTTGTCTTTACATGGATCTGTTGATTGAGCGCCGACGCTCGATTACTACCACAGAAGACGACTTCATAGAGATACCACAAGCGGAGGCTCCTGCCTACTTCGAATGGACTGTGTGGAGAGCGTTTCTGGCAATAGATAGTCTTGTTAACCGTCCATTCGAATCAAGACGTTTTAAAATTGACCAGGACTTCAGACCCGTCGGTACGGCACCTGGTGGTGGACCCGATCTGATTTTTGAGTTCAGTGATTTTGTGGTAGTGGTTGAGGTTACCCTGACAGAAAATTCGAGACAGGAGGCGGTAGAGGGAGAACCTGTACGTCGCCATGTGGCTGACCTGGTACAATTGTTTTCAAAGCCTGTTTATGGCTTGTTCATTGCCAATCGAATTGATTCAAACACCGCAGAAACGTTTCGTATTGGCGTTTGGTACGACAAGGAAGACCAACGCAAACAACTTGATATTATACCAATGACGCTCGTCCAGTTCAAGACGTTATTTGAAGCGTTTTTTGCCAATAACAGGATTGAGGCTTCTCTGATCAGAGAGATATTGGACAGGTGTAAAGTACACAGGGCATCTAATGAGGCCCCTGCATGGAAAATTCTGATTCAGGAAACTATTACCCATTTTGTTGAGGGTTTGTAAATATCCCGAGTACACTTGATGCCATCACCCGAACACCACTATACCCACCACCAGAAAAATAAAGTACGTCGTGACAGAAGCCGCGCCCGCGTAGTCGCGCGCGATGCGCATGCCTGTGAAGAGACAAAGAATATTGATGGCGCCGAGTATGATGCCTGCCCGGGCGAGAGACTCCCCCTGCCCGGCAACTATCAGGACGAGCCCGACAGCTGTGCAGATGCCTGCTGCGAGTTCCAGGAGTGTCACCACTGAAAGCAGGAGCGGTGCCACAGCGCGGAGGAATGTTTTTTCAAAAAAAACGCTGATATATGATACATTTCCTGTCCGATCGGTCACCTTGTCGAGCCCCGATTGCAGAAACAGCACCGCTGTATACAGCAGAACAAGGCATTTCAGGATGAACAGCATTTCTGTTTTGAGCTGAAACAAGAGGAATACACCCGACATGACAGTATTTTTTACAAATGTACGGAAAACCGGAACCAAAATTAATATTTTTCAGTTAGTGATATTACCCCTCCATTCCTGTAATTTTGTGGAGAAATAACAATCACAATGGCATGGATACCCGGATATCTATTCCGGCACATCCCGCTGCATAAACACGAGAAAAGCAATTTGAGCGAAATCATTCTCACTATCGAAGGCGTTGACCTGGTTGAGCTGTACGGAGAAAACAACGTGAAACTGAACCTTCTGAGGAAGGCCTACCCCGATGTAACGATGACATCCAGGGGAAATAACCTGAAACTTGCGGGCGAAAAGAAAGACTCCCAGGGCGCCAAAAGCAAATTTGAAATGATGGTGCGCTATCTGCGCGAACATCGCGAGTTGCCGGTACAAACGGTAGAAGACCTGCTTGGTGGTGCCAATCCTTTTGATGTGCGTATTCCGGTGGAGGGCGACGGATCTTCCGGCAGTATCATCCTGCACGGCCGCGAGGGCCGGGTTATCAAAGCCAAAACCCGCAACCAGAAACGCCTGGTGGATATCTGTGAGAACAACGATATTGTTTTTGCGCTGGGCCCTGCCGGAACGGGTAAAACCTATACAGCGGTGGCCATTGCTGTGCGTGCCCTGAAAAACAAACTGGTCAAGAAGATTGTCCTGACGCGCCCCGCGGTGGAGGCTGGCGAAAACCTCGGTTTCCTGCCCGGCGACCTGAAGGAAAAGGTGGATCCGTATCTGAGACCGCTCTATGATGCCCTCGACGACATGTTGCCCATGGACAAGCTTAACTTTTTCATGGAAAACCGGGTGATCGAGATCGCACCGCTCGCGTTTATGCGCGGGCGTACGCTCGATAACGCCTACATTATACTCGATGAGGCCCAGAATGCTTCTACACTGCAGTTGAAAATGTTCCTCACCCGTCTCGGGCCATCGGCCAAGTGTATCATCACGGGCGACTTGAGCCAGGTAGATTTGCCGCATCACCAGAAATCGGGTCTGAAGCAGGCCGTGGATATTATGGGAGGGATTGATGGTATAGGTATCATCAACCTGACCACCGAAGATGTGGTACGCCACCGTCTGGTCAAGGAAATTATCAAGGCCTACGACAAAACGGAAGCCGAGGAAAGAGCACGCAGGGAGCAGAGAAAGGCCGAACAGCAGGCTGAAAAAGAGCGCGCTCTGTCAGTCCAGCTGCCGGAAAAATCCGATAACGATCAGTAAATCCGGTCATGAGTGTACTCAAATCAGCCTTTTCTTTCATTTCGGGAATACTCTTTTCGGCAGCAGCGATGGCGCAGGCCGATTCAGCGGCAGTTGCCGTGCAGAAACACAAGGGATTTCGCGATCTCGCGCTCATGGATTCCACCATCAGGCAGGATATCCGCTATGCCACAGCCAACAATTTCACGAAGGCGGTGATATACGATTGTCCCGCCTGTCTGCTGCGTCCTGAGGTAGCAGAGGCGCTGGTACAGGCAAACCAGTCGCTGCGCAATCAGGGGCTGTACCTGAAGGTATTTGACTGTTACCGTCCCGGGCCCTATCAGCAGCGGCTGTGGGATAAGGTACCCAACCCCGATTATGTGACCCCGCCTGCCAAAGGCTCCATGCACAGCCGTGGCGCTGCCGTTGATCTGACTGTTGTGGATTCGACAGGCAGGGAGCTGAATATGGGTACGGAATTCGACTTTTTCGGGGCAGAAGCGCATACCGATAACCTGAACCTGCCAGCCGAGGTATTGAAAAACCGTCAGATCCTGCGCGAAGCCATGGAAGCTGCCGGCTTCAGGGGTATCCGTACGGAGTGGTGGCATTTTTCCTATCAGAAGAAGCAGTACCCGCTTTCTGATTATGTGTGGCCCTGTCATTGATACACTATTACCGGCTGTTTAACCGTTCTGTTCAACTGTTTTATTTGCAGTAAACTTTTAACGTCAGATAAATGACTCGTTTTCTCTCCTGGCTGGTATTGGTGCCAGCCCTTTCCTTTGCACAGACCCCCGCTTCCGTGGTGGAGGTCCACCGCATTTTCCAGAATAAATGCGTATCCTGTCATGGTGGCGCTACACCTGCTGCCGGACTGGATTTGCAGGGAACAGGTACAACCGAGCTGGGCAAGGCACAGAATGTAGCCGGCAAACTGGTCAACATCAATCCGGTGAATACATACGCATTATCTGCCGGGCAGAAGCGGGTTTATCCAGGTCGTCCGGATCGCAGTTTTCTGTTTAAAAAGATCAATGCGGGGCTGGAGCCCACTATCCCGTCGCTGGTGGCACAGGAGGGCACCGTTATGCCCGGCACCGGCAGCTTGCTGACCGATGCCGAGAAAGAAGTAGTCCGCCAGTGGATATTGTATGGCGCCAAAACCCTGGGCACCCAGTTCGACAAATCGCTTGTGGATCAGTTTTACACAACGGGGGGTGAGACATCCTTTCCACTGGGCGTACCGCCGGCGCCACCTGCCGGGGAGGGATTTCAGATCAAGATGGGCCCCTTTTTTCTGCCTCCATCCGGAGAAGTGGAATATTTCCAGAAGTACGAGCTCGGGTTGCCCGCCAATGTGGAGGTGAACAGGATGGATTTTGAGTTTTCCCCCTATTCACACCATTTTATCGTCTATAATTTCACCGGAAGTGGCGCCAGTGCCATTCCTGCGGGGCTGCGTACCAATCCCAATCACAGTCAGATCAACCTTGTGGCGGCTGTACAGGAGTCATTCACCCTCGACCTTCCGAATAATACGGCATTTTTCTGGGATAAAAATATTGTCCTTGACCTGAACACGCATTACATCAACTACTCGGCACTGAAACCATTCAGGGCGGAGGCTTACGTCAATGTATATACACAGACAACAGGTACAGCCGGACAGCAGATGTTTGCCACCCTGCTGGTCAATCCGAATATACCCATACCCAATACCGGAGATCTGATTACCCATACGCGGTCGGAGTACCAGACCGGTGCCGACAGTATTTACATCTGGGGACTGATGGGGCACACGCACAAGTATGGTCAGGGATACAAGGTATGGAAGCGACTGCCGAATGGCCAGAGAGGCGAGCTGGTGTACGATGCATCCTGTCCGGATGGAGAGCCCGGCTGCGTAGCGCCGTGGTTCGATTACAGGCATATACCCATGCGTTACTGGGAGCCTTTGATGCCCCTGAAGTGGGGAAATGGCCTCATTCACGAGGCGCAGTGGGTGAACGACGGACCGGCGTCGGTCAATTTTGGTCCCACATCAGATGACGAGATGATGGTTCTGATTGCCTTTTATACGGAGGAGCCCGTTGAGGCTGTGTCGGCGGTGGGAGAGGAAGATAATCCGGCGGGCGTGTATATTTCACCCAATCCGGCTGCAGATGTGCTGTACATCAGTGTGAGAGGCGGTCAGGAGTTGCCCGATGTGCGGATATTTGATCTGACAGGCCGTGAGGTGTCGGGCCGTTACAGTCTGAGTGGCGGTCGGGCGGAGATAGACATATCATCGCTTGCGCCCGGCGTTTATGTGGTTCAGGCGGGCGTGATTGCACGGAAAGTGATTGTGGAGTAATTATCCTTCCGACTGATATTTGACGACCTCTTCCACGAAGCGGCGGTGGTTGGCTAGTCGGGGTATCTTGCCCTGGCTGCCCATTCGTCCGCGGGCGCGCATCCAGCGCATGAAGGTGCCTTTGGGTACTGCCTTCATACGGGGTTTGTCGAGTGCCAGACTTTTGAACCGTTTGGCTTCATAGTCGGAATTGATACTTTGCAGGGCGAGGTCCAGTTGTTCATTGAACCTTTCGAGATCGTGGGGCTCCCTTTCGAATTCGATGATCCATTCGTGGCCTCCGCGGTCGTTTTCACCCTGAATATATACAGGAGCGGCGGTGTATTCTGAAACGATAGCATTCAGTTGCCGGCATGCCTGAGCGAGGGCCTTGTCGGCATCGCCCACCATTACCTCCTCGCCGAATGCGTTGATGAATTGCTGTGTACGACCGGCGATACGGAAGCAAAACGGGTATTTACGGGTAAATACTACTGTGTCGCCCGGCATGTAGCGCCACAGACCGTTATTGGAGCTGATCATGACGGCATATTGTTCGCCGGGCTCCACTTCATGGAGCAGGAGTGTTTTCGGGTATTTTTCCTCCCAGTATTCCATGGGCACAAATTCGTAGAAAACGCCGTTATCTGCCAGGAGGAGCATATCCGGCTGGTTGAGATCACACTGGGCGCCGAAATAACCTTCCGAGGCGTTGTAAATTTCCTGATAGACAAAATTGTCATCAGGAATCAGGTGCCGGAACGTTTCGCGGTAGGGTTCGAAGCCCACGCCGCCGTGCATATACGCCTGCAGGTTGGGCCATACCTCAAGCAGATTTGATTTTCCGGTTTTTTCCAGTACCATCCTGAACAGCACGATAAGCCAGGTGGGTACGCCGCCAAACATGGCTATATCATCCTGCTGGCTGACGATATCGGCGGTTTTGCGCAGTTTATCCTCGAAGTCGGACTGTAATGCCACATCAAAATCGGGGGTATAGAACATACGGCCGATAGCCGGCATGTGGCTGACGAGGATGGCACTGACATCGCCCGCGCGGGTGCGCGGGAAATCGGGCAGGGGTTGATGGCTGCCCGGCACGATGAGATTTTTGTACCGGAAAACCTGCATATCCGGTTTGTTGTGGTAGAGCAGCGCCATGGAGTCCCATGCGCCGGCCACGTGGCAGTCGTACAGATTGCCCTGGGGTACAGGAATAAACTTGCTCCTGTCGCTGGTAGTGCCGCTGCTTTTGGAGTACCAGTTGATTTCACCGGGCCAGAGCACATCCTTTTCGCCGTGCATCATCCGGGAGATATCCTGTTTCAGGTCGTCGTAGTGATGAACAGGCACCCTTTCCCTGAAGGTGTCAGGGCCGGAAATATCGTCGAAGCCGTATTTCTTTCCGAATTCAGTGGCTTTGGCATCATGGATGAGACGTTTGAGCCATTGTTCCTGGGCTTTTTCGGGGTGCAGCATATAGTCTTCAATCCTGTGCTTCATGCGCAGGCCGAGGTACTGTTTTACCGCTTCGTTAATAAGCCCTTTCATATCAAACCGTGAGATTGCCGTGTCTGGCCCTTCTGCTGGTGAGGCATCGGGTCGGAAAATGGTTACTGATCATAAATCTGGTCTGGTCAGCGTTCGCAAGGTACGACTTTACCTGAAATCAAAAATCCCTGAAAACATATGCATCTGTTCTTACCTTTGTATCGGGGCTTTTGCTGTTGTTTTGCGGGGCCTTCAAAAGCAGGAAAGAGAGTTATGCCGATTGATATACTATTTCTCATTGCGCTCGGTTACGGATTCTGGCAGGGGTTCAGACAGGGTATTATTCACACTGTTTTCAATGTGGCCGCCTATGTGTTTGGCATCACAATAGCGTTCAAGATGACGCCTTCGATGACAAGTGTCCTGCAGTCTGTTTTTCATTCTGACAATCCCTCGATGTTTCTGGGTGCGTTCATTGTGAATCTGCTGCTGGTGGTACTCCTGATGCGGGTTATGGCGGCCGGTATGGTGAAAGTGCTGAGTATATTCCACATCGGCATTGTGAACAAGGCGCTGGGCGCCTGTATGATGGGCGGTTTTTATGTACTGGTATGCAGTATTCTGGTGTGGTTCATGGTGCGCTCCCGGTTGCTGAATGATGCCACTGTAGAAGCATCGAGAACCTATCCTGTTATGGAGCCCATGCCCGAGAAGGCATACAACTTTGTGATATGGCTGAAGCCGTTTGTAGCCGATGCCTGGAGCGCGTCGCTGACCTGGATGGACAGAATGGAGAATTACAGCGAGAGCAAAACGAAAGACCTGTCGCCCCCGCCCAAAATATATAAGCCCGAGGATGCCGGGCCTGTAGAAAAAGATCCGGTACCATCGGCGCCCGTGAACTATCCCCCGGAGGATGAGGACGGCATAGAGGAGTGAAGATGTGGGTGTGAAGGTGTGAGAGTGTGGGTGTGAGAGTGT
>CAILQK010000254.1 GCA_903836265.1 uncultured Bacteroidota bacterium | reverse complement strand
TGCCGAGACAGCCCCTGAATCAATTGGAAGTACCGGATCTAAACATACTAAACGTTGTTTCATGAACAAAAATCTACTTTTATTCATTCTGTTTGCATTGCTTGGACCTGCATCCATGTATGCACAGGAAGGTAACGCTTGTGGTACCCCTCCTCCTCCGGGTGCTGAATCCTGTAACGCAGCCTGTGTTTACTGCGACTTCGACGGGTACATGGGTATCAATAACGGTTCGCCCTCCGGTGGTAACACTGTTTGCGGTCAGATCTCGCTCCACAACGACCAGTGGTTCGGATTCATTCCGCAAACTTCGTCTATCACTATGGACATTATTACTGAAAACTGTCAGAATGGCGACGGCCTTCAGGTAGCTTTTTTCGATGATTGTACTGATGCTGACGCGTTCACCTGCAACCCGGGCTGCGGAGGTTGCGGAGGGCAAACCTTTTCTCTCTCATGGTCAGACTTCACTCCCGGCCAGACATACTGGCTCATGATTGACGGTTGGGTAGGTGATGTCTGCAACTTTGAGATCGCTATCTCTCAGGGAAGTATTGTTCCGCCACCACCCGATCCTGCTGCACAACCGATGGGACCCACCGTTGTGTGCCCCGGTGCAGTGGCAGTTTATACAGTGGATGAGTCGTTTGGTGCAGGTTATTATCAGTGGACGGCCCCTCCGGGATCCAAGATCAACGGTGGCGGAAACACAGCAAGTATCAATGCCCCTGAAGGCGCCACTATTACGGTTACATTCGGCAACTCCGGTGGCAACGTCTGTGTGCAAACAGGCAATTCCTGTAACCCCACAACCGGTTATAACTGTTTGCCCGTCGTAAATCAGCCTATCCCCCCGACTATCAAGCCGGATATCGTCATCTGTAACGAGGATCTTCCTTTTACCTGGGATGAGCAGCCCTATCAGGTACTGACTTCATCAGGAACTTTCAACCTTACCTCAACTCCGTATGACTCTTATCTGGGCTGCGACAGTGTTATCAAGCAAAAGGTTATTGTAAAACCGCTGCTCACTACCAACCTGGGTACGAAGTTTATCTGTGAGGGCGACTGCTTCGAGTTTGCTGGCGACCAGTACTGCGACCCGGGGCCTCAGTCTGTTGTGCTGGAATCATATCAGAACTGCGACAGTCTCGTCAGTTTTGCTGTCTCCGTTCTGTCTCCCAATGCAGAAATATCGGGCAATGCGCCTATTACCTGCGCAACGCAGGGTGGCCTGACACTGTCTGCTGTCAACTTCACAGGTGGTTCTTCTTTCCTGTGGCTGAATTCCAATGACCAGATACTCGGAGGAGCGCCAACAGTAAACGTGAATATGACTGGTACATACCGGCTTGTAGTTACAGCTCAGGGTGGCGGTGTAGTTTGTCGCGATACAGCCGAAGTGGTTGTTACCGGTAATACTGTTGCTCCGGGAGCAACAGCTACGCATACCAATATCAATTGCATCAGCACAACGGCGCAACTCACAGGCAATTCCCTTACTCAGGGTGTAACCTACCAGTGGTCGGGCCCTGGTATTAACCCGACCAACCAGTTTCAGCAGAACCCTGTAGTCAATCAGCCCGGTGTATATGTACTGACAGTTACCAATCCTGTCAACTCCTGCACATCCTCTGCTTCTGTTACTGTACTGGCCGACAATGTGCCGCCCGGTGCTACAGCAAACGGAGGTCTGATTACCTGTGTTCAGTCATCAGTAACCATTGATGGTGTTACAAACGTTCCAAATGCGGCGTGGAGCTGGGCCGGCCCCGGTATCACGCAAACAAATATGAACGTCGAAGACCCGGTGGTCACATTGTCTGGTACGTATGATGTAACGGTCACCAATCCTGTAAACGGGTGTACAAATACAGCATCTGCAATTGTCAGTGTAAATACGAATATTCCGGTTGCATCTGCCGGGCCCAATGACACACTCACCTGTGTTGAACCCGGTATTCTGCTGCAGGGCGGCGGAAGTACGGCTCCTGATCCCATGGTTGTTTCATGGGCCGGCCCGAACGGGTTCACAGCGTCTGTGCTCAACCCGCCGGTTGATACACAGGGAACCTATATTCTGACGATTACCAACCAGCTGAATGGCTGTGTCAAACACGATACTGTTGACATTATTTCCAACCAGCAGCTGCCCAACGCTTCTGCAGGTGCAGACTCTACTATCACTTGCGCTCAGCCCGGCGTTGTACTTGTTGGCTCCGGCTCGAGTTCCGGTACAATTTACACCGCCCTCTGGACTGGCCCCGGTATCACACCACTGAATCAGAATCTGTACAATCCCGAGGTTTTTGACCCGGGAACCTATACTATTCTGATTACTAATGTAACCAGCGGATGTACATCAACTGATGCAGTCCTCGTTGATATCAATACTGCTGCACCAACTGCAGGTGCAGGCGCCGATCAGTTCCTCACCTGTACCAATACGAACGGCATTACACTATCCGGAAGCGGAACGCCCTCAAATATTTTTTACCACTGGACGGGCCCCGGTATCGGATCCAATAATGAAAATCAGCAAAATCCTGTTGTAACGCAGCCCGGAACTTACACCCTCGTGGTAACCAATCCTGTCAATGGCTGTACGGCCACCGATGAAGCAATTGTAACACAGGACGCCAACGTGCCTGCTGCCAACGGCGGGCCCGACATGACTTTGAATTGTACGGTGAATACTGTAAACTTCGACGGTTCGGCTTCAACAAGCGGGACAGATATTACCTACACCTGGTCTGGTCCGGGTATATCCGTTTCAAAT
>CAILQK010000253.1 GCA_903836265.1 uncultured Bacteroidota bacterium | reverse complement strand
GACTACCTGCGCGACAACATGGTAACTACCGTGGAAGAGCTCGTGCAGCGCAAGCACCACTATGCCATTGTGGATGAGGTGGATTCTGTACTCATTGACGATGCCCGTACACCTCTTATCATATCGGGGCCTGTTACCCGTGGCGCCGAAGACCAGGAGTACGTCGAACTGAATCCGACGGTCAGAAGGCTGCTGGAGGAGCAGACGCGCATCGCGTCACGCTTCCTGGCCGATGCCCGCAAACTGATTGCAGAGGGCAATACCAGCGCGGAAGAAGGTGGTGGCGGCCTCGCGCTCCTTCGCGCGCATCGCGCGCTCCCGAAATCACGCCCGCTGATCAAATTTCTCAGTGAGGAGGGAATAAAGGTGCTGCTTCAGAAATCCGAAAATGTTTATCTGCAGGAAAACTCCCGGCGAATGCCCGAGGCAGACCGCGAGCTTCTCTTCACGATTGACGAGAAGAACAGAAGTGTGGAACTTACAGAAAAAGGGGTAGAATATCTTTCCTCTTTCAATAACGATCCCCACTTTTTCGTATTGCCCGATATCGGTTCAGAACTGGTGCGTATTGACTCCGATAACGAACTCAATCACGAGGAGAAGGTCGCTGCAAAGGAACGCCTTTCCCAGGACTACGGTGTAAAAAGCCGCCGGGTGCATGCTGTCCAGCAACTGCTGAAAGCATATTCGCTCTTCGAAAAGGACAATGAATATGTGGTAATGGACGGCGAAGTGAAAATTGTGGACGAACAGACGGGTCGTATCATGGAGGGCCGCCGCTACTCCGACGGACTCCACCAGGCCATCGAAGCCAAGGAAAACGTGAAGGTGGGTGAAATAACCCAGACTTATGCCACAGTGACGCTCCAGAACTACTTCCGCATGTACCACAAACTGGCAGGTATGACGGGTACTGCAGAAACTGAAGCAAAGGAACTCTGGGATATCTACAAACTGGATGTGGTTGTGATTCCGACCAATCGCTCTATCGTGCGTACCGACCACGAAGACCTCGTTTACAAAACAGCGAGGGAAAAGTACAATGCAGTCATAGAGGATATCACCAAACTCACTCAGGCCGGCAGGCCGGTACTGGTGGGTACCACCTCCGTGGAAATATCCGAATTGCTCTCCCGTTTGCTCAAACTGCGCGGTATAGACCACAACGTGCTCAACGCCAAACAGCACCAGCGTGAGGCCGAGATTGTGGCAGAAGCCGGTCAGCCAGGCAAAGTGACTATTGCTACCAACATGGCGGGCCGCGGTACCGATATCAAGCTGGGGCCCGGTGTGAAAGATGCTGGTGGCCTGGCAATTATCGGTACGGAGCGCCACGAAAGTCGCCGCGTTGACAGGCAGTTGCGCGGTCGCGCAGGCCGTCAGGGTGATCCCGGTTCTTCCCAGTTCTATGTATCGCTGGAAGATTCACTCATGCGTCTGTTTCAGAGCGACCGTATAGCCGGTCTGATGGACAAGCTCGGCCACAAGGAGGGCGACGTAATTCAGCACTCAATGGTGACGAACAGTATCGAGCGGGCCCAGAAAAAAGTGGAAGAGAATAACTTTGGTATCCGGAAGCGCCTGCTGGAATACGATGACGTGATGAATATCCAGCGTGAAGCTATCTACCGGAAACGCCGCAATGCTCTGTTCGGCGAGCGCCTGGCAGTGGATATCAATAACGCATTCATCGCCATAGCCTCCGAACTGGTTCAGGTTCACCGCCAGAGCGGCGATTTCGAGTCCTTCCGTCTCGACAGTATCCGCCTGATCGGTGTTGACCCCGAAATGGATGCAAACTGGTTCAAGTCAGCCCCCGAAAAGACGGTACTGGCCACTTTCCAGCAACAGGTTTTTGACTTGTACGAACACAAATCGAAATTCGTCGGAGAACGCCTGCTTCCCATTATCAGGGATGTCCATAAAAATGAGGGGCACCGTTACAAGCGAATTGTGGTTCCATATACCGATGGTTCTCTCGGTCTGAACGTGAGTGCCGATATGGAAGATGCTATCAGGTCTGATGGCAAAACTATCATGCGCGACGTGGAAAAGGTGGCTACCCTGGCTCTTATTGATGATGCCTGGAAGGAACACCTACGCAATGTGGATGACCTGAAAGAATCAGTTCAGGGTGCCAGTTTCGAACAGAAGGACCCGCTGGTGATTTACAAGGTGGAGGCATATAATCTTTTTGAAGGACTGATCGGACATATCAATGTGAACGTGACATCATTCCTGCTGAAAGGTTCACTCACACTGCCGGATCAGGATGCTGCCCAGCGCGCCCAGCAACAGCAGGCGGCTGCCGAGGCCTTCAGGAAGGCCCAGGCCAATCGTCTTCGTACCAATAACCAGCAACAGCGCACCGAGACTCAGGAGGCTGCCCAGCGTGCTGCCATGTCGGCCAGTCACGGATCAGCCCAGCGGCCGCAGCCCGTTGTGAAGGAAAAGATTACAGGCAGAAACGAGCCCTGCCCCTGTGGCAGCGGCAAGAAATACAAGCACTGCCACGGATCGTAGTGTTTGCATGCCGGGGTACAGCAAAGAGATGTGAGTTATCTTTGCGGCAAGTTCAACAATTGTCGCATTTCTGATATCACATTCATGTCTGTACCCCGGTTCTTTTTACCATTCATTTTGCTTCTTTTCGGTTCTGCGTCCGTCGTTGCCCAGACTGACCTTGACGTTCTTTTGTATGAGTCCTCCATGAAGCAGCCGGTACCCGGTATCTCTGTACGGCTCCGCAACACCTCCATCGGATACAGTGCCGATCTTGTCAGTGACAGCCAGGGCAAAGCACGTTTTCGCGGACTGCCTGCATCGGGCACCTTCGAGCTGCTGGTAGCAGAGACTGATTCGTTTAATGCGTCGCTTTTATCTGAAATCAGCCTTTACAGTCAGACCAATGTCTCGGTTTCGCTGCCCGTCTTCAGAAAAAAAGATGTCCCGCTGTCTGAATTGACTGTCCATGGTACTTCCCGGGTGAATACCAGAAATGCCGAAGTCTCCTCGGTGCTCCGCCAGGATGAAATAGCACAGTTGCCGGTGGAAGGCCGTGATATTACCCGCGCGCTGTATCGCCTGCCCAATGTTGTGCAGGCTACCGGTTTTTACCCGGAGGCGCCCAATGTTGGTATCAATGGTGCCAACTCGCTCTATACCAATTACATGATTGATGGTATGGATAACAACGAGCAGTTTCTCGGTGGTATGAAATTCAATATTCCTGTGGGTTTTGTCCGGGATATCAGGGCGCTTACCAATAATTTTTCTGCAGAATATGGTCAGACGGGCAACGGTGTCATCAATATCACCTCCCGCGCAGGCAGCAATGATTATACTGCAGAAGCCTTCCTCGTGACGCGTCCGGGCGCAGTCACAGATGCGCCCTCGCCTTATGCACAGCGCGACTTGTCAGGCAATCAGGTCAAAGACGGTTTCCGGCGTGAACAAATCGGCTTTGGTGCGGGCGGACCCATCCGCAAAGACAAGACTTTTTATTACCTGAATGCCGAATTCACCCGCGATCTGAAGGATAACCTGCTCTCCTCTCCGTCGCTGGGTGTAAACGAGACGGTTCCCGGACAGAACAATTTCAATTATTTGTCGGCCAGACTTGACCATCGCTGGAGCAAACGGCTGCAAACAGCATTTCGTGCCAATCTCGGACTGGTTTCTGTTGCCCGGCAGGGCGGGGGCCTTGACGGGGGCATCACCTTCCCGTCGGCAGCCAGTTTTCAGGACAGAAATTCGGCGCTTCTCTCTGTACGCAATATATATCTGGGTGATGTGTTCAAGTCGGAGACAAACCTGCAGTACAGCCGCTTCCGCTGGAATTACGGCCGTGCTGTCAACTCTGTCAGTCCGAATGTGACAGTGCTTGATCCTGCCGGTATTCCTGCAGCGTTGCTCGGCCATCCCGGTTATCTGTTTGATGCTACTGAAAATACCCTGCAATTTCAGCAAAAACTGAGCTGGTACTTCAGCAAACACGTCTTGAGAGCCGGCACTGAGTTCATGACCGCCGATCACGGACTGTTCGGCGGCGGCAATCCGAATGGCAGTTATCTCGTGCAGCTTACACAGGCGCAGCAACAGCAGGTGCTGCAGCGTGCGCGCGGAGCCGGACTTGACTTGCAGGATATACCCTCCGATGTACAGGTACTGGCATATTCCGTCGAATTGCGCCCGGCATCTTTTGGGGCACGCCATAACATGTACGCAGCTTATCTGGAAGATTCATGGTCGGTGAACAGTCGCCTCACCCTCAATATTGGTGTCAGGTACGATCTCGACAATCTGTCCAAAGGCGGTGGTACCAGATATGATGTCAACAACGTGGCTCCCAGGCTCAGCTTCAACTTCCGACTGAACGAACGGAGCAGTCTGCGCGGCGGATTCGGACTTTACCACGATAAAATACTTTACGCTATCTATTCCGACGCGCTCCAGCAAAATACGACCGACAGCGATTACAGGCGCCAGATTATGGCCCTGACCGAAGCGGGTATTCTGCCTTCTGACACTGATCCAGACCGGGTTACTTTCGACGGCAACCTGTCTGCCACCGCCT
>CAILQK010000252.1 GCA_903836265.1 uncultured Bacteroidota bacterium | reverse complement strand
GACGATTTTGAAAACCGCCTCGTCAATGACTTCAAAAAAAGCGACTTCGGACTCCAGGGAGGCTTCCAGTACCGCGTGAATTTCGGAAAAAAAGATATTGGAGGCATACTCGGACTGAGAGCCAATCTCGGGCTCTCGAACCTCGACAATCTGTACCTTCGCTACTGCTCCCCCGGAAACGAGGCCTTCTGCAACGGTGCAGTTGCTTTCCGGGGAATCACCCTTTACTACAGCGTTGATTTGCTGAAACTGTAAAAATCCGTCGTGGAAAACCAGTCACTCCCCGAATCCGACCTCCGCGCACTGGACGAAGAAGGCCGCAAGTTTGTACATTCCGTCCGCCTCTCCAGAATGATCCTGCCCGTTTTGCTGGGCATGCTCGCTGTAGGATACCTCTTTTATCGTCAGTTCGATCCTGAAAAATTCCGCGCTATCAGCTGGTCGGCTGCCGCTTTTTTCTGGCTTTTTCTGGCACTGGTACTCCTGTTGCTGCGGCACCTGTCCTATTCATTCAGGCTCTGGACACTGTCTCACGGACAGTTCTCTTTCCGCAAGTGTATGGAACTCATAGTCTTGTGGGAATTCAGCAGTGCACTTACCCCTACAGCCAAAGGTGGACCACTGGTCATGCTGTTTGTACTCACCAAAGAGAAGTTGTCGGCGGGCAGAACGGCTGCTGCAGTATTTTACACCATGATATGCGATACCGGCTTTTTTGTATTCCTGCTGCCGGTCATGCTCCTGATTTACGGGCCATCCATGCTTTTCCCGGGCATGAAAAGTTTCGACGATGTCGGACTGGCCAGCGGAGCGTTTTTCTTTACCTACACCATGATGGCCGGCTACTGGGTATTTTTGAGTCTTTTCATTTTCGTCAGACCCGATCTGGGCAAATCGTTGCTGCACTGGTTCGCACGGCGGCCTCTTTTGAAAAAACAGTCGGCAAAACTGGAACTCCTGGGAGACGAGTTTATTCTCGCTGCCAATGAAATGAAGGCGCAGCAATGGACTTTTCACCTGAAGGTTCTGCTCGGCACCCTGGGCTCATGGACGGGCAAGTTCCTGATGATCAACTGCATAATAATCGCACTGGTACCGGCAATTCCCGTTGACGGCGCCACACAGGCTTTCATTTATGCGCGACTGGTGGCCATGTTCACTATTATGGCGTTCAGCCCCACACCCGGCGGTGCAGGTCTCGCTGAAATAGCACTGGCCAATTTCATCAGCGATTATGTGCCTGCGGGTACAGGTATTGTAGTGGCCCTGATCTGGCGCGGAATGGCCTATTACGGCTATCTCCTGGCCGGATCAATCATCGTACCTGCATGGATAAATGCCAGATACAGCAGAGAAAGCTAGTTCTTCACTGGTTTCGCGGTCACCCACCCGTACCGCGTCTGTGCGCGCACGAGCATGACCCCGGCAGGAAACCTGCTCAGGTCAAGCTGATATGTACTGACTGATTCCTGTACCGGCTGATGAAAGAGCAATTTGCCGGCCACATCAGTCACCGTTACAGCCCTGATTTCATTATCACTGCCTTCCAGCTTAAGCGTTAGTGACGATGATGCGGGGTTGGGGAATGCCGTGAGTAAAACGCCTGTTTCAGGCGTT
>CAILQK010000251.1 GCA_903836265.1 uncultured Bacteroidota bacterium | reverse complement strand
GTATGTCGGCGATTTCCGAGGGTGATTTATGGATGTCGAGAAAATCTCGAAGCAGATTCAAGGATATCTTCATTCCTTACTTCAAATGAAGGATTATGTGGTTTGATACGTCGCGGTTTTTTGCGGCGTTCTGCAAAGGTAGATAAAATCCGCGAGTAACGGACAGGCAGGCAGCAGAAGAGACAAAAAAGTGTCCTTTTATGCCTCCTCTGCTGCCTGAACAGACTTTTTACTGTATAAAAATCAGCGAATAATCACTTTTCTGATGCCTCTGCCCTCCGAATTGCTCACGGAAATCAGGTAAATTCCCTCAGGCAATTCACCGACATCTGTCTGCCGGGCCGAGCTGCCAGCCGGCATTATCCACGAACCAAGGGTACGCCCTGCCATGTCGGTCAGCATAATCTGTGTATCCGACGCTGGTGCTGAACCGAATGCCAGCTGGATCACATCCGTGGCCGGATTGGGGAATACGATGAAGTCAAGTTCCGCTGCCAATTCTTCCGTGGTGCCAACGAATGGCTGGGTGAGAAACTTCGGTGTGCCAAGGAAGCCCCCCTTGCCGTCGGTTACCACAAAACGGAATCCGTCAGGTGCCGGACTGCCCCCATAATCGAAAAATCTGATTTGCCCGTTATCCAGACTGGCCTGGGTAAACTGATCTCCTGGTTTCAGGGTACCAGTGCCAATCCTCGAAATAATACCGTCAGCAGGAACGGTCACCACAGTGTAAACCAGTTCGCTGTGCGTATTGTCGTTGTCCTCAACCAGCAGAAAATCAGGGGTAATAACCCGGTTCCCTCCGGTAATCACAGGCATGATGTTGTTATTCACCAGAAATGGCGCCACCACGTTTACACTCGCACAAAATTCTATCTGGAAATCTTCCAGTGTGCCACCGGAGCCAATGACGTTGTCTTTCATCCTGAATGTCCATTCGCCTGTTGAACTCTGACCAAGGAACGGAGTGAGCGGATTGACTGGTCTGTACTGTACACCGGTATTGTTGGGCGGACAGGGGAAGGCTCCCGGAGCCGCATCATCCAGTCCGAAATTGAAATTGCCATTGAAGTTGCCACATCTGTCTTTCCAGAGCAGTACGTCGGTTCCTGCCGGACTGATCAGGTGTGCCTCCAGATCCTTGAAGAAGCTGTGGTAGCCGTCTATGGTCTTGATGTTGATGTCGCTGATTACACCTCCCGAGTTCACGGTCAGTTTCGATTCTATGGTTGGCGTGGAATTGGCCGACAGGTTTTTGGGCAGATCATTGGCCTGAAATGTGCGACAGTCTTCCGCAAATGTGCTGAAGAAGAATGGCTCCGACCAGTCATGCGGCCCGCATTCGTTGATGGGCCTTACGCGCCAGTAATAGGCCGTGCCTTTCTGAAGCAGCAGATTTACCTTGAATGTGTCCAGCGCCGAAGCGTTTCTTGATGCAACAATATTGCCGAAAGCCGGATCTGCAGCCAGCTCAACATCGTAAAGATCGGCATCAAGCCCCTTCGCCCAGCGCAGAGTCTGGGTCAGTGAACTCCCCGTCAGTCCGTCCGCAGGCGATGCCAGTGCAAATCCGCTGAAATCATTTCTCCTGAGTACAAGCCTGACCGGCCTGATAAACTCTGTACCACCGGATAGTGCACGTACATTGAATGTGAACTCTCCTTCCACAGTGATCCCCGACAAGTCAACTGACAGGCTGGCGGTTTCTCCGGGCTGCACGTTTGAGGGAGAAAACGTTGCTGCCGCTCCGGGCGGCAAATCACCTGTGATATCCAGCTGTACCGGGTCGCTGTATCCCAGTACACCGGCACTGACAATTTCTGTAGTGAAGTTCCCCGGCAGACAAATCTCGGCAGCATCACTGGTCAGCCCAAGTGTGAGTGATGGCTGTACCGGTGCCTGTATTTTGAAGTTCTGATTGGAAATGTCGTAAAAAATGTTGTCGGCCGCATCCACGCGCAGGCGCAGACTGTTCGATATAATATTGGGAACCAGCACATACTGGCTTCCATCATTCTCGACGCCCGAAACAAGGGTAACCGGATATGTCTGTCCGCCATCGGTGCTCAGGCGGATGTTTACTTTTTTGCAGTTTACAGGTGCTGCATAGGTGTTCGCTACATCCCAGGTAACTTCTGCATATTCACCAACTCTCCAGACAGTGGTGTTGGTATTGGGCGAAAGAACCCTGAATGGTCCGGCTCCATCGTAGGCATTGAAGGCTACCTGGGCGTGCCCCAGTCCTCCGCCGTTGGGCCTGTTGTCGCGTACCGAGAGCCGGAAGGTCATATCCCGGCTGTAGGTGGGCAATTGCTCCGTTCGGTCAAAAGCGTTGTTGACCACGGTGGTCAGTCGCGGGAAATACCGGTTCGATGCACTCACCGCCGGGCGCGTCCTGAACAGCGGACAGTTGCCCGCCGGAGTGCTCACCGGAGCCGGAGGCCCCAGATCATACTGCTCCCAGCAGTAGCTCAGTGAATCACCGTCAACATCTGTGGCGCTGCCATTCAGCTCGAAAGGGGTGGAAATCGGAATGAAAAAGTTGTCCTGATAGGGCAGGGTAACCACCGGCGCAAAGTTGGTGGTCTCCTGGTAAGAGCCGCATGTGGCGCCGTAAGTGTAGTAGTTTCTGATTTTATTGATACTGCCCGCATGGAAGTACAAATCGGCATCTCCCTGTATATTGTCGGCTCCGCAAGCGCCCGCGTACGACATGATAGTGCTGCCGCTGCCCGGCTCAAAGGCTTCTGTACCCTCACGCTGCGCATTGTCGCCACAGTTGTTCCAGCTGTGACCTCCGCTGAGCTGGTGCCCCAGCTCCTGTCCGAATACACCAATGAAGCTGCTGCCATAATTGCCAACCCCGACACCCGCCGAACATCCCTGCCCCTTGTTGCCAGTACACAACACACCCAGCGCACCCACACCAATGGCTCCACCGGTAATGTAACGAGCCAGCACATGACCTACATCGTGTGAGTTCGGATTGCAGTACAGGTTTAATATCTCGGTATTCTGTCCAAGCCAGTCCTGTACGGTCTGTCCGGTGAAAGGATCTGTCAGCGGATCCAGAAATATCGCATTCTGGCTGCCCGCAATCAACTGAAATCTGAGATCTATATCGCGCTCGTATATGGCACCGATGAAGTTTACATACTCCGTAATGGCTGCAAAAACCTCCGGTTTGGTGGTTCCGTGATCCTGGGCAAATTCTCCGGTGCACGATACGGCAAACCGGAAAATCTTCAGCTTTACCGGATCTGCCAGCTCAACGCCCCTGTCTTCAACTGGCGGAGTGTACAATTCGTTGTCTTCCCCGAATGCAAGTGAGCCATCTGTTTTCACCTCGGCACGCAGACGCCGCGTACCATTGTCAGGAGCATCATCCGAATGATAGGCAAGATAATACTCTGTCTGACCCCATGTGTAGGGCTCAACGAAAGAGGTGTTGAAATCCGGGTGCATAATCATGGCCGTAAAGCCTCTCACTGTTGTACTGAAACTAACAGTTCTGCGCGGATCAGTTTTGGAGATGCCGGCATAGCAGTGAATATCCGGGAAAGCGGCACGTGCCTCTGCATCAAGCTGGGCTACCTCAAAAACAGAGAAATCCTCCATAGCACCTCCTGCTACAGGAATCGTGACGACGCATCTTCCCATATCTGCCTCCGGTGTGAATTCCCAGGGCGCTTCCGACAGTTTCTGCCGGATAGCATCAAAATCAAGGCGATAAGTGTCAAATAGGACCGGAAACGCGCCCCGGCGCGTGTGCGGGTCAACCTGAATCTGCTGCGATCCGACCGGCTGAAAGCAGTTTTTGGACTGCTGTCCGCTGGCGCTCAGAAATGAAATGAGGGAGAGGACAGTTGCAAGTATGTGTTTTGTCATTACTGAAAATTTGAAACGTACGTTGTTCGTCGGGATACGGGGGCTAAATTTCCGACAATTATGCTCAATCAGGCAGATATTTTTTGGACAGTCTGTAACATTTGGCGCTTTGCACCCGTGTTCAGTCAGCCGCAAGTATATCACCCTCGCGCACCCTTGCCGGCTCAATACCCGTCCAAATCATATTTTGCCCAAAAAGTATTTTATTTCCGCGCTTTCGGTACTGCGCAAGTGTTTTAAGCGGCTCTGCACTTTTTTGTGCTGTTGCCTGGTCGGTTGTTGTCATCACGCACCGTGCACACGGTTTTACACACATGAATGGCTGGTCTCCGATGCGAATATCTGTCCACTCGTCCTCGTCATGCGGGTTGCCACCCGTGAATACCAGATTCGGCCTGAACCGGTTCATCGGTACCGGGTCTGCCAGTTTTCTGTTCAGCTCCTCCAGCGCCGCCGCCCCGATAACCAGGTATGGAAAACCATCGGCAAAACTTACAATTTGCCCCGATGGTGCGTAACGCCCGTCGGCTCTTCGCCGGGAGGAATCCGGCATGTAAACAAGTCGAACCGGCGCACCCAGTGTTTCCGAGAACCACTGGTCAATCTCTGCCGGCATCGCAAGCGCCGAAACAGAATTACTCCATACCTTTGTCCGGATTTTTTCAGGTGAATCCCCGGTAATGTCGAGCGGAATATCTATGCGCCTGTCTGTGTACTGCCGGTGGCTTATGGCAAGGCAGCCGGCTTCAAAGGATGGTTGAAGGAGCGCCATCCCCGGTATTTCCCGCTGCGTGACGAACTGCCCATGCTCGTCAACCAGCATCCAGCGGCGATCGTGTTGCAGGCCCCTTCGCTCTGCTATCGCCTCACTCAGTCTGATACCACCAAGTGATTTCACAGGATAAATCCATATTTCACTGATCTTGTACATAACGCAAACAGGTTTTAACAAAGTTTTCAATGGCAAAAAAAGCACTGCTCATCGGAGCCACCGGACTGGTCGGGAAATCACTGCTCTACCAGCTGATCAACGATCAAAGGTACAGTGAAGTTGTCGCACTCGTGCGCAGACCACTCCTCATCGCTCATCCAAAACTGAAAATTGTCATTTTTGACTTCGACAATCCCGACAGGAGCCTCCTGACGGGCGATGATCTCTTCTCCGCTCTCGGCACCACAATCAGAACCGCAGGCTCCCGGGCCGCCCAGTTCCGTGTTGACTGCGAGTATCCGGCTGAAATTGGCCGGATAGCCCGCGAGAATGGCGTCAAACAATATTTGCTTGTTTCTTCCATCGGCGCCAATCCGGATTCCTCCAATTTTTATTTGCGTACAAAGGGTGAACTCGAGAACCGAATCAAAGATTTGCATTTTGATTGTTTCGTGACGGCACAACCTTCTCTGCTGCTCGGCGATCGCCGGGAATTCAGGCTCGGCGAGAAAATCGGAATATTTTTCAATACGGTATTCAACCTGATTATTCCGGCCAGATACAAGGGTGTAAAGGCCAGTCAGGTGGCCAGTGCACTCATTACTCTCGCCAATCAGAATCTGAAAGGCCATCACATCATTACTTCTGATCTGCTCCGGAAATACTGATCCCGATTCAGCAAAATGAGGGGGCTTTTCATATTGTCCTTTGAATTCCCCGATTTTTCCCGCACTTTTGCGCACTCTGTTATTAAACTGCTTTTGTTGTTATGTTTGGAAGTTCTAAAGAGGAAGATGTCAGGCGCGCTGCTGCCCCGTCATCGGGCGTTGTCAACTCGCTGGTAAAAGGTACCGCTGTCGGTGGAAAAATCAAATGCGACAGCGATATACGTATTGACGGGGTCATAAGTGGTGATCTCGTTTGCACAGCCAGGGTAATTATTGGCCCTACCGGTGTCATCGAAGGAAATGTGACCTGTCAGAGTGCAGTCATAGAAGGGCGCTACAAGGGAAATATCAAAGTGACCGAGCTGCTGATTCTCCGGGAAACAGCATTTGTGGAAGGTGAGGTTTCTGCCCAGAAAATTCAGATGCAGGCCGGCGCTGTATTCAACGTGATCTGCCGTATGGATACGGGCCTGGCTTCTCCCGCGCCAAAACAACCGGAGAAAAAATCCGAAAAAGATGACGCAAAAGAACCTGTCGCCGGAGGAACGACGGAAGGCAACGCTTAAAGCAGCCGCCCGTTACGGCGGACTGGCATTCGAGTTGCTCGGCGCCTGTCTGGCGGGCGTCTTCATCGGACGCTGGGCCGATGCAAAAATCGGACTCGAAAAACCCGCATTCGCTGTGTTTCTGACCATAGCCTTCATGTTCGCCTCTCTGTACCGAATCTACAAACAATTACTGGAAGATTGAATAACAGGTCGTTTTTCAACCGTATTGCTGTCCTGACGATCATGGCCTCCGCTCCGCTGGTGCTCCTGACGTCCTTTGTGCAACCCGCCCGGCAGCATGCAACGTTCGCAGCTGCCACTGCAGTACTGTTTGTGCTCGTCTGCATCGGACTGTTCTTTGCCGGCAAGGGCGCTGTGCGGTCGGGCAGCAAGTACGCCTTCACCAATCTCGTTTCAGTGTCTGTGTTCGGGAAGATGGTACTTGCGCTCGCGTGGCTCTTCGTTTATCAAAAGACCTTTCACCCCACCAACGAGTGGTTCGTAGGGGTCTTTCTCTATCTGTACGTGGTTTATACAGCATTCGAGGTCTGGTTCATGACCAGGCTCGCCAGATCCTGACTACTCCCACACAAAGGTGCCCGCACTCCCGGGATTCAGGGTGGCCGTTATCCACCTTCCTCCGGCACTGATGTTGAATGATTGTGGCTCACTTCCTTCATTCATGGCTATCAGTACCTTCTGCCCTGCCGGCGTGCGAAATGCAACATTCGGTACTCCCGCCAGGAGTGTACTGCCAATTCGTACGGATCCCGGCGGCACAAACCTCGATGCATGGCCAATGATGTAGTAACTCACGTTTCTGCTCACAGTCTGCCCGCTGACGGTAAGTGCGCCCTGACAAAGTGTACATCCCCCGGGTGTGTGTGGTTCGTAGTTCGGGTCAGCCGCCAGATTCCATTCCAGCGCCGTCCGGCTCCAGTTGCGCGTGGTACCTATAATCACATGGCGTATATGCCACATCAGATCTCCTCCAAAATTGCCATTGCCCCCAGTCCATTGTTCCGTGAAGTAGATGTTTTTATCCGGATATGCATCGTGAATGGCCGACATGGCGCTCTCATCGCCGGCATAAAGGTGAAATGCCGTCCCGTCTGTGTACTCGCGCGCACCAGCGTCACTTAAAACGCCGAGCGGGAAATCGGGCCTGTCGCAATTGTGATCCCAGATGATTATTCTGGTGTCAATTCCCCCGGCCTTGAACGCAGGCCCCAGGTGGTTCTTGATGAATACTGCCTGTTGTGATGCCGACATCAGCAGACTCGGATTGTTTCCCCCGTGCTGGGGCTCGTTCTGCGGGGTAATCGCAGCAATATGTATGCCCTGCGCTTTCATCGCCTGTATGTAACGGACAAAATATCGGGCATAGACACCATAATATTCAGGCTTCAGATTGCCACCCACGCTGTTTCCGTTACTTTTCATCCACACAGGCGGACTCCAGGGTGAGCCCATGATGCTCAGGTCGGGCCGTATGGCAAGTATCTCTTTCAGTACCGGTATGAGATGAAGGGTATCTTTGGACAAACTGAATTTTTCCAGATTGATATCTGTCTCCCCTGCCGGCAAATCATTGTAGCTGAATACCTCCGGATCAAGATCGGAAGCGCCTATGCTCACTCTTAAATAGCTGATTTTTAACGAATTGTCGCTGCTTCCAAATAGTTCCTGCAACAGTTGTGCGCGCGCAGCAGGCGCGAGCTGGTGTATCAGCTCCGCACTTCCGCCGGTGAGTGTGTAGCCAAATCCGTCAATCTGCTGGAATATCTGTGCCGTATCTACTGAAACAGTCGGAAACCGGGTGTCTTCTCCCTGTGAAAAGGGCAGGGTCCTGTTGTAAAGAAGATTGCTCCTGTCGGATGAAGTAATCCACAGATTGACAGGATATCTGGCAGGAGTCGTGTCAACCGGGTCGGGTTGTGTACGGGAACATGCCCCTGCAACAAGGGCTCCTGTCAGTAAAACAAGCAGAAGGGCGCGTGTGCTTTTCATAATAATCAACGATGAATGTCGGTAAAATACTTCTGCCGGAAAAAAATAGCCCCGAATGATACTCAAAAGAGCAAGTCACTCGGGGCGTATATTTCTGGTGCGTGGGTGAAGCCTTTCGGATGCAAGGTACGATCTTTCTGCGTACCTTTTCCGACAGTTCCCCGTCCGCAAACAGGGACCCTCTCACCGGTCTGGTACATAACTTCGTTTATTCACAACTCTCCTTCAGTTGCCGGAGTTCCTCGCGGCTGTTCAAAACAACCTGCGTACTGTCGGCTGTCATAATAACTGTAACAGGGAATACAATTTCCGGACGGGCGTGCACTCCCGGATTGTTCTGGCGCCAGTCGTGAACCAGCTGACGAAGGCTCTGCTGGTCTGTCGCCTGCGCGGTGGTGCTGTCGGGGAAAGCCACAGTAACAGGGAATACAATACGGAAGCATGAGAGTCCATGATCAGCATGCCCCATCGGGCCGTGGTGGTCAAATGTGCCTGCACAGGCTTCGCGCAGGTCGTTCAGTTGCTGTTCATTCTCGACTGTAACTATCTCCCCGTCCTGGTTCAATACTGAAATCGGGAACACAAACTGAACATGAAAGGGGTGCCCCGGTTGCCCGGGGTCGCCAAAAAATCCGGGCTCATTGTGATCGCCACCTCCGTGATGTCCGTGGCCATCCTGATGGTTGCCTTCTGCGCCCGGTCCGCCAGTGCCGTTACTGGTGAAATACTGCCCGAGAACCTGCCTGAGCTCCTCGTAAGAGTTTACTGTAGCCGTGGTACTGTCCGGAAGCTGAACAGTTACCGGAAACACGAGTTCGTAACATCCGTATTTGCCAACGCCGCCTCGCTCCTGAACGGAAAACAGTGCCTGATCAACAGCCTCTGTTATAGTGGCAATAATACCGTCTTTTGTACAGGATGCCAGTAAAATAACGAGGGCAACAACCGGTACGAAAAGTAATCTGAGTGTCTTTTTCATGGTGCAATAATTTGAACAGTTTGAAATTGGGAGAACGGGCAGTTTCCGGAAAGCCTGTCTGATTTTCTGGTTTTAAACAATAGGTGACCTTTGAAAACTATGGTTGCATCCGTTAAAATAAAAAAATGTTTTTTTCAGGTGTATGCAACCCATACTGGTTCATCGCGACCATTGATTTGAAAAGTCAGACTCTTCATGACGGAATCCGAGCTGAAAGCGTGTATCCGGGGCGACCGGCGGGCACAAAAAGCGTTCTTTGATCGCTTCAGGGGCAAAATGTTTGCTCTGTGCCTCCGCTATGCTTCTACACGCGAAGATGCCGAAGACATGCTTCAGGATGGTTTCGTCAGGGTGTTCCGCGACCTTCACCAGTACTCCGGAGCGGGCAACTTTGAAGGATGGGTCAGAAAAGTATTTGTCAATACGGCCCTGCAGCATCTCCAGAAACAACGCCGCGGACCGGTCATTGTCGAACTCGGATCGTACGATGTGGCAACCGACGACTCCCCCGTCTTCGGAGAGGAGCTCCCCGCAAAAAATCTGATAAAAGTACTCCAGCAACTGCCAGCCGGATTCCGGACAGTCTTCAATCTGTATGTGCTGGAGGGCTATTCTCATCCCGAAATCGCCGAAATTCTGAATATTTCTCCAGGAACCTCCAAATCGCAACTGATGAGAGCCAAAGCGTATTTCCGGTCTCTGCTGGAGACGAGCCTGACTACCTGAACTTCTATGGAAAAAGATATACACAACGACCGCCTGGAAGATTATGTAAAAAAATCTTTCGGGGACTTCGAAGAAAACCCTTCCGAAGATATGTGGAGCCGTATCGAAGCGGAACTCCCTTCAGCAGAGCCCGTCAGGTTGCTGCCCCTGTTTCTGCGCGAATACAAGTGGCAAATCGCCGCCGCCTCGGTCATTCTGCTGCTGGCGTTCAGGCTTGCATTTATTCAGTCATTCTACGAACAGCAACTTCGTTCGATGGCCAGCCGGAATCAGGCTCCCGGTTCCGGTTATCCTGCTGCTCCGCCTGTGTCGCCTGTGCCAGGACAGGTTTCAAATCCTGTATCCCCGGCGTCAGGCGCACCCTTCCCCCAAAATATCAGTATCCCTTCTCAACGCGGTGTTCCTGCGGCAGTTCAGCCTTCAGGTTCTGCAGTTATTCTGTCTGAAGCCCCGGCTGAAACTTCATTCACCTCTGTTGATGGCACAACTGTTATTGAGGGTATGCACGCCTTTGAAGAAAGTAATACTGTACAGCAAGTTTTTAATTATCCATCCGGTACTTTTTCTGCCGGAATTCCCCTTTTGCCAGGCCTCCAACGAGGTGCTATCGCAACTTCAAACCCTGTTTCAATCCCTCCTGCCGCCACTCCGCCAGTCAAGCCGGTCGGGGGCGGCAGGAAGTGGTATGCGCTCGCCAGTGTTGCCCCGGGTCGAGTGGCTGAAACACGAATGCCGCCGCTGCCGCCGCCCGGAGCTCCCAGACCAGTATTCGCAAGCCAAACTGAAGCGCCGGATGTAGTCACCGCCTTCTCTTTGCGCATTGGCCGGGCTGTTAACAGAAAAATATCAGTTGAAGGTGGACTGGCCTGTCAGGAATTGACAAGACAAACAATGCATAAACCACGGTTCCAGTTCAGGGAAGGACAAACTATCCCCGGTGGAGGAGGGCATCACCCGGAAGCAAGAAGTTTTCAGTACGATCTGAATACCTATGGCGGTTCTGCCTCTGTTACACTCAGGGCTGATGTGGTGGGCAGCAGTATTCCCGGCGAAAATGAAAGAGTGGAGGCTGTTATCAGGAGCAATGAAAATATCAGGTTGCTCCAGATCCCGCTGATTGCGGTTGCCAGAATCGGAGGGGGCCGCATTACCGGGGTAATAAGGGCCGGGATCGTCGGCAACATAATGGTCAGCAACAAATTTGAAGTCACAGCCTATCAGCTGGATAATCCGGAACTGAAGCCGCAGAATGACAACGCATTCACAGTGGAATTCCATGCACCGAAGCGCTTTTTCCCGGGCTATCAGGTCGCGCTGGGTGCCGAATACAGAATTTCAGAAAGACTCAGCGTTTCCGCGTTTCCGACAGTTTCTGGCGATTTTCCCAGAAAGGACCATTTCCGCGGAGGCAATTTGCCCGGACAAACCATGCTGGGCCTTACTGCAGCGGCAGCTTGCTGGTTCTGATTTGCCTGCCCGGGCTCATCCGTTGAGAAGCGCTGCAATCAGATAGTCGGCCAGCAGGATGAAAATATCGCTGAATACCACTGCACGCGTGCTCGCATGACCAAGCTCGACGCTGCCCCCCTTCACGTGGTAACCCTGGTAACAGGAAATGGTGGTGAGTATGTAGGCAAATACGAAAGACTTGACGTACATCATGAATACATTGTACGGTACGAAAAAAGATCTCAGTCCGCGAATGTACTCGTCGTCGGTGATAAGGCCGGTTGGCACACTCGACAGATAGCCTCCAATAACTGCCACAAAGGCAGAAAATGTGACCAGGAGCGGAATGACCACGAGTGCCGCCACCATTTTTGGGGCTATAAGAAACGAGGCAGTATTTACTCCCATTACTTCCATGGCATCAATATGCTCCTTCTGGCGCATACCACCAATTTCAGCCGACATATTGGAACCCACTTTGCCTGCCAGAACGAGACAGGTAATCGTGGGCGACAGTTCTATCAGCGCCAGGTCCCGCACAATATAACCTATATAATATTTGGGTATGAGCTGCCCGTCGAGCTGATAGGCGAATTGCAATGCGGCAACCGCGCCAATAAAAACCGAAATGAGACAAACAATCAGGAGAGACCCCACACCTATATCATTCATCTGGCGGGCAGTCTCTTTCCAGTACATGGAAAACTTTTCCGGACGGGCCAGCGCATGCTTCATCATGATCAGGTATTCACCCAGATCATGTAAATAGTTGTATTTTTGAAGTGCCTTGATCATACTTCTTTCGGTTCGGGTATGAAAAACGCAAAAGTCGGTTAATTCATTCGTTTATTCACAAAAATAATTCCCCGGCACATGAAAAGAGTTGTCGTAACCGGAGCAACCAGAGGTATTGGCCGCGCCATTGCCGAAGTTTTTGCAGAAAATAATTTCCGCGTGTATGCCTGTGCGCGCACGAACGAAGACCTGGAGCAAATGAGCGGGTCGTGGTCTGACAGGTTCCCCGGCAGTGAATTACTGACTTTTCAGGCCGATCTGGGCGACAGCCGGCAGGCGCATGAGTTTGGAAATCGTATCCTGGAAGAGTGGGGCGGAACAGATGTCCTTGTCAATAACGCCGGTTTGTACGAGCCCGGCCTCATCATGAACGGAGAATCCGAAGCGCTTGAAAATCTGATGAATCTGAATCTTTATGCTGCATATCATCTTACCCGTGTGCTCCTGCCTTCGTTTGTTGCAAGCCGGACAGGACACATATTCAACATGTGCAGCATTGCCAGCCAGATGCCCTATCACGGGTCGAGCCTTTACAGTATTACCAAGTTCGCCCTGCTCGGCTTTTCCCGCTGTCTGAGAGAAGAACTGAAGTCGCACGGTATCAGGGTGACAACTCTTTTGCCGGGAAATACGTGGTCCGATGCCTGGAACGGCGTCGAACTTCCCGCAGATCGTATCATGGAGGCGTCCGATATTGCCAGTGCCGTATGGGGGTGCTACAATTTGCCCGGTGTGGCAGTGGCGGAGGAACTGCTCCTTCGGCCTCAACTGGGCGATCTTTGATATTCAGGGTTGCCTGAAAAAACGATTTCCATACGCGAACAGGAAAAACGTGCGTTTATGTAGCAACTGCATACCTTTGTACCAAAATCCTGCAAAAATGTCCGCGCACGTTCCTGAATTGCCGCATATAGGAGACAAGGCTCCTGCCTTCGAGGTCGAAACCGACCGTGGCAGGGTGTGCTTTCCGGGCTACAGTGAGGGCGGATGGTGTATTCTTTTTGCCCATCCTGCCAATTTTACGTCTGCCTGGGCGATGTTCTCGGCCTTCCTCGCCATGAAGGAAAGGTGGCTCAACGAGCGGAATACCAAGGTGCTTGGAATTACCAACGAGGTGCTCAGACACAACAGCGACTGGTCTGACAAGGCCCGCCGCTTCGTGGGTATTTATCTGAAGGCGCCGGTCATCGAGGACCTGGATTTTACCATTTCCAGAATGTACGGAATTGCTTCGGGACGGCGGCCTCAACCCGGTCTCGATCGTCTGGCCGTTATCATTGACCCGGAAGGTATTGTCAGGATGGTTATTCACCGTCCGCTGATCAATATTGAAACAGCCTTGATGGATATTGAAAGAGAGCTGGATCGCCTGCAGAGCAACGCAGGATACGGAAAGCGGCGTGGAGCACTTGCTATGGAGGAAATCAGGGAGCAGTCAGACGTTTCCGGAGAAAACTACAGGGCGAAACCTGCTCATTTCCCCCGGAAACACTTTGATCAAAACTGATTTCTGATTATCTGTTCATAGACTCCAGAAACTCTTCGTTGCTGGAGGAATGCATCATGTGCTTTTTCATGAACTCCATCGCTTCTTCCGGCTTCATGTCTGCCAGGTGATTGCGGAGTATAAACATGCGCTGCAGCGTGTCCTTGTCCAGCAGCAGGTCTTCGCGGCGGGTGCTCGACTTGGTAAGGTCAATAGACGGATACAGCCTGCGGTTGGCGAGGTTGCGGTCGAGCTGAAGTTCCATGTTGCCGGTTCCCTTGAACTCCTCGAAGATTACCTGGTCCATTTTGGAGCCGGTATCAATGAGCGCTGTGGCCAGGATCGTCAGCGATCCGCCGTTTTCGATTGCACGGGCTGCACCGAAAAACTTTTTGGGTTTTTGCAGTGCCGTTGCCTCCACACCACCGGACAGTACCTTGCCTGATGCGGGAGCCACCGTATTGTAGGCACGCGCCATACGCGTGATGGAGTCGAGCAGAATCACAACGTGGTGTCCGCATTCGACCATTCGCTTCGATTTTTCGAGTACGATATTGGCCAGCCGGACGTGATTGTCAGCGGCTTCATCGAAAGTGGAGGCCACCACTTCAGCACGTACACTGCGGCGCATGTCAGTTACCTCTTCCGGGCGTTCGTCAATGAGCAGGATAATTACGTAACATTCAGGGTGGTTTTTGGTAATCGCGTTGGCGATATCCTTCAGCAGGAATGTTTTGCCTGTTTTGGGCTGTGCCACAATCAGTCCGCGCTGTCCTTTGCCGATGGGCGTGAAAAGATCAATAATCCTGTTTCCGAAGTCGCGTCCGGTCGCGCTGGTCAGCAGATTGAACTTCTGGGTAGGGAAGAGCGGTGTGAGGTAGTCGAAAGGAACGCGGTCGCGCACATCTTTGGGCTGCAGTCCGTTGATATGACTTACTCTCAGCAGCGCAAAATACTTTTCTCCTTCTTTGGGAGGGCGAATGGCGCCTTTTACAGTATCGCCCGTTTTGAGGCCGAACAACTTGATCTGCGAGGGTGATACGTAGATATCGTCGGGACTGGTCTGGTAATTGTAGTCGGACGACCGGAGGAATCCGTAGCCGTCGGGCATCATTTCGAGCGTGCCCAGCCCTTCAATGATTCCGTCCAGTTCTACATCAAAACGCTCTTTGGGGATTTGCGGCATTACTTCAGGTTCCTGTTCAGGGCGTGCTGGCTCCTGCCTTGTTTCGGCAGACTGCCTGACCGGTCTTGTAACGATGATTTCATCCTCGTCATCGCCCTGCTGGTTTTGTGCGGAGAACTCCTCATCCTCCATATTGTTGAGCTTGGCGGCTTCAGGGTCAAACAGACCGGGTGCTCCGGGGCGCTGGTCTCTTCTGTTTCTGCGCTCTTCCCAGCGGTTTCTGTTTTTGCGGTCTTCCCATTCGCGGCGGCGCTCCTGCTGATTATCCCTCCTGGGGTCGCGGGGTTGCTGTTGTTGCTGTTGCTGGGGACGATTTCGGGGTGGCAACTGCTGGTCTCTGTTGCGGGGTTGCTCAGTTGCAGGAACCTGTCTGTTGCCGGTTTCCTGCGCGGGAGGGCGTTCTTCGCGGGTGGGGCGTTCGTTGGGTCGCCGGGTGTTGAGAGGGCGATCTTCCCTGAAAGCAGATTCTTCCTGAGGAGCCTCTTCTTCAGCCGGTTCGATGGGCTTTTCCACGTTGTCTGCCCCCATCCTGACCACTTTGCGCGGTCTGCGTCCTGTTTGGGGGTTGGGCTCATCCACAACAGGCACATCCTGGTTGGATGAGTTCTTTTCGGCAAGTGCCTGCTCGTCGAGAATCTTGTAAACGAGCTCCTGTTTGTTCATCTTGTTGTAACCCTTGACGCCAACGCGCTGGGCTATCTCCTTAAGTTCACTGACGAGTTTGTCGTTCAGCTGTAAAATGTCGTACATGGTGGGATTTAAAAATGCTTTTGTTGCTGTAAACCCGACAGGCGCCATCAGAAGCGGACGTCCCGGAAATCGGGTCCGGTGGGAAATTCAGGTTAAATGAATATTGATGCCAAAGGCCCAACTTTTGAAGAAAAAACGCCAAAAAGGCGAACATGTTTAAAAAGAGGAAGAGTTCCCGGAGGCAACGCAGATGAAATCTGGTTCGCTTCCATACAATCGGGAAGAGGAAATGACGGGAAAAGAACGTCTTTAACCATGCAAAGGTATGTCTTTTTTTTATTTTGTAAATATTTTATCCTGATTCTTTGTCCGGTGATATGTTCTGCTGATGTCAATTTTATCTTTGCGCATACTTTGACACCCTGTACTCTGATGTCAGACAGTCAGATTTCATTGTGAACTGCCTTAACCTGAAAGTGGCATGTCGAAAAAAATACAGCGCCGTAGTATCCCCGGAACCAGCACCGTCGCGCCGGTTGAACCCAAATGGTCAGTACCCGACAATTTTCTCCTTCTTTGGGGGCTTCTGCTGACTGTTGTCGTCTTTTTCAATACGCTCGGCGCCGGCTTCGTCAACTGGGACGATCACGGATATCTGTGGCTGAACCCACTGATACAGCCGCTTTCCGGCGAAGCTCTTGTAAATATGTTCACCGGGCATACTTGTGGAAACTACTCACCGCTCGTCGTTCTGACCTACTCGATCGAACATATCTTCGATCAGGTGGTAAAGCCGGGGGCAATGGCAGCTGACAATTTCAATCCGTTTACATACCATCTTACCAATGTTGTACTCCATCTGGGAACAACTGCGATGTCTTTTTTCCTTTTCCGGGCACTGGGTCTGCGGAGCTGGGCGCTTGGCATAGCTACTGTTCTTTTTGGTATTCACCCGATGCGCAGTGAAAGCGTAGCCTGGGTGACAGAACGAAAAGACGTTCTTTACGGTCTGTTCTACACAGGTTCGCTGTTTGCCTACTGGAAATATCTGAACGAACCGACCGGCAAATCGCGCTGGATGGCCTGGACAATTATATTGGGAATACTCTCTTATTTCTCAAAAATTCAGGCGGTATCGCTCCCGCTCTCGCTGATTTGTCTTGACTACTACTACGGTCGCAATATCAGAAACTGGCGCGTATGGCTCGAAAAGACGCATTTCTGGTTGTTGTCTCTCGCTATTGGTCTGGTTGGCCTGCATTTTCTCGACGTGGCAGAAGGGTTCAGGGATACAGGCTATTCGCCGGTTGAGCGTTTCTTTTTTGCCACTTACTCTCTGTTTAATTATCTGTTGAAACTGGTTGCTCCGTTCGAGCTCTCTGCCTACTATCCATATCCGGAAAAGGGGGCTCTGCCGGCATTGTATTATGTAACTCCGCTGTTGCTGGCCGGTATTGGCTGGTGGGTGTGGAAGAGCACCGGGAAGGGGCGTACAGTGGTTTTCGCATTCATGTTTTTTCTGGTCAATATCATGTTCGTACTGCAGTTCAAGGGGGCCGGCAAAGCTTTCATGGCTGATCGTTTCACCTATATTCCCTATCTGGGGCTGTTTTTCCTGCTCGCACACGGGTACCAGTCTGCCATGGATGGCGGAGTTTCTCCGGTACTCAGGCGTATGCTCCCGTACCTGGCGGCAATATTCATTGCCCTGTGCGCCTTTCTCACATTCAGGCAAAATGCTACCTGGAAATCGAGCCTGACGCTTTGGGAAAATGTGACTGACAAATTCCCGGGTGATGCTCTCTCCTGGAATAACTACGGACTGGCCTATCTGGATCTTGATGAGAATGAAAAGGCTGCTGAAACATTTGAAAAGGGCCTTAAAAGCAGTCCTGCCAGCGCTGATTTGCTGTATAACGCCGGTATAACCATGAACAGACTGGGTCGTTACACAGATGCACTGCCTTATTTCGACCGGCTTCTCACCTCCAAACCGACCGATGCCAATGGTTTTTTCACCCGCGCACAGATACTGCTGAATGCCAAACAGCCTGTAAAGGCTGTCGCCGACTATCGAAAAGCACTGGAACTCGGGGTTAAAAAGCCCCGATACGAGGTGCTGGAAGGCATCGGCAAAGCCGCCTATAATGCAGGGATGTACACAGAAGCACTGGAGGCCCTCAATGAGGCCATCAGCGAAAAGGATGACTTCAACCGCCAGTATCTGAAAGGGAACTGCCTTGCCGCAACCGGCCGCATGAACGAGGCGCTGGCTGCCTTCAGTCGGTCCATCGAACTGAATCCGGAATTTGCCGAAGGCTACAACAACAGGGCCAACGCACTGGCCTCGCTCCGGCGCTTTTCTGAAGCGATACCCATGTACAACAAGGCAATTGAACTGAAACCCGGCGCGGCGGATTTTATTTGTAATCGCGGACTGGCCAAAAAGGATTCGGGCGACCTGCAGGGGGCCTGTTCCGACTGGAAGGAGGCTGCCGGAAGGGGTTATGCCACCGGTGCAGCGCTTCTGAAGCAATTTTGCGGGCAGTGAAT
>CAILQK010000250.1 GCA_903836265.1 uncultured Bacteroidota bacterium | reverse complement strand
TTTGTCTTTTTTACAGTTTTTTTGAAAGTGGGACAATAATGTCAACCGTGAGACGGTCCAAAATTCTGTATCAGATGAATATACTCACACCTCCCCGTTCTTACCTAACCTGACATTCGCGTTGGCATTATTTCGAAACTGTCCAGACAGACCTGACCACTTCACCAGATCGGTTTTCCGGGAAAATGCCTTGTAAATAATTGATTTTCATGATTTTGTGCTTTGGTCCAGGTTCCGTCCAGTCCGCAAAAGGCTCTCTTCGGAGGGCCTTTTTGGTTTTGGTACAATAGTTTATTTGATCAAACCCGGATTACAACATCAACTTCCATCCCTGTTCCGATACTTTCTTTTTTCCGGATAGTGGCCTTGAGTGGTAACAAATAGGTTTCCCTTTTCAAGTCAAACCATATAGCAGTCTGCCATTCCGTTTTTCCGATGCTGGCAGTCACCTGCAGTCTTCCCCAGCCTTGTTCTTCCGATTTGAACAGACTCCTGATTTCAGCAGATATTTCCGGCGGAAGCGAGATAAAATACCAGCCGCCCGGCGATGGATACCGCCATGATATTCCAGTAAATTGGTACTTTATTTTTCCGTCCGGCATAGTCAGATAGTTGGCCCTCTACGGTGCAAAACTGGAGGTTTTACTTCTGTCTGATGAGTTTGCACATATAGGTGCCCCGGTCTGTCTGTACACTTATATAATACAACCCGACCGGGAAATCCTCAACGGAAAATACTGCTCCGGACGATACTCCGACCAGTTGCCCGGCCGGATTGATGATGCTGATGCTTTGAACATGGTATCCCGGCATGTCAATATGTACAAAATCGCTCGCCGGATTGGGACAGGCCCTGACGTACGCCTCTCCGGGGCTGTTTTCAGCGGTACTTACAGGATTGTTTATGAGTGTGGAGAGAAGCTGTATGGCGATCTGAAATGCCTGGGCCGGCAGCTGATTGACGAGTACGCAAATCACGGCGCCCGTTGCTGTGTCGTACATCATGGAAGAGTTGTAACCACCCCAAATCGTTCCTCCGTGCTGCCATACGGTTCTGCCCATGATGGTTGCCCTGCTCAGTCCGATTCCGTAATTCCCGGAACCTACAAACGTGGTCATTTCATTGATGGAGGCCGTATTTATTACCTGGCCACTCATCAGCGCGTGGTACCACTGCGCCATTTCTTCCGAGGTAGAGTACATTGCACCGGCGGCCCATGCCGCGCTGTTGAGCGCTTTCCGGGGTATAGAATTGTTGTCGGCGCCGCCCTGCCACGGATGGGCAATGGCGTATGGAATAGTGTCGTAAACATCGAGAAATGTACTGTCGAGTTGCAGTGGAGTCAGTATGCTGTCGCGCAGCAGCCGGCCATAGCTTTGTCCCGTTACACTTTCGGCAATCATGCCGGCAAGCAGATAATTGGTATTGCAGTAGCTCCAGCCGGTACCTGCAGCGAAAAGAGGCGGTCCTGCCCAGGTCATCAGTTCGCCCGGTGTGAATATGCGGTCGGGATTGGTCAGAATGGAATCCGGATAACCCGGCACGCTCGTTACATCAGCCAGTCCGCTCGTGTGATTGAGCAGTTGCCGGATGGTTATATTGGGATCAATATTGTTGTAGGTGGGCAGAAAAGAGTGCAGGGAGTCATCGAGATCAAGGAGATTATTCTCTGCCAGCTTCAGCAGCAGTACACCCGTGAACAGTTTGGTGTTACTCGCTATCCCGAATTCCATACCTGATGTAATCGGCACGCCCGGATGGGATATGCCGCTTACGCCTTTCCAGGCTCCCTGCCCCGGATAAATGACACATGCAGAAATGCCTTTCAGGTTTTTAACGGTTCTGATACTGTCAACGCTATTCTGCAGTTTGCCGGCCAGAACCGGATCAAAACCCTGTGCCTGAATGAAAAACGGCAATGTCAGAAAAATGAACGCAATTGCTGATATTCTACCCATGTGGATTGCTTTGTACGTTTTATATATAGGATGCCGGAATGGGGGACTGGTTTAATCCTGTTACAGAAGATGGTCAAAAGAAACGGTTTGTCATTCCATTCCAGTTGAAAATGGCAGGATATGCTGCTCTGCA
>CAILQK010000249.1 GCA_903836265.1 uncultured Bacteroidota bacterium | reverse complement strand
CAGTGCCCCTGGGGAGAAGTAGCCGTCTGCCGACACGTGTATCAACGATCAAGTGGAGGCAAAATACTGGTTCCTCTGGAGCGCAGTGCCGGGATTATCGGATACGGCAACACCCCCCGGTTTGCCAAGATGGTAAGCTGGAAGTACAGTCAGTTGCCGTCCAGCAGGGTTTCGGAAGATATGGAGATGCACCACAGTCGCAAGACGAGCCGCAAGCTGATTCAAAGCATAGGTGTTGCGGTGGGTGAAATTGCACAAGAGCATGAGTTTGAGTGGCAATATGCCATACCGGTGATGTCGGACGTTGTAAATCACATTTCAGTGAGTCGCGATGGTACTACAACCCCTATTTTGGGTGAGGGTTACCGTGAAACGATGTGTGGCACCATCAGTTTCTATAATTCTGAAGGAGTCAGAATGCACACGATTTACACGGCCTGCGCTCCGGAATATGGAAAAGAGAGCTCCGACAGCGTGATGGATATGGAGTTGTCATGGGTAAAGAAGCAATATCCCCGGTTGACGTATATAGGTCTGGCGGATGGTGCCAAAAATAACTGGACATATCTGGGCACGCGCTGGAGGCAATTCTGTAACCATATTGACAATAAAAGAGCGTGATTCTAAACCAAATGGGAGCCGCACCCGTACATAACAACTCTTAGAGTGGCTCCGGTAAACAAGAGGTGGGACAGAACGACCTTTGGGGGCACTGGTACAAAAGTTGGAACTATGACCGACCCAATTCAAGTCTCAAGTCCCCCCCCGCAGCCATAGAAAAGGCTGAACTGCAATCTCTACTTCAGAGTGGTAATGGCAAACAAGGGGTAGGACATCATTCAAATCATAAACAATCTTGAAAAGGGAGCGAAAACCCTACGAAGCCCAAAAAACTACAAGGCTCCGCCCCAGCCTAGTACATTTCTTCCAGCCCGAAGACAAGATTGATGTGACCGACTCGCCAGAGAGGCGATAGATTTTAATAACAGGGGCAAATATATTGGTCTTTCTTTATCAAACAAATATTTTGCCATATTTTTTTGAAGAATGCCTTTTTCTTCAAAACTGTCTATGTAGAGGCTATCACTTCAACCACATTGGCTTGAAAGGTGACATTCCGTTCTATCCCGAACCGTCCTTTTGACTGATTGCTAGTCCTCTGTGTTTGCAGGCAGAATAACCACTCAAAGATGATGATGTCCGGCTCACAGTCACACTATACTTCTCTTTTTACCACGATTTCCGGTCTGATTGGCGGACTGGGCAAGGCAATTACCTACAAACCAATTCTGGAGAGTATCACGGTATCGGGTATCACTACGGTGGGTTATGTGGTGAAGTACGGTATGGACAGGGTGGCAATCCGCCTGCAGGCGTGGAAACACAGTGGCCTGAGTCAGCAGGCCTGGCTTGACACCACTGGTATATCCAAAACACTTTGCTTGGCTGTAAATGCTTTTGCGTGCGCTTAACCGCAGCGTTTCGCAAAGTTCGACGCAGAGTTATGCAGAGAAAGATAACTCTGCGCAACTCTGCAGTTATCTCTGCGTACCTCCGCGGTTAAACAAAACCAGGTTGATCGCAGCGCTCCAGGTTGAGCCGAGCCTGCAGTAAGGGCTCTCCAAAAGGAGCCGGAAAAAAAGGTGGTGTTGATCGGGGGGTACAGCCGTTTTGAGTAATTCTCGCTTAAATGAATGTCAGGAACGCTTTGTTCTGTTTATAGAACCATATCACCCTGGCCAAACACCCATCGCTTCCCGCCCCCTGTATGTTCAAACATAGTATAAAAAATGGAATTTATTATTTCTATCGAAAAAATATTTTGGTGTATCTCTTGTTTGGTGGATACAGGCCTGTATCTTCGCAGCGTATAGTGCGGTTCCGCCCTGGTAAACAGTTTTTCTTCTAATAATGTAGCTACTTAACTGATCTTATTGATGTGAATCCGACCGGCTGGTAGTTACCCAAAAATCAATCATATGAAATCTTCCCGATTCCGAATGCTCAGGACAACGATTCTGTTTTTCCTCTACACTGCTGTATGCCATAGTCAGAATACACGCTATTATGTTGACTGGCAGTCATCGGGCCTGAACAACGGTCAGAACTGGAGTGATGCATACCGAAATCTGCACGATGCGCTGTCTGTATCCGACAGCGGGGACGAGATCTGGGTGGCAAGGGGAACTTATTTCCCCGCTGAAGACGGAGACCGGAGTGCCCGGTTCCAGTTGCCGTCCGGCGTTCGGCTGTACGGCGGTTTTTCCGGAAATGAATTTTTTGCGGAAGAAAGAGATCCTCAGGCGAACCCGACGATCCTGAGTGGAGACATTGGTGTGCCGGGCGACAGTACGGATAACTCGAACAATCTGTTATATCTGGCGTACCCGGATACCGGCACACTGATAGAAGGTTTGATCTTCCGGGATGCAGTGGCTGACAATTTCAATGTGAACGTCGGGGAGGCTGGAAATTCGGGTGCAGCGATGTACATTATGGCAAAGGACGGGACGGGGTATCCGACCATTCGACATTGTGTATTTGAGCGGAATACCGCTGCGGGTCCGGGCGGTGCGGTGTATGCGAACGGGTCTGGTAGCGGCTCGGTAGCACCGGTTTTTGATCGTTGCGCGTTCATCGGGAACCGGAGTACAAGCAACTCCGGCGGTGGCATTTATCGTTCCGGGGGTAGTTGGCTGGATCGGCCCGATGATATCAGGGAATGCCGGTTTGAGGGTAATTTTGCCTTTTTTAGTGGCGGATCTGTTTACTTCCGGGATTCGGAACGCACAGACACTTTTGATGTTCGGGATTGTGTTTTCTACAATAATCTGGCACGAATTCAGTCGGACGGTATCTGT
>CAILQK010000248.1 GCA_903836265.1 uncultured Bacteroidota bacterium | reverse complement strand
GGTCCTGAGCGGGCAGATTATCCGGTACGATATAGGTGAAGGAGGCTGTGTCGCGCTCGTTGCCGGCTACCGCCACAGCGTGTACCTGGTGAAAACCTCCGGTCGAAACCGTCAGTGTTTTTTGAAGCAGTTCGGTATTGATCTGTGTGGAAACGACCGCTCCATTATCGTACAGCGTCATGGTGGAGGGCTTTGAGGCTGCCACCCTGACATTGATCTGTGCGTTCAGGTTGGTAATCTGGGAAAGATTGACCGGCTCCAGCATAAGCGTCTGCAGGGGGGTGTTGTCCGGATATACATTATAAAACATATCCGAGCCATCGCTGGCACGCCCGACGATGCTGCCGTTGGCATTCCGGAACACGAATGCCAGTTTGAGAACCGTTTCGTTGGCTCCGATACCGAAAAACGTGCGGATATTGAAGGTTTTGCTCCAGACGTTGGGCGACACATTCGTCATGGTTGCCGCGGCGTTGTTCACCGCCCAGGTAGTGGCCACATGCTTCCAGTCGGTCGGGCCCGTACTCAGGTTGGTGATCACGCCCAGGTGCGCGTACACAGGAGAAACGCCACTCAGGGCCCCATTACCCTGAGTGGCATTGTAATAGATAGTCACATTGTCATCCACGTTCGGGAAAACGGGATCGCAGGTAACCTGAGCCGGCAGTATGCGGAACAACAGGCAGAAAAAGAGGAGCGTCAGAACTGACCTTTTCATGCTAAAACAATTTTTCAGTTTGATTTGTCTGTATCCTGCACCGCCATCAGGGCGAACTCAGAGCACTTCTTCCACCGAAACCAGCGGGAGGCTGAATGCTTCTGCCACCCCGCCGTAAACGACCTTGCCGTTCACCACGTTGAGACCCAGTTTGAGTTCCTGATTGTCGCGGCAGGCTTTCTGCCAGCCTTTTTCTGCCAGCTGGATGGCGTAAGGGAGTGTCGCGTTGGTGAGGGCTACTGTCGAAGTAAATGGTACGGCACCCGGCATATTGGCTACGCAGTAGTGTACCACGTCGTCAATGATGAAAGTCGGATCTGCGTGTGTGGTGGGTCTGGTTGTTTCCACGCAGCCGCCCTGATCCACCGCTACATCCACAATGACCGTACCGGGGCGCATGAGTTTGAGCATATCGCGGCGGATGAGTTTGGGCGCCTTGGCTCCCGGAAGCAGTACAGCTCCCACGACCAGATCATGCGTCTGTATCAGGCGACGGATATTGTATTCGTTGGAATATTCCGTAATAACATTGGCGGGCATCACATCGCTGAGGTAGCGCAGGCGTGGCAGGCTGGTATCAAGAATTGTTACCATGGCGCCGAGTCCGGCCGCCATTTTGGCTGCCTGGGTACCCACGATACCGCCACCGATCACGAGCACCTTGCCGGGAGGCACACCGGGCACACCGCCCAGCAGTACACCGCGACCCTTGACGGGTTTCTCCAGATACTTGGCGCCCTCCTGGATGGCCATACGACCGGCTACTTCCGACATCGGAATGAGAAGCGGGAGTTGACGATCTTTTGTTTCCACTGTTTCATAGGCAAGACACACCGCATTGCTTTTGATCATCGCATGCGTGAGTTCCTCGCTGGAAGCGAAGTGGAAATAGGTGAAGATCAGCTGGTTGGGACGGCAACGTGCGTATTCTTCAGCAATGGGCTCCTTGACCTTGATGATCATTTCAGCTTTTGCCCAGACTTCATCGGCCGTGGAAAGAATAGTGGCGCCGGCCTCTTCGTAGTC
>CAILQK010000247.1 GCA_903836265.1 uncultured Bacteroidota bacterium | reverse complement strand
GATATCCTGCAGTTCGTTGTAGCGCTGGAGGATCTGCTTTACGCGCTGTGCGCAGCGGTAGTGCTCGTCGCCGATGATTTTAGGGTCGAGGATACGTGAGGTAGAGTCAAGCGGATCAACGGCAGGGTAGATACCCAGCGACGCGATCTTGCGGCTCAGTACTGTGGTGGCATCAAGGTGAGAGAACGTGGTGGCGGGCGCCGGGTCGGTCAGGTCATCTGCCGGTACGTAAACGGCCTGTACAGACGTGATAGAACCGCGCTTGGTGGATGTGATACGCTCCTGCATCAGACCCATTTCGGTGGCCAGTGTTGGCTGGTAACCCACGGCCGACGGCATACGGCCGAGGAGAGCCGATACTTCTGAACCTGCCTGTGTGAAGCGGAAGATATTGTCCACGAAGAAGAGGATATCGCGGCCGCCTGCGGGGTCTTTCAGGTCGCCATCGCGGAAATACTCGGCGAGTGTCAGACCGGAGAGGGCCACGCGTGCACGGGCGCCGGGTGGTTCGTTCATCTGTCCGAACACCAGGGTAGCCTGGGATTTGGCGAGTTCGGCGTTGTCAACCTTGGAAAGATCCCAGCCGCCTTCTTCCATGGAATGTTTGAAGTCTTCGCCGTATTTGATAACGTTTGATTCGATCATTTCGCGGAGCAGGTCATTGCCCTCGCGTGTGCGCTCGCCCACACCTGCGAAAACCGACATACCGTCGTAAGCTTTCGCGATGTTGTTGATGAGCTCCATGATCAGAACTGTTTTGCCTACACCTGCGCCGCCGAACAGACCGATTTTGCCACCTTTTGCGTAGGGCTCGATCAGGTCAATTACCTTGATACCTGTGTAGAGGATTTCGCGCTCGGTGGAGAGCTCCTCATAGGTAGGCGGTTTGCGGTGAATAACATAGGCATCCTTGCCTTTTTCTACTTTACCAATGCCGTCAATGGCTTCACCTACCACGTTGAAGAGGCGTCCGCGTACCTGGTTGCCCACCGGCATGGCGATAGGGGAACCGGTATCGGTGCACTCCATGCCGCGGGTCAGACCGTCGGTTGAGTCCATCGCAATGGTACGAACACCATCTTCGCCGAGGTGGCGCTGTACTTCGAGCACAAGCGATGAACCGTCGGGGCGCCTGAGTTCGAGGGCATTCATAATTTCGGGCAGCCTGCTGTCCGGACCGCTGAAGTCAACGTCCACAACTGCGCCAATTATTTGTTTGATACGACCGATGTTAGCCATAAAACGAAATGATGTTTGGTTATTTGCGCCCTTTTTCCCTGTTTGGCCGAAAAAAATGGTGGTTCAGGACGCTCTTTTTGTAAAAAGCCGCGCAAAATTACACCTATTTTCTCTAATACAATAGGTTAACAGAACTTTTTATCGTGCGAAATAAAATTTTGAAGGAACTGGTGGCGCAGGGCCCGTTACAGGGCCGCAGGATGTGCCTGGCCGATATGAAAGCCGGGTTCAGACATCCATCGTCTGAACCCGGCCGGCAATTACTTGATCACCTTCATTTTCATCTTCACATCTTTTTTGGGCCTGTCGCCGGGGGCTGTTTCCACGGCCGCGATTTTGTCTATCACATCGAGGCCTTTCACCACATAACCGTAAACGGTGTATTCGCGGTCGAGGTGCGGAGTGCCGCCGAGTTTCAGGTAGGCAGCGCGCTGTTCGGGCGAGTAGTGGAAGTTGCGCATGGACTCGATCTGGTTGAGGAGTCCGTCGGTAACAGGGCCTCCCTGAACCAGGTAGAACTGCGAACCGGATGACTTCCTTTCGGGGTTATTCGTGCGGGCAGCTGCGAGGGCTCCCTTGATGTGCACCATGGAGTCCACCAGTTCGGCCGGCACCTGATAGCTGGGGCCGCCCATGCCGAGCATTTTGCCGGCGGGAGCGTTGCGCGAGTCGGGGTCGCCGCCCTGGATCATAAAGCTGTTGATAACGCGGTGGAAGAGCAGATCGTTGTAGTATCCTTCTTCGGCGAGTTTGATGAAATTGTCGCGGTGCTTGGGGGTGGCGTTGGAGAGCTCGACAGTCATGGTGCCGAATTCCGTCTCGATTTCCACGAGGCAGCGCTCGGGAGCTGTTACCTGAATCATCTGTTTGACTGTAGTGGTTTTGGAACCTTTTTTGGTGGTGAGCGATACCAGATGGTTGCCCGATTGTGTGTAGCGGTGCACCGGATTGGCCTCCGTGGAGGTGGAGCCGTCGCCGAAATCCCAGAGCCAGGAGTCAACCGGTTTGCTGGCCACGCTGGTGAAAGTGACTTCTGCCGGAGCAACCAGTTTTCCGGATGGTACGGTGAATGTGGCAAGCGGCTTCTGGGCGCTCAGGGAGAGAACAAAGACTGAAAAGGCAAAAAATGAGAGTATTTTCTTCATCTGATGTTAAATTTGGTGCAAAGATGCAGCAAACTGCGTTAACTCAAACGATTCAGGCGTGCTTTTGCTTTGGCATGCAGGCCGCTCGCATACTCTTTGGGCTTCATATTCAGGCACTTGCGATAGTAAAGCCGCGCATTTTCGCGGTCATTTTTTTCTTCCAGCAGGTACCCTGTCTGCAGGGCGGCGCTGCAGGCGAAGTACCAGGGCTGCTGTTCACCCCGGATGACAGTCTGTTCGTAATAATGGCGCGCTTCCGCCATTTTGCCCAGTTTGTGGGTTATTCTTCCCATTCTGTACAGGTATTCCAGTTGTATGCGCGGCTGATAGACAAACTCTGCCTCCCTGTTTTTTAAAAACTGGTACGCCTTTTCATAATATCCTCCGTCAAACATGATGCGCGCTCTCAGGAGCCGGACATCGGGAATCTCGCCCGACTCTGCCTCCCGGGTTGCCGCCTTGTCGGCATCGCTGCGGGCGATACCCGACTGCTTCACCATCCACATTCGCTGATAGTATCCCTGCTGGTCGCCGTTGAGCAAACTGATCCATGCCAGTTTCTGCCAGGCGGTCCTGATGGCTGTCTTTCCTCCGAAAAACTGTACAAACCGTTCAAGTGAGGTCTCTGCTTCTGCCAGATCGAGCCGGTACAGACTGGCGGTGCCGTACAGGTAGCCGGTATATGGGAAGGGGTGATATCGTTCGCCGCGCGGCGAGTTCTGCAGCGCGGAAATGGCCTCGCCGGTGCGTCCGTTGCGCAGGTACGCCTGGGCGCGTGCGTACGAGAGGAGCGCACTGTTTCCGGAGGCGGCAGCCGGGCGCTGCAGCGCGTTCAGTGCCAGATCTTCCCGGCCGTTGATATGCAGCTGAAGGGCAGAGTAAATTACAATTGCTTCAATTTCAAAGGGATATTCGTTTTTTTCGGCATATTTGATCAGCGACTCCAGTTCGCTCAGCCCCTGAGGTACCGATCCGCGTATGCCTGTCAGTACCCTGACTGCCCACTGGTATTCATCGGGAATATTTCCGGCTACGGTGTGTATCAGTCCGAGCCCTTTCAGGTTGGGCCTGAAGTCGGGAAACCGGCTCTGGTTGTCGAGAAGCAGTTCGTATGCCTGTTTCACTTCCGATGCAGCCGACAGGTAATCGCCGAAGCGCACTTTCAGCGCTGCCCACTGCAGCCTGATTTCTGCCTGTGTATATCGGAACCACGGCGACTGCGGATCGCCCCGGGAGATTTTCCATAATCTTTTGTCCATGCCCGGCGCCCGCCGCCGGAAGGCTGCTTCGTCATCGTCGGCCAGTATCCGGAGCACCTCGATGTAGTTTTCCAGGAGCGGCATGACGAGGTTGTCGGGCGATTGCTGCTGCATGGATTGCAGGGCTGCCTCCGCCTCGCCGAAGCGAAGTTCGAGAGCAGCCTGATATATGTTGCGGGCACTGGCATCGAAGTCGAAGTAGCCCGAGGCGCCGGCAGTACCCGGCAGGGAAAGCAGCAAAATGAGAATTGTTGCCGGTTTCATCGGTTTTACTCTGCTTCCGGGCGTTTGGCCGCTTTTTGATGTCTGAAAAAGAACTGGTAGGCCAGCCAGCCGGCTACCGCCACCACCAGGCCTGCCGCGGCTTTTTCGCGGCTGCCAATGATGTTGAACAGCACAAACCACAGACAGATAGCCACAAAAACGACCGGAGTGACCGGATATCCGAGTGTTTTGTAGCCTCTTTCCATATCCGGTTTCTTTTTTCTGAAAATGAAAATGGTGGTACCCACCATCATCATCGCCAGCCAGTCCATGAACGTCACATATTCAATCAGATTTTCAAAAGTGCCCCAGAATGCGAGCAGGAAGAGCGCCCAGGCGCTCTGTGCGAGGATAGCCCACACGGGTGTGCGCCATTTGGGGTGTATTTCGGCCAGTTTCGGGAAGAAAACTCCGTCTTTGGCCATGGCATAGTAAATGCGGGGGGCCGTCATGCAGTAGATACCTGTGGTACCGAAAGTGCTCAGGGCAATCAGGAACGCCATCAGGTACCCCGCGCCCGGGAAAACGCCGCTCATGGCGTCTGCTGCCACCGTTCTGGAATTGGCCAGCTGCTCTATCGGGAGCATGCGCATATAGGCCAGGTTGGCCAGTACGTACACGAGCGTGACGATGGCGGCGCCGGTCATCATGGCTCTCGGTACAGTGCGCTGCGGGTCTTTGGCCTCGCCGGCCATGAACGACACGTGGTGCCACCCGCCGTAACTCCACAACACTCCTATAAATGCCACTGCCAGGGCACTGCTCAGGTTTTCGGGAGGTGTGTGTGCAAACACACTGGCTTCATTGGCTGCCGGCACGCCCTGGTTGGCAAAAAACCAGCCCGCCAGAATTATCGCGGCCAGCCCGACCAGCTTCGCTCCGGTGAAAATATTGGCGATCCACTCGCCGATCTGCACGCCGAACAGATTCACTACAGTAAGAAATATGATCAGAAAAACCGCGAGGGGCATCACCATCCCGCTGTCGCGCCCGATCCCGCCCAGATAGAGCAGGTGCTCTGAACAAACCACCGCCAGGGCTGCAATACTGCCCGAGGTGCTCACAAACAGGATAAACCAGCCATACAGGAACCCCATCCCGTCGCCGTATGCCTCCCGGAGATAGACATAGAGTCCGCCGGCGCCCGGAAACATGCTGCCCATTTCCGCGAGCGTGAGCGCGCCCGTGAGCGCTACAATACCGCCCAGTACCCAGAGTGCCACCACGTATTCGGGCTGGTGCACCTCAAGGGCAATTTTGCCGGGTGTGCGGAAAATTCCGCTGCCGATGGTACTTCCGACGGCGATCATGACGAGCCCGTACAGGGTCAGGCTGCGGCGCAGTTCTTCTTTCATTGGTAAACGATCCAGAGTTTGCCGGTCCATCTGTCGTGGCTTCCCAGCGCGATCAGACCTTCGTGGTTGTTAAGTACATCAATATTGCAGGTCATGGGTTCCAGGGCGATACTCTGCCGGTGCGGCGGGGTGAACACCTGGAAAAACGGGAACTGGTTTGCAGGAGCCTGAACAATGACCACCCCCTTCTCTCCTTCGAGCACCAGCTCCGGATCTTCGGCATTTCCGGTGTGGATGAAACAGTTGTCGAGGAAAGCATCGCCCACCTCCTTTATGTCGGCGTAGTCTGTGAATGTCGTTTTTTCGCCTGTCGGGATCATTCTGTCGCTGATTTCCACGCGCGCGCAGCCGGGAAGCCCGAGGGCATGCGCACCGGCATTTTCGGCGAGGCGGAAGTAGGGATGCCAGCCAAAACCGAAGGGCATGGTGGCTTCACCCAGGTTGTCCACATCCAGCGATACCGTGAAACGCCCGTCGTCGGAGATGGTGAACTCCATTTGCAGCAGAAACGGGAAAGGGTAGTACGGTTTGTCGCCCCCATACTCGAACATGCAGCGGATGCTGGCCGAATTCTGTGTGAGCAGTACCTCGGTCACCTCGAATGACTCGTGCCGCACGAATCCGTGAATGGCGTTTCCGGTAGATTCATTGTTGACCGGGAACTGATATTCCGCGTCGTTCCAGGAATACTTCCCGTTTTTCAGGCGATTGGGAAAAGGGAAAAGTACACTGCTTTTGCCCCATTTGCCCTCCTCGAGCTCTTCGGGCGTTTCGTATCCGTCGAGTATGTTTTTCCCGCTGAACTGTATGGAAAGTACCGTCGCGCCCGCTTCCGGAACGATGCTGAAGCCCGTTTCGGTCGCTTTGTGGAAAATATCAAAGCGCCTGCGGGAACCAAATGGTGTCTGATTGAGTTCGTACATAGTGCAAATGTGATGAATTCCGGTCACCCGCCTGCTATGCTTCTTTGTTTTTTTGAAAATAGCCGGCAAGTTTCGCAATACGGAAATACCTTTGCGCACAATCCGCCATGGCAAAAGAGAAGAAAAAACCGGCAATAGAAATTACCAACCGAAAGGCCTCGCACGAATACTTCTTTGTGAATGAGTTCGATGCGGGTATCATGCTCACCGGTACGGAGGTGAAAAGCATACGCGACGGCAATGCCAACATGACCGATGCCTATTGTATGTTCGATCAGGGTGAACTCTGGATCAGAAATCTGTATATCGCCGAATATGAATATGGTACTGATGCCAACCATTCACCGCGGCGGCAGCGCAAACTGCTGCTGAAGAAGAACGAGTTGCGCAAACTCGAACGCGGCATGAAGGAAAAAGGCTCCACGATTGTGCCTTACCGGATATTTGTCAACGACCGCGGTTTTGTCAAAATCACCGTGTGCCTCGCCCGGGGCAAGAAGTCGTTCGACAAGCGTGAAACCATCAAGGCCCGCGAGAGCAAGCGGGAACTCGACCGCGTCAACAAGGCCTACAAGGTGCGGTAGTTATGAGCGATTTGTATCATACGACCTTCTTGATGTGTTTTTCCTGCTTGAATTGTCTCCCGTAAGCTGTTTTGTCTGCCTCCCCGAAAATCTCTGCCGCCCCCGATCAGGGTGTTTATGTCGGTTATCGGCTTTGCCGGTATTTACACAAGATCACCTGTATAGTCAACAGATCTTGCCACAATAGCAGGTTTCTTTCTTTAACCTGGGATAAAGTTGATTAATTAACAGTTTTTGTCAATATATAACTTTACTTTTAATAATTATTGTAAAAATAAAGCTTTACAAAAATATTTCTTTTGACAAGATATAACTTTACTTTTGCTGCCGGCTTCCAAATTTTCTGATTATGGGAAAAAAATCACTGCAATTACAGCAAATAAACAACAAAATGTTTAAATTTGCGCTGCTGACACAAGTGGCCGTACCACCTGTCGGGTGGATAAAAGCCATCCGGCAGGCCGTTGGTATGTCCATGCAACAGCTTGGCAATAAACTTTCTGTTTCCCGTCAGGCGGTGATGGACATTGAGCGGCGGGAGCAAGATGGTTCTATCACTATCAAATCCCTCCGGGAAGTTGCCCGGGTAATGGATATGCAACTTGTGTATGGCTTTGTACCCAACGATGGATCACTGGACGCCCTTATTGAAAAACGGGCGAAAGAACTGGCAACCAGGATTGTGCTCAGAACTGCCAATACTATGAAACTGGAGGATCAGGCCAATTCTCGGGAACGGATTCGTGAAGCCATTGCAGAGAGGACCAACGCTATAAAAAATGAAATGCCCGGAATCTTATGGGATTAGACCTGGACTACATTTACGGACAAACGCCACTGGATGAGGAGGAAAAAGACGGTCTCCGTATTCCTGCTGTCGCCACTCGGGGTGAACTGGATGAGTTTGAGCAACAAAACATAGAACAGGCCATACAATGGACACTGGGGCGCAACTTCAGAGCGGAGGTGATTTTTACTGAAGACTTCGTGCTCAAGGTTCACAAACGAATGTATGGCGACGTATGGAAGTGGGCGGGGGCATATCGCAAAACCAACAAGAATATTGGCACAGACAACTGGAAGATATCTATCGAACTGAAGAGCTTGATGGATGATGCAATTTTTTGGTATAATAACAATACCTGGGCTCCCGATGAAATGGCCGTGCGTTTCAAGCATCGCCTTGTAAGTATTCACTGTTTTCCCAACGGTAATGGCAGGCACAGCCGCCTGATGGCGGATATTATTGTTGAAAAAATATATAAACGACCAGTTTTCAGCTGGGGTGCAGCCAATTTGTCCAATGAGGGTGATGCTCGCTCAGCTTATCTCAAAGCAGTGAAAGCTGCCGACAAATCTGATTACAGTTTACTCCTGCAGTTTGCCCGTTCCTGACCCGCAACATCATTTCTCCGGCGTCAGTTTTGCCGCAAAACCGCCTCCCGCTGCCAGGTTGATGGTCAGTTTGTCGCCCCTGTGCACCTTTACTTTCCGGATATTGACCGGATAGGGGTTGTTCAGATAGTGCGCATTTTCACCATCTTCGTACAGGGTGGCCTCATAAACTTTACCTTTTTCCAGGAAATCGAGTTTCACTTTGAAACTGCGGCTTTGTTCGTCGGTCATGCTGCCGATGAACCACTCCGGCGAGTTTTTCTTTCTGCGCGCTATGGTGGCGTAATCGCCTACAGCGGCATTCAGGATGCGGGTGTCCGACCAGTCGGTGGGCACATCGCGTATGAACTGGAATTCTGCCGGGCGTTTTTCGTAGTTTTCGGGCAGGTCGGCAGCCATTTGTACCGGAGAATAGAGTGTCACATACATGGCCAGCTGTTTGGCAAGGGTAGTGCGTACCCGTTCTTTTTTATTCGGGTCGAACTGATTGAGTTCGAGCTGGAAGATACCCGGGGTGTAGTCCATGGGCCCGCCGAGCCAGCGGGTGAAAATGAGGGTCAGTTCGTGACTGGGGTCGTTGCCCTTGCTCCAGGCGTTGTATTCCTGTCCGCGCGCAGCTTCGGCGGCCATGAAATTGGGCCAGGTGCGGTGCAGGCCGCTCGGGCAGGTGGGTTCGTGTGCTACCACCATAATCTGGCGTTTGGCCGTTTCGCGGAGTACATCGTTGTAGTGGTTCACCATATACTGGCCGTCGTGCCACTGTCCTTTCGGAATCACATAGCCCACATATCCTGTTTTGATGGCGTCGAAGCCGTGCTGTTTCATGTAGTCGTATGCGGCGGGCATTTGCCGGACGTAGCTGGGCACTGCGGCCGATGTTTCGTGGTGCACGATGATTTTTACCCCTTTTTCCTTCGCATAGCGGCTGATTTCATCCATGTCATAGTCGGGGTATGGCTTCGTGAAATCGAAAATTTCTTCCTTTCCGGAGTTGAACCACTCTTCCCAGCCTGTATTCCAGCCTTCCACGAGTACGCCGGAGAATCCGTTTTTTGCAGCGAAGTCAATATATTTTTTCACATTGGCTGTGTTGGCGCCGTGGTTGGGTACGGGCTTTCCGGTGTTTTTGTCGGTGTAGTGCCACGTGGATTTTCCGATGTGCATTTCCCACCAGATGCCCACGTATTTCTGCGGCTTGATCCAGGAGAGGTCGCCCTCGATCCTGCAGGGCTCGTTCAGGTTCAGTATCAGTCTGCTGGACAGAATTCCGGCGGCATCTTTTTCGAGCAGGACAGCCCTCCAGGGAGTGTTGAACGGCATTTTTCCGGTGGCAATTACCCGGTCGTCGGCGCCGGGTATCACGCGGGCGCGCAGGTGTGAGGGGTTGTCGCCCTGTTCAAGGTGCATGGCTCCGTAATCCTGAACCGCGGCATCGGCTATGGAGATACACCAGCCGTTGTCCGACTGCATGGTGACAGGCGTGAGCATGGCCCGCACATTTTTTATCTTCTGGTTGAAAGGCTCGATATCGCCGAGGTAGCTGGTTGCATCCACCTGGCTCAGGCGGGTATTTTTGTAAGTGTGTTCGTTGGAATCCCAGTCGTCGGGCGCCCACCATGCCTGCAGGTCTTCAGTGAGATTGAAGGCTGTAACTTCATCCATGACAATCAGCGCCCTTGCCTTGTCATTTTCAGGAAATTCATACCGGATACCCACGCCATCGTCGTAAACACGCACAACGATATCCATTCTGAGGCCGGAGGCGTCATGCAGTTCGAGTACCATTCCATTGCACTGGTCGGCGATCTGGTCCACTTCACCCCAGACGGGCTTCCAGTTTTCGGAGCGGGTGAATGTGCGGTTTCCGGTGGCAGTCAGTCCCCTGGTCATGTCGTGGTTGCGCAGCTGCAGTCCGAGTGCGGAGGGCGCCACCACTTCCCTGCCCATGAACGATATATTGTAGGATGGTTCACCGCCTTCATTGAGCGAGAGCCGGACTTTTACCTGCCCGTCGGGAGAAGACACTTCGAGATTTGCCGGCCGGGCCGAAAGTACCCCGGCGGATATAAAAAGAGCGAATGCGAACTGAAATTTCATGTCGGACAAATTTGATGCAAAAGTATGGATAAAGTCTTCATCAGGGATAGAGTATGAAGCAAAATGGGGCAATGCGTAATATGTGTGCCATTTTATTTTCATATAAAAAACATATAATAACACAATAAAAGCCATATTCGCACAAATAGGGGTAATTTTATGCCAACATATTAAAAATTGGTTTATTTTTTGTGGGTATGTTTTGAAAAATCCCGCAACAGAAGCTATGATTCAGTTCATGCACCACCGGTTACACATTGAAATGAAGAAAAATATAATCAATCTGCAGATGATTGAACTCTACAGACTCGGAATAGCGCTCCTGATACTGTCGTGCCTGGGAGGCAAAGTGTCGGCGCAGAGTATCAGTATTAGTGAAAACTCCGGTACTCCCGATGACGGTAGCATTACCTGTGGAACTCTGGTTCAGTTAACAGCCGATCCTGGTCCTGGTTCGGCTTTGGCTTATGCCTGGAGTACTGGTGCGACTGTCCAGACCATCAGTACCACGCTGGCCGGCGCCTACACCGTGACCATTACTTACAGCTCCGGTGCTACAGCCAGCGCCTCCACGACTCTCACTGTGACTGGCGATGTCACGCCCCCCGTGGCCAAGTGCGACACTATCACCGTTCAGCTGGATGGAAACAGCGAGGCACTGGTCACACTGGATGATGTGGACGACGGCTCTTTCGATGCCTGCTCCCAGGTTACACTGAATGTGGCAGACTGGTTTACTGCCGGTTCCGATTGCGCCAGCGCGGTGTGTGTGTCTGATACCATGCGGCTGCGCTCGGCCGTGAACGGCATCGATGGCGGATATGCGAGCAATGGCCCGATCAGTTCCTTCTTTGAGTCCTGGATGTATTTTCAGGTGATCACGCCCGGAACCATTGACATGATGATCGAGGCAACACCGCCTCCCGCTGGTACCACTTATGATGCGGCAGTCTGGGGGCCATTTGGCTCCCCTGCCACAAGCAGCAGCCAGCTCAATACCTCCAATGAACAATGGTGTGAACTGGACGTGAGCGGCGGCCGGCGCATAGAGTTCACAGCACCGGCGGGCTACTACATGCTGATGATCACCAATCCCGACAATGAGGCCGGTTACATCTATCTCAACGACAACAAGGGCAGTGCGGGTATTGCCATGCCCTGTACCACCAATGACACCACCAATACCCACATATTCCGCTGCAATGAGCGGGGCAGCCGGGTGGTTACCCTGCGCGTTACCGACACCTCTGGCAACAGTAAAACATGCAATGCAGTAGTCAATGTGCAGGATCTTGTCCCACCTACTATTGTCACCTGCCCGGCCAACTCTACACTGCCCTCGTGTGGGTCGCTCCTGCCGGACTTTTTTTTACAGGTTGCAGCATATGACAATTGCAGTTACACCGTTCAGCAGCACCCGGCGCCCGATACCAACGTGGGTGACTTTGATGGCGACACTACAATTGTGACCTTTATCGTGCGCGACAGCTCGAACAACGAGACCCGGTGTACCAGTGTGGTCACGATAGATGATACAACACCGCCGATCCCGCTCTGCCGCGATATGATTACGTTGAATCTGAACGGCAACGGAATGGCCACTGTGGATATCACAGGCTCTTCAGGTGTGGATGCAGGTTCTGAGGATGACTGTACGCTTCAGCAGAATCTGGTGCGTCAGGTTACTCAAAGTATATTTACCTGTATTGATATTGGAACCAATGTGGTGGCCCTCAATGTTACTGACGCGGCCGGGAATACGGCAAATGCGTGTTACTCCACGGTCATCATACAGGATGCCACTGCCCCCACCATCACCACCTGCCCGGCCAACATCACGGTATCCTGCACGGAAACAGTTCCAGACCTGCTGCCCCAGTTGGTGGCAACAGACAACTGTACGGGCAGTTCCGGTATCGTCAAAACCCAGACTCCGGCTGCCGGCAGTGCACTAGTGTCCACCGTCACCTACACGGCAACGGACGCTTATGGCAACACCAGTGCCTGCACCAGCCTGATCACCGTAACCGATGCAGTGGCTCCAACTTTTACATTCTGTCCGGCCAATATCACGGTGGACAACAACGCAGGTACCTGCGGGTATCTGTACAGCTTCACCGCGCCGGCGGCCACCGACAACTGCGGCACCCCGGCGGTAACCCAGACGAGCGGGCCCTCTTCCGGTTCCACGGTTCCGG
>CAILQK010000246.1 GCA_903836265.1 uncultured Bacteroidota bacterium | reverse complement strand
GTTCCTGATTCACACGCTCCAGTTCCTTTTGCTTTTCCAGCTCCACAAACCGCTTGTTCACCAGGTCATTGATCTCTGCTTCTCCCAGTCCCGCGTATCCTGAATGTCCAGTATTGTACGTCGAAACGGGCAGTGAACGACTCAGTGTCTCGCTGGACTCCTGCAGGTCGAACTGCTTCATCCACTTTTGTACATTATCGCTCATGGTCTTGAGCTCCACCCGCACCTTGTCGGGCTGTTCGCTTTTGACATACTGCCGGATGAGGCGCGAGAATGACCCCGCTTCGGCCAGCTCAATGGAGTTGAGCTTCCGACCGTGTTTGTACAGAGTGGCGGTGAACATCAGATCACCGGTACCCTGCGACTGTATCGTGCGGATCATCCCCTTGGTGGTTGTCACCATGTAATCTATGCGGGAAGCCAACTGACTCATGCCTGTCGAATGATTTGCAAAAACTCAATACTGATCGGTCTGGCTATCGGTGAAGGAAATATCACCGTCAGCAGTCCGCCAAATTCTTCCATACTGTCCGAGGTGGCCGATTGCTCCACTTCAAACATGTTCGTATCTGACAGAAAACGGGTGCCCGCCGGCATTTTTTCCGCGTTTAGCAGGAACAGAATTTCGTTGTAAGCGGAAATCTCTGTCCGGTTAACCCCCACAGGTATGGTCTCCTGGCGGAACCTGGCAAGCGAGAAACGTATTTCCCTTTGCGCTAACGTGGTTGTGATAAAACTCCAGCGGTCAAGCATGTGCTTCCTGTGTAAATGTTCGTTCGTTCAATTCTGATCCTGAATAGCACCTTTGGTTGCGAGCTGGCATTATTTCCGTTTTTGGCGAAGACAGTATTTCTTTGTAATCGGAAATCACTGTCCGGTTAACCCTCACAGGTGTTGTTTCCTGGTGGAACCTGGCAAGCGAGAAACGTATTTCTTCTTGCGCCAACTTGGTTGTGATAAAACTCCAGCGGTCAAGCATGTTGTGCTTTCTGCGTACATGTACGTTCGTTAAATCCTGACCCTGAACAGCACCTTGAGGCGGTAGGGTGTAAAATCAATGCCTGTTGTCAGACTGTCCAGGTAGCTGCCGTTGACTAACTGGCCCCGCGTCAGGTCTTCCTCCAGCGGATAGAACTCCTGGCGCGAACTGACCAGTCCCGGACAAAAGACCGGCAGGGTGGCCAGATGAATCTTGCGGTCGAGTGCCTCCAGTGTGAGGGTGCCCGTTCGCTGTCCGCGACTGCTGCGGGGCAGTACACCCATCACCAGCGGAGCAATACCCGTCAGTACCCCGGACAGTTCCGGGATTTTGTACTGAAAGCGGACAAGTCCGCCCTGTTCAGGTACTTCAAGCTCCAGAGCGTGATAGCGGGTTATCATTTGTCAAGCGTGTCGTTGGTCAGCCACAGGTACAAAATCACTTCATATTCCGTGAAGGCTGCGCCCCCCGAGCCGGGATCGGTCACCCGACCCTCGATCGTGGAGCCGCCAGCCTCCAGAAATTCCCCGAACAGGAAAAAGCGGTCGTTGGGCGGCACCTGTTGCCCGCATGTGAGCAGGCGTACATCATGCGCGTCGTCGAACACTTCCTGGTTGTTTACTCTCATGCCCACACAGGTTCCAGCCAGTGCCCGATCTTCTGGCAACAGGACAAACAGACCCCGCAAGCGGTCATACTGCTTGTCTGTCTGCGCACTGAAGCGCTCCGATTGACCGGGCCCTGTCATCCGCACGCGGATTTGCTGAAACTTGTGGTTTTTCATGGCAGTTATTTTCTGTGCGTTTTATGCGTTTGTTGGTCAGTTGTATGCGTTGAAATAGGATTTCCTACGCTTTTATCACCGCAGTGCCGCGCAGAATCACCTTCAGGTAGGTATTGGCGGGAGCATTGTCGGCCCACTCGATATTGAACTCGATGGGACGCTGATCGCTGATCATTTTGGGATTGTCCAGAATCAGGAGTCCCTGAAAAGTGTCCTTGCCCTGCGTGTTGAATACCTCGCACGAGGTGAGCGGGAGCAGCACTGTTCCGTTGCC
>CAILQK010000245.1 GCA_903836265.1 uncultured Bacteroidota bacterium | reverse complement strand
CGGCCAGTGGCAGCACGTACCAGAAGGAAACGTCCAGCAGGAAGTACATGGCCACCCAGATAGCCAGGAAAGGGCCAAACGAGGTGAAAATCTGAGCTGTCGCTTTTTTGTTGTCGGGAAGTTGATAGGCTTTGACGATGGAAGGAAGTTGTTTCAGAAGGGCAGGATCGTACTGCTTTGAAATGTCACCCATGATGAAGAATTCGAAATGTTGCCGCCCCCTCTGCAGGGGAACTGTTAAAACTGGTGGTACTGAATGTGCGTTCGCCTGCCGAAGTAACCGGCTTGCTCAAGCGGCGGCAATTTCCGGCATTTTTGCGAAAACTGTCAGACCGTTTTTTACCCGTATCCTGTTTTTGAGGGTTTTGAGGTCTGTTTGATGGATGTCTGACTTTATTTTGACGAAGAATAAATAAGAGGTAACATCAATGCCCCCCTTCTCAACAATTATTGCCTGTAGCAACAGGCAGGAGATAGCGAGTCTGTTACACTTGAACTATCTTTGCACATCAAACAGTATGACGAACGAACAGTTCAAAGTTTTTTCTCCAACCATCCCCTCCGATCCGGGTATCTACAAGTTCGTGGATACGGAAGGCGTTATTTTATATGTGGGGAAGGCGAAAAACCTGAAAAACCGGCTCAGCTCGTATTTCGGAGACAGGAAATACCAGCTGGCCAAAACAAAAGCGCTTGTCAGGAATGCCAGCCACATCGAGTTCACGATTGTTGAAACGGAATACGACGCGCTCCTGCTCGAAAATACGCTCATCAAAAAGCACCAGCCGCGCTATAACGTGATGCTGAAAGATGAGAAATCGCCACTCATCTATATCTGTATCAAATCCGAAAGGTTTCCCCGGGTGTTTCTCACGCGCAAGCCCGTGCGCGACGGCTCCACTTATTTCGGCCCGTATCTTCAGAAATTCAGGGTGGAACAGATAACCGAACTGATCCGGAAGCTCTTCCAGCTTCGTACCTGCTCGCTGCACCTTTCTGTGGAGAACATCGACAGGAAAAAATTCAAACCCTGCCTCGAATATCATATCAAAAATTGTGCAGCACCCTGTGTCGCCTTTGAAACGGAGGAGGCCTACAACAAAAAGGTTGAACAGATCAAGAACATCCTGAAGGGTAATTTCGCAGCAGTAAAAACCCACCTGAAGGAGGAAATGATGCGCGCTGCAGAGGAAATGCGCTTCGAGCACGCTCATGCGCTCAAGGAGAAGCTCTCGCTCTTCGAGGATTATCAGGGCAAGAGTACAGTGGTGAACCCCGCTGTCAGCGACGTGGATGTGTTCTCAATCGCCGACGACGACAAGGAGGCAATTGTTAACTACCTGAAGGTGATCAACGGCGCCATTATTCATACTTATACGCTTACACTGACCAAAAATCTGGACGAAGACCGGGAAACGCTTCTTCTGTATGCTGTTCAGCACCTGCGCGAGCGGTTCAACAGCATCACGAAGGAAATTATTGTCCCGTTCGACCCATCGCCCGAAGATGCCCCGGTCAGCGCCGAGTGGATGTTCACGGTACCCAAAATAGGCGATAAAAAGAAACTGCTCGATCTCTCCGAGAAGAATGTACAGTATCACCTGCTGCAGAAAAAACGACAGGCCGCGAACGCGACCGGCAAACAGACCGCCGCCGAACGCATACTCCGCACGCTGCAGTCGGACCTCAATATGGACCGCGTTCCGCTTTGGCTGGAGTGTTTCGACAACTCCAATCTGCACGGTACCAATCCTGTGTCCAGTTGTGTGGTGTTCAGAAATGCCAAACCCGCCAAACGCGACTACCGCCATTTCAATGTAAAAACGGTGGAAGGCCCCAACGACTTCGCTACCATGGAGGAGGTGGTGTTCCGCCGTTACAAAAGGCTGATTTCCGAAGGGGGCGGACTGCCCCAGCTTATTATTATTGATGGCGGCAAGGGACAGCTTGGAGCCGCCATGAAGAGTATCCGCGCACTCGGTATAGAAAAGGAGGTCACCGTGGTTGGTATCGCCAAACGCCTGGAGGAAATTTACTTCCCCGACGATCCGGTGCCTGCTCATATCAACAAGAAGTCGGAATCTCTCAAGCTCATTCAGCAGGCACGCGATGAGGCACACCGCTTCGGACTCACGTTCCACCGGAATCAGCGAAGCCGCAATTTTTTGCGCACTGAACTGACAGAAATATCCGGCATCGGCGAAAAAATCGCCGAAAAACTGCTCCAGCACTTCGGCTCGCTCGTCCGCGTGCGCGAAGCCTCCCGCGAGGACCTCGAAACTGTGGCCGGAAAAGCGGTGGCCGACAAGATTCGCCGCTATTTCGATGAAGAAAAGTAGTGTCTTCCTGTCCGGCTTATTTGCGTACCCGATACATCCCTGCCGCCGAGTTGTTTCTTGCTGCCAGCAGTCTGCCGTCGGAGAAATAATGAAGCCCTTTCACATCGCCTGTAATACTCAGCCCGCTCCTGTACTGGGGCACTGCCTCAAATCGCGCATTCCCTTTTCCCAGTAATAACAAACCGTAACTGGCATCCATCCTGCCCATCGAAATACGCGTGGTTGACTGGTTTCCGGCAAGCAGCAGGTCTGTTATGCCATCCCGGTTCACATCTGCTGTCTCAATGGCGTAAACTGGCGAAAATTGTGCCTGAAGCGGCAATTCACCTGTGCTGAATCGCCCGCTGCCATCATTGATGAACAGGGTAGTTGCAAATCTCCTCAATTCCAGAAAGGAAGCGTCTTTCCCGAAATCACCACTGAGCAGTGTCTTAAAATCAACTCCGGAATAGCTTTCGTAGTTGGAATATACTTTTTTCCTGGAAGGCAACTGGGTCAGTAACTCATCCAGACTCAGCCCCGGATACAGCTTTCCCTGTATGGTGTAGCCCGGAATCGGATCAACGGATCCGTTTCCGTCAAAGTCTTTCACCGCCAGCCGCGCCGGGTGCTGTTCATCCACTTTCATCTGGTTGTTCATGCCCCAGTTGCCCGCCACGAGATCCTCGTCGCCATCGCCATCTATGTCGGATACTTTCAGACTGAGCCACCAGCCCTCTGTCCCGGCCGGAAACCGGGCTGTTGTCTCTTCCTCCAGCGCGTTGCCCCGGTTAATGAAGCACCTGACGGGGTTGTACTCGCCTGCAATAATCAGATCAGGCCTGTTATCGCGGTTCAGGTCGGTCCAGACGGCATCCGATACCAGCCCGAGGGCACCACCCGCAGGCAGCCACGCGGGCGCAGGCGCGAAGGTCCCGCGTCCGTCGTTCAGCAGCAGTACACTCGGCTGTGCCATCGGGAAGCGCTTCGGAACGGAACGGGCTCCGATAAACAAATCATTGTCACCATCACCATCCACATCGGCCGCCCGAACTGTGGCCGCATTGACTGAGACTCCCGCGACAGCAGAAGGTAACCCGGTAAAGTTGCCTTTTCCGTCGTTTATGGCTGCTCTGGGTGTGTAATCGCTCTGGTCTTCCGACAAATAACCACCACTCACAATCACCAGATCAGGCGATTGATCTCCGTTTATATCCGTGAAAACGGCATCCACATCTTCTCTCCCGGCAAACTGGCTGAAATATGCCTGGCTGCTTTTTAAAAATTTGCCTCCTTTTTGCTGTATCCATAATTCTCCCGGCTGCCCCTGCGCGCCGGTCAGGAACAGGTCATCCAGCTGGTCCTTGTTCACATCGCCAACAGCCATGCCCGGCCCGCGCCTCGACTGGAAGCAGGGCAGGGTTGACTGTATGTTGAAATCTACTGCCTCGTCTTCCCGGTGCTCGAAGGCAATCGGAGCGGGTGTCACAACTTCAAAATATGTATTCCGTCGCAATGGCGCTTTCCATGTGTCGGCAGCATCCTGTTCCCGGAGCTCAATCAGCTGTCCGGGCTGCAAGCCTGTGAGTCGCTGCATTCTGCCCGAATGCCAGATAACCAAAGCTGAGTCGATGCTTGCCCCCGCACCCAGTCCGAAATGAAGGGTAAAGTCAACGCCTGACTGAAAGCCTCTTACAGGTTGCATTTCACGCTCGTCGCAGTAGCTGCCCTGGTAAAGCCTTACTTTGGCACCGATTCCCCGGGTGTTGGGCGCATTGCCGGTCAGACGGAAGCGGATGGATTTGTTCTGGGGCGACAGTTTTTCGGCATTGTTGCGATACACTCCTGCCTGCTCGTCCATATTGTTCGTCACCAGATCGAGGTCGCCGTCCAGGTCCAGATCGGCGTAGGCGGCTCCATTGGTCAGTACGGGTGTTTCAAAACCCCAGGATGCCGATAAATCTTCGAACTGAAGCCCCCCTGAATCGGCCCCTCTGTTCCGGAACATATAGTTGTGCACTTTGTTGGAAGGCATTTTTTTGATGACCTCCTGCAATCCGCCCGCTGGCATGGCGCCATTCGACAGTTTTTCCTCCACATCTTCCCGGTATTTCAGAAAGTCCATATTGGTGAAATCTCTTTTATATCCGTTGGAAACAAAGAGATCATTCCACCCGTCGTTGTCATAGTCTGCAAAAAGGGTAGCCCACGACCAGTCGGTATTGGAAACACCTGCAATTTGTCCGATCTCGCTGAAGGTGCCGTCTCCGTTGTTCAGTTGCAGCATGTTGCGCATATACTGGTAGTGGAGTTGGTTGTGCAACATGATGGTGAACTGGTCGTACTGATGTGGTCCGTAAAGCAGTTTTTGCCGCTTGTTGTCCTCAGGGAGCATATCACCGGCGAAAAGATCAACCAGCCCGTCGCGGTTGATGTCGGCCGCATCGGAGCCCATGGAGAAGTGGGGCACGTGACCGGTAGCTGTTTTGATCACATCCGTGAATTTCTTTCCCTGCACATTGATATACAGGTGGTCGTGTTCCGCATAGTCATTGGTCACATATATATCTGTCCAGCCGTCTTCATTGAAATCAACGGCAGTTACGCTGAGGCCATAGTTTGAAATACCGCCTGCCACTCCGGCTTCATCGCTGATATCGGTAAATTTCCCGTTGTCGTTGCGAAACAGCCTGTTGGAGAGATAGGGTTTGCGGCTGTTGCGTGCCAGCGGGTCAATCCCCACCTTGTTGGAAATCGAAATCAGGGAGTGGTTCAGGGTGAACAGGTCGAGGTCGCCGTCGCGGTCCAGATCGAAAAATACGGCCTGGGTAGAGTAGCTGTCATCATCCACGCCATATTCGGCCGCTTTTTCTGTGAAAGTGGGAACGGCGCCTCCGTTGTTGATATAAAGCAGATTTTTCCGGTTGGAGGGATTTCCGTCGGCAGAGCGGCATACATAAATATCCAGCAATCCGTCGCCGTTCACATCCGCCATGGTGGCGCCCGTTTTCCAGCCTTTGGCCCCTGCGCCCGACGCGGCGGTGATGTCTTCGAACCTGAACTGTCCCCTGTTGAGATAAAGTTTGTTTTCACGGTTGTTTGAGGTGAAGTACAAATCGGGAAGACCGTCGTTATTTACATCACCCACGGCAACACCGCCGCCATTGTACAGATACTCGTAGGTCAAAATGTTGATCTGTTCATTTTCCACATTGATATTGTTGAAATCAATGCCGGTTTCTTTGGCATCCAGTTTGCTGAAAAGTGTATTTTTTTCGTCGGAACTGCCGGTGCAGGAAGAGATCAGCAGACAGGCAGCGAGAAAGGGAAGAACAGAGGGTGTCAGTTGCGTCATGACAAACGGGTGTGCAGAGAATAGCGAATGATTCAAAGATAAATGAGCGCGTAAAATTCAGCACTTATGTTCGTTAATTCAAAAAAATGTTTCATTGCACGACAATACATTTGAGAACCGGGTGATTTCTGTACATAGTACTTCTGTATGCTGGTCAATCAGCACAGATCTCATACGATGACAAAAATGATCACTGCTGTTACCCGGCATCAGAACTGTATTTTTAGCCTGAAGAGTTTTTATCCTTGCTATTTTCAAATAAAAAGCTTACTTTTGAAGTAAACATCATTATCCTCTACCTTTGACCTTCAAACTCGTCAAACCGATGAAAACCGCAACGCTGTTTTTGACCTGTTCTGCACAGGAATAAACGGTGAGCGTTTCATCGTTGAATTGCAGAAAGCCAAACAGAATTACTTCAGGCCCGAAGAAAGGAGTAATTATGAGGCAAGTCTCAAAACCTGCCGCGATTTGAAAAATGTAGTGGATACTTCGTTCGACGAGGGTAATGCTGCCGGATTCGACGAAGGTAAAGCTGCCGGATTCGACGAAGGCAGGAATGCCGGTCAAGCATATCGTAACGTGGAAATAGCCATTCGGATGAAACAAACCGGGGAGCCCGTTTCAAAGATTATG
>CAILQK010000244.1 GCA_903836265.1 uncultured Bacteroidota bacterium | reverse complement strand
CTTTTTCCGATCGCCGCATCAAAAAAGACTTTCGGGCAAGTTCGGGCAGCGAAGACCTCGCTACGCTCATGCAGCTCGAGGTAACCAACTACCGCCACGTTGATACCCTCGCCAAAGGGTCCGGGGAAGTAAAAGGATTTATCGCACAGCAGGTAGAAACGGTGTTTCCACAGGCTGTATCCGCCCGCGTTGATGTGATACCTGATATTCTCTCAAAGCCTGCCGCTATCCAGATAAACGGTACCGAGGCCACCCTGACCATGCCTGTTGCGCATCAACTGGAGGCTGGTAACCGTGTGCGCATCATGCAGGATGGCGGTGGACAAATGGAATACGACGTAATTGGCATCAAGGGCAATACCTTCACCGTAAAGGACTGGAATACTGCATTCACCCAGCCGGAGAAAGTATTTGTTTACGGCAGGGAAGTAAACGACTTCCGCTCCGTGGATTACGACAAAATCCACAACCTCAACGTATCGGCCACCCAGGAGCTGGCTCGTCAGGTGGAGCAACTCCGCGCCGAGAATGCCGAGCTTCGCAGCAAATATGACAGTATGCTCCGCGCCAGTGAAGCGGTAAACGGACGGTTGGCCAAGCTGGAAGCCCTGCTCGACAGCGGCGCTTCAAAGCGTTAAATGGCGTCTGCGTCCAGATTATTTCATCAAAAAATGAAATTCAACCGTGAAAAAAACGCACATTCCCATATTGTTTTTGATCCTGTCGTTATGTACGACGGGCGTCGCCTGGTCTCAGAACAGTCCCAACTGTGCCACATACACCGACGATGATTTTCTGACCGGTCAGGCATTTTTCAGTTACGGAGGTATTACAGGCGCTTTCAACCAGGAGCAGCAGAGGCTGAATACCACAGCCGGCCAGTTGCTGATTGGTTCTGCCGTCAATCTGGAATACACCATGTCGGCCGGCTTCTGGTCAACACTGTTGCTTCCGCCGGCTGCACCCGTAGTAGCAGCCAGTGAAGGTGACCTGGAAGACCGCGTGCAGATCAACTGGATACCCGATCCGCTGTCGCCATCCGCCACCAGTTACAAACTGTATCGCAATGGGGCGCTTCTGGCTACAGTTGATGGCGAAACCACGTCTTTCATTGATTTCAACGTACTGGCAGGCCGCTTTTATACCTACGAGGTGTCTGGTGTCAACTTTTTCGGTGAAGGGCCGCGTGGAAACGCGCTGGGCTTCCTGAACCCGAACGGGGTAGTGACGGGCCAGGTAAAGTCATCCACGGGTAACCCCGTACCGGGAGCCATTGTGACGCTGTCGCCCACGATTGGTGCTTCTGCGCTGTTTGGTGGCGACGACATGGCCTTTGCCGAATACAGTCCATCTTTCCCGACGAGTCAGTTTACGCTGTCGTGCTGGGTAAAAATAGACGATGGCAACGACAATACCGCTATTTTCGACTTTGGCAGTCACATCGGCAAAAACTGGTGGCTGCACACGCTTCCCGAAGCCGATGGCAAGGGCGTGCGTTTCGGTATGG
>CAILQK010000243.1 GCA_903836265.1 uncultured Bacteroidota bacterium | reverse complement strand
TGCAAACGGACTACGCGACTTGAGGCTTTCACGAGTCTCGCGAGCGCGTTGTGCTTCTGTGCTTTCCTCACCCCGTGACGGCAAATATTTTTGCGGTGCAGGCCCTTGAGGTCGCCCCGACGTGATGCCACGCCCCTGACCAGTTATTTGATAGCCCGGCCCTTGCCGTTGCAGGGGCACACCTGGTACATACGAACGAGGCGCACGAGGCACGCCCTCTTGCACCATCTCACCATATTGCCTCTTTAGTGAAGACAGCTGAATGCGAGGATATACTGCAGCTACTACCCGGTAAAAGACAGGGCCGGCTTCGACGAACTGGTGAAGGATGCTTTTGAGATGACCAACAAACATAACGTCAAGGCCAGCTATATCGAGGAGTTTCAGGTGGACCGACCGGAAGACAGGGTGTATGGCGTGGTATTTAATGTGGAAGGTCCCGCCGCCTCCACCTATCAGTTCTTTCTGACTGACTCAGTGAAGCACTTCGTCAGGGGCGCCCTGTATTTCAACACAGAGGCCCGGCCCGATTCACTCGCACCTGTGGCAGCTTTTGTGAGAGAAGATCTCGACCGGATGGTCATGACCCTCAGGTGGAACCAATAACAGGAATTTGCCTGCCAGTTGCAAGGATGGAGATCTCCTACCCGGGAATAATGGCACCGTTCACCAGTATCTCCATAAATTTCGTCCTGGAGCTGGTCGGGTCGAAGTACTGGTCGCCGTCGGGCGACTCGCCCTCCGCAATGGTTATTTCATACTCTTCGTTGATCATGGCTACCGAACGGTGAACCTTGTCATCGTACACGGAAGTTTTGGCGATTACTTCACTGGAAATGATTTCGCCCTTCAGGGTATAGGTGGACACTACATACTCGTAGTTCATCAGTGCAGCTTTCCACCACACTACGGCAACAAAAGTTTCTGTATTGTCTATGGCAAAACAGGGAACATACTCAGTGAATTCATCCGGACCGGCCTCTTCCAGTGGAAGAATAAACGCCTGTATCAGCTTGTCGGAGAGGGGCTCGTTTTCGGTGCCGAAAACGTGATGCGAGTCCTCCCCAAGGGTAATGGGCATGGATACCGGCGGAAATTTGGCCACAAAGGCCTGAAACAGTTCTGACATATTATCAACGTGCCGGATGATGTGCTATAAAGTGCTCAAAATCTTCCAGTTGAGTACCCTTCATCACCCGGGGTATTTTAGCCTGGCCATTCATCTTTCCCCGATTGGACAGCCAGTCAATAAAAAGTTCATTCTGTAAAAAAGTGGCGCGTACATCTCTGAGGGCATATTTCCGTTCCACTGCATAATCGTCGTTCAGCCGACACAATTCCGCATCGGCTACCCGGATAAACGCCTCCGGTGTCACTGATTTGTTCTCCAGCGAAACATACCAGTGGTGCGCCCAGTATGAGCCCTCCCGTACCGCTGTTACCGTGAACTCGCCCACCCCGGCGTTCAGCTGATCGTCAACGGCTTTCACTGCTGCAGTGAGGTTGTCAACCGATACATGCTCTCCGCAGGCCGACAGAAAATGTTTGGTGCGCCCTGTGATACGAAGTTCGGTATTCTCTACATTGGTGAACTGAACGGTATCGCCCAGAAGATATCGCCATGCCCCGGCAGCAGAACTGATCAGCAGGGCATAGTGGACACCCTCCCTGATCTCGTTCAGCTGGAGTGTACGCGGCTGGTTGCTCCTCAAATCACCGTTATCATCAAAATTTTCCTCGTCAAACGGTACGAACTCAAAGAAAATTCCGCAATCGGCTATCAGCTTCATAGCCGGGTTGCCGGGTTGCTGCTGATAGGCAAAAAATCCCTCGGAAGCATTATAGTTGTCCACGTACTTCATCTCCCGGCCCAGCATACTGTTTATAGAAGGCAGATAGGGAGCAAGCATGACTCCACCATGCAGCGTAAGCGAATAATGAGGCCATATTTCATGGATATGACTTAATTTGTGCTTCTCCAAAATACGCTCCAGTACCAGCTGAAGCCACATCGGATTGCTGACAGCGATAGCCACATCCCAGCCCGGTGCCTCATCGGCAATTTTTTCTATACGTTCGCCCCACTCCGGAATATCGGAAATATGACGGCCGGGCCGGTAAAAGCGCTCCATAACAAACGGGCGATTCAACCCGAGAATACCCGAAAGATCACCCTGCCAATGATTGCCATGCCGCTGCAAATGAGTGGTGGAGCCAATTACCATCACCTGGCGCGTATAGTTGTTCGCAGGTATCCCGAAATTGGTCAGATCAAAAAACAGACGGCGCGTCGCCTTCTTCATCCCCCGCAGCAAATCTTCTGTTACAGGGATGTACTTCGACGCTGCCTGACTGGTACCACTCGAAAGTGCATAATAGGGAGTTACACCCGGCCAGCATACATCGGGAGCATCCTCCAGATGTGATTTCGACCACCACCTGTCGTAAATACCATTGTAATCGGTGGCAGGAACCGCTTTTTTGAAGGCCTGAACCGGGTCGTCCGCCATCAGGAGATCCTGAAAGTTGTACTCAAGTCCAAAAGCAGTGTACCGGGCCTCTTTCAGCAAATCAGCCAGCTGCTGAACCTGCAATTCCAGCGGAGACTGACGCGGCGTATCAACCAATGCGCCAAGCCTGGCGCCCCTCCGAATTATTGTGCCTAAAAGTGACATGTCTGACTGACTACCGGTTTGTTGCCAAAGAAGTGGCGAAGTTACATATAATGATATACCTTTACACCTTAAATAATTTTTAAATCATGTTCCGATCTCTCTTCAAAGTCGCATTGATGGCCCTCGCCGCCATTCTTGTTTACAACTATTTCTGGGGCACCGATGAGGAACAGGAGCAATCCCGGAAGGTTTTCGGACAACTCCGCGGTGTTGTTGAGTCAGTTTCAGAGATAGCTGTCTCGGAAAAAGCCAAATTCGACGCCGGAAAATACGATCGCGCACTCGAACAGCTCGGCGATACCTATAAAACTGTCAGACAACACACCCGGCATGTTGACGACAAAATTATCCAGCGCCTCGATGAACTGGAAGCACGCAAATCAGACCTGCAATCCGAACTCGATGCCATCGAACAACTCGAAAAGGCAGCAACGCCTCCTGCCCAAACCAGATCTTCTTCAAAAAAAGAGAAAAATACGCAGGCAGATGAAGCCGACAGAGCCCGCAGAAGGGAACTGATTCGACAGAAACTCCAGGCACTGCTCCGCGACTCGGATTCCATGCTGCGTGACGCCGGCCAACAATAACGAACCCTGCCCTTCAGACGGGTATTACCGCACTTTCGTGGTATGTTTTTGCCCGCTGGTCGCACAAATCACCCGACAGATCAACTTTTGAAATAACCCGCTGTTTCAAAAGGAACTTAATCCTTGATAACCGCAATAATTCGCCATGATCGAATTTCTCCAGCAATTACTGGGGGCCGACTGGGAAAAGTCTGCCCTGATTATTTTCAACCTGATCCTGATAGAAAGTCTGCTCTCTGTCGACAACGCAGCAGTACTCGCTACCATGGTACTCGATTTGCCCAAAGAGCAACGACAGGTGGCACTCCGCTACGGTATTATCGGAGCTTATGTTTTCAGAGGTCTCTGCCTCATCTTCGCAGCGTGGCTCATCAAAATATGGTGGCTCAAACCACTGGGAGGCTTTTATCTGATTTACCTGACGTGGTCGTACTTCAGGGGTGAAGCCACCAAAACTGAAAGTGACGACCTGCTGCAAAAAGACAACCGCTGGTATTTCCGGATCACCCGCGGACTGGTCGGTCCGTTCTGGGCTACTGTCATCTCCGTGGAAATTATGGATCTGGCATTCTCTCTCGACAATGTCTTCGCCGCAGTTGCTTTTACCGACAATATTTATCTGATCTGTACTGGTGTCTTTATAGGTATTCTGGCCATGCGTTTTGTAGCTCAATGGTTTGTGAAACTGCTGGAAAAGTACCCGTTTCTGGAAAAAAGTGCATTCCTCGTTATCGGTGTCCTGGGTGTGAAACTCTCATTGTCGCTTGTTACCCACTTTTTTCACGATCAGCCGTGGGCCAAAGCCATGGACAGTGAAGTTGCTGACCTGATTGTGAGCATTATTACCGCTTCATTCTTCTTCGTGCCAATCATCACATCAAGAATGCTCGGATGGCCAGCCGCCAAAAAGGATATTTAACAGCCATTTCCGACTATGAACGGCGAATTTTTATTCAAATCCGGCCTCTTTGCCGGTATCGCAGGACTGCTGTTCTGGATATTCCAGCTGTTCGGATCACCCGACAAATCTCAGGAAAAATCTGAACCCGTTATCCAGTCGTCCGGCATAGCCAGAGTACCCGACAATATCCTGCCCGAATCAACAGGAGAAATCATACATCATCACTGGTTCTCGCTGGCCTACAGCGAAGATCATGAACAGGCAGAGTGGGTTGTTTACGAACTGAACATTGACAGGCTCAATGATAATCACGCCGAACGCCCCAATACTTTCCGACCCGACCCGGATGCAGGTTCCGGCTCGGCTGCCCCGCGCGATTACGCAGGCAGTGGATACGACAAGGGCCACCTGTGCCCCGCAGCCGACATGGCATTCGATGACCGCGCTATTGATGAAACTTTCCTGATGAGCAATATCAGCCCGCAGACCCGGGCATTCAATATGGGCATCTGGCGAAAACTGGAGGAAAAGACCCGAGACTGGGCGCGAAAATTCGGAAAAATTTACGTGGTAACGGGCCCCGTCCTGTCTGCCGGCAGAAAACAAATTGGTGAAAACAGGGTAACCGTACCCGCAGCATTCTACAAGGTCATTCTTGCCCCCGATCAGTCGCAGATCATTGCCTTTGTTCTTCCAAATGAAACCGGCACAGGTGACTTGCAGGACTACGCCTGTACGGTTGATCAGGCTGAAGAATATACAGGCATTGACTTTTTCCCCAAATTGCTCATCGGCCCGAAAGAAAAACTGGAATCGGCCCTGGAAATTCAAAAGTGGCCCTTCTGAAACCGGTTGACCGTGCCTGATATGATAAATTGTTCGTCCGGTGTACTCTGAAGGACTTGTCTGCGTTTCTACTGCTCTTTACCATTCCAAACCTGTTACATGCAAAAATTTCTGTTGCTGCTCCCGCTTTTTGTCCTCTCCCTGTACACCGGTACAACAAATGCCCAGAATGCACCCATTGTACCGGAAGGTAAAATCAGGTATCTGATTGCACATAACTGGTCTAAAAAAATGGCTGCACTCGACTACATCAGCCAGCAAAGAAAGGAAAGGGATGCCTACATGTGGGGAGGCAGCCAGTCGGAATGGAAAGAATATGGCGAGCTGTTCATTACACCCGAAACAAGTTTCTATCGCAACTCCGATGAAACTGCACAGGACGATGAATCATCCTATTCCTGGAGACGGTCCGCCTATGCAATCAGGAGAAACTTCGGTACCGGATCAATGCTCGATCAAATCGAACAACTCGGCACTGTATATGTCATCGAAGACTCACTTCACTGTCAGGACTGGAAAATCCTCAACGACCTCAAGGAGGTGGCGGGCCATCTGTGTATGAACGCATCCTGGACCGATACTGTCAAAGGCCAGCGTATCATTGCCTGGTTTGCCCTTGATTTGCCAATCAGCAGTGGCCCGGAACGATTCTGCGGACTGCCTGGACTCATCCTTGAGGTGGAAATCAATGACGGCGCGATGGTAATCACCGCCGATAAAATGGATATGAGGGCACTCACGACCGAGGAAGCCGCTGTTCCCAAAAAGATAAAAGGGAAGAGGATAAAAGAAGGGGACTACACAGATATCGTGTGGAAGTACGTTCAGGAAAAGAAGAAAGAGGAAGTACCCTGGTTCTGGGGACTGAGATATTGAAAATACTCCCTGATTACTCCGATTTGAAACCGATTCGGGTCGCAGGCTGCATGGCATCGTCATCGTAACTCTCCCATATGGTCAGATCGCCAAGGAACTCGGCCAGATGGGCAGCAACATGCTCCTCTGTGAGCTCGTCGGGCCCGAATATGGCTACAGACCTCGGCTCCTGCGGCTGTCCATACTTTTCTATGTACGGCAGATTGATCAGTACCATAATTTTGCCATTGAACAACTGCTGGTAAATAAGGGATCCGTTCTGCCTCATCAGATCGCGCCGGTTATTGCCTTCCAGTATCTCTTTCAGGCCACTCGGCTCGAGTCCCAGCGAAAATATCACCGATTCAAGTCCTTCAACTTCCATTCGCTCCTCAATTTCGACAGCGAGGCTGCAACTCTGCGCGAGTTCTTTCAGCCAGGAAACAAGACCTGCCTTGACTCCCTCCTGCCAAATCATTCGATAACGGGCTGTATTTTGCAGAGCCTCTCTGTATTGTTGTGCCTTTGTCTGTAACGAGGCCAGCTGGTTTTTATCTTTGATCATGTTTGTCAGATGAAGCCCAAAGATAGTTCATGTGTAGTCAAATGCAGAGGCAAACAATGGCCTTTTTCTCAAGTCAGTCATTTCTTCGTCTGTCAGACCGGTCGCCGATGCCATTATGAAGGTGTGAGCATCCTGAACAAAAGAGTGGAGAAGTCCCGGACGAATCACTGCCTGAATACGCTGCCTGACAGGACACGTATCTCCCATCCAGTACATGGCCGAGTACCTTTTCTCCTGCCTGAGCAGTCCTTCGAACAACTCTTCGAGGCGACTTTCGAAGCCGGGCCGGCAATATATTCCTTCAAACCCCAGAAAATCAAATGAAGCAGGATTGAACAGACGGTTAAGCAAAGGAATATAAGGTACAAGATTCACAATCAGCCTGCCGCTTGTTCCGGGCATACTTCTGACCGCCCATTTTACCCGGTGAAGCTGACATCCGGCCACAATTGCGCCTTCGTGCCGGATTACATAATAGTCGTTGTGCAGGAATAATGAATTGAAATATACAAGCGCATGATCCTCGTACTGCGATTTCAGCAGTGCAAGCACCTCTTTACGCTGCTTTTCTGTTGATATCTTCTCCAGTGCAGCGGACTTTCGCGGGAAAAAGCGGCTGAACCCGTTGGTACGCATGATACCAAGATTTTCGTAGCCGGCCCCGCTTACCACCCTGAATGACCGGTGATTCTTCCGTTCAACCGAGGCGAAATAAATCGTTTTTTCCTGCTCGCCGAGGCGGATGGCCTCCATAGTCTTGCCAGAAAAGTGCTTCATGATACCCTTGCCCCTGATTTCACCTGAAGCTGCAAAATACCTGACGTAATATGCATTGTATATACGCTGACCCACACTCAAATCAGTCTGGCAAAACACGGCGGTGCCCAGTATTTTGTCGCCCTCCTGAATGGACAGCAGTACAGGGTTGTGCAGGTGTTCAATGTGCTCGTCTCTGTTCAGATGCTCATAGACAACACCTTCAGTTCCAAGAGGTGCATTTTCCAGCACGCACCTGGCTTCATCAGTCAGGCCGTTCCTCCGGTGGATAGAATACCCGCCTTCCGTGTATATAACCTCACTCGACATTATTTTTCAGGAGCCGGTCTTCCTCCTGGCGCTGACGTGACCTGAAAAACTTGGGATGAACAACCAGCAGCCCGAAAGACTCACCGTCTTCCTTTGTTCTTTTGGAATGGTGGGTACCGTGTGCCCGGAGAATGGCGCGTGAATATTTTCCGTCAAGCTGACGGAACCAGCTGAAGCGCCTGTGAATATATACGTCGTGAATAAGAAAGTAAGTCAGACCATACAGTGAGATACCCACGCCAATGAACAGCACCCAGAAATGCTCGGTGAGGCCACCAGTCATGTAACATATCATTGATGGAATGGCAAACACGAGGAAAAAGCGATCATTTTTCTCGAAAAATCCATCTTTTTCATGTTTGGGCTGGTGATGGTCAGCGTGCCAGTTCCACAGAAAACCGTGCATAACGAATTTGTGCGTGAACCAGGCCATGAATTCCATGCCGACGTAAGCTGCCAGCGTAATGAGTGTGTAAGTTAACCAGACGGGCATAACCATTCAGAACTTTTTATTTACAGAATTACAGGAAAACAACCAATTCCGCGAATCGTTCAGAAAAACAGCTGAAACTCTTGTCTTTACAGCAGATCTCCGGTTTATTATGCCGTTGGCAATGAAACGTAATGCGCTGCTCAAACCTGGTCCGGGTATCATTCCGGGGTTACAGCTGACAGATTTCCTCGTAATCCGGGCGATCGTAGGCATTGCGGTGGATATAAGATCGCCTGATTTCACCCTTGTGCAGGACAAATACCCCGGGCATTTGCAGACCATCACCCAGTTCAGGGCTGTTCACAACAGGGTTTCCTCCGTGCCCTTCAATTACGGCTGCCTGAAACCCTCGCATCCAGTGCATGAAAGACAGCAACTGAACAGTAGTAGTTGTTCCGAGACCAAAAGCCCTGTAAAAATTTTTCTCGGGATCCAGTATGTGATCCACGGGAAACAGCCTGTATTTCCGGAAGAACTTGTCGGCAGTTTCCACATTCTCGGCCATGTGTACGAAAACCACTCTGAATCCCTGGCTTTCGAATTGAGATCTTCTTTTGGAAATATCACTGATGGCTTCCCGGCAAAATGAACAGCCGAAGAACCTGAGAAAAACGAGCAGAACGGGCTGCCTCTCCGCTATAGAGTAAAGGTCTTCTCCGCCATTGGCAGTGATCATTGAAGACCAAAGCGTCTGGTTTAAGTACATGAAGTTTGTTTGTTGAATTATGCCGGTGTGTTCGGGCGGCCCGGTTTATCGGGCCACCCGAACAGCCGGACAAATCATGCAAGATTCATTCCGTCGAGCACATCAACCACTTCCTTGACAGCAGCGGCCGATTTGTGCAAAAGTTCCAGTTCATCTTTTTTCAGGCGAAGTTTGATAACCTCCTGAATGCCTTTTTTGCCGAGTTTAACAGGAGCACCCACGAAGATATCCCGAAGTTTGTACTGCCCGTTCATACGAACACAGCACGGATAAATCCTCTTTTCGTCTCTCATGATAGAGATCGCCATCTGTGCAGCAGCGGCTCCGGGCGCGTACCATGCAGAAGTACCCATCAGATTCACCAGTTCACCGCCTCCAACTTTGGTACGCTCGATAATGGCATCCAGACGGTCTTTTTTGATCATCTCGGTCACAGGTATTCCACTGACTGTGGTATAACGCGGCAGCGGAACCATGGTATCTCCATGCCCCCCCATCAGCATAGCCTGAATATCCTTCGGAGAAACATCCAGCTCCTCTGCCAGGAAAGCCCTGTAACGCGCTGTATCCAGCACGCCAGCCATACCAATAACGCGCTTGTCTGACAAACCGGAAGCCTTCCACACGGCGTATGTCATTACATCAAGCGGATTGGAAACCACTATGATAATCGGATTTTTAGTGTATTTCAGGATGTTTTGCGTAACGGATACGACAATTTTGGCATTGGTGGAAATCAGATCATCACGGCTCATGCCAGGCTTTCGCGGGATGCCGGCTGTGATAATAACAATATCGGAGCCGGCTGTAAGTGCATAATCATCTCCTCCGGTAACCCTTGTGGAGTAGGTGTCAACAGGAGCCTGCTGCCACATGTCGAGCGCTTTGCCCTTGGCCATATTGCCCTGAATATCAATTAACACTACCTCATTGACAATATCCTCGTGTGCCAGAACGTTCGCGCAGGTGGCACCTACATTCCCGGCGCCAACGACAGTAATTTTGCTCATTTTTCAGGTATTGATTCCCCTTGCAGGGTATTTGTTGAACAATTATGAAAAGCGGGCCAAATATAGGACAAAATTACAACTTCAAAAACCCGGAATCGCGATTGTGTCAATAGCTGTCGAATATCCTGAAAAATTTCCAAGGCCACCTTCTACATTGTTGAATACTGCATCGGGATCCGACAGCGGAAGGTTGCCACCCTGCCGTGAAAGTGACAGATGATAGCGATAGAACTCCCCAGAGAGGGTGCGCCAGGTAATATAAAGTCTCTTTGGCCGCTCCGTTTCCGGATCATAGGGTATTCTCGCGGTCAGAAAGAGCGACTTGCGGTTGTCGTCCCAGTAGTTCTCATTCACGAGTACTACCGGTTCGGGTATATTATGCAGGAGTGAGATAGTTCGTCCGTCTGACAGGAAGTTGGTGGGAACCTGCTCCTTGGTATAATCCGGCACAGGTGGATCCAGTGACTCATACACCTGCATGTCGTGATTCAGGAAAAAGGCAAAGTATCTGCCCTGATCAGGCAATTCATCCAGCTTCAGCTCTACAGGTATCCTCAACTCATTCATCCCGTCTCCGATCGCGGAGATCTGAATATCAGAAGCAAGTATCTGGACTGGCGCAATCCCGTAGTGTCGCGGTATGCTGCTGCCGGCCTCGGCCACTGGATAGCCCGGCACCCTCACATCCAGATTATACCTGATTCCCTCTCTCGGTATTTTGGCTTTGTGGCTCTTCCAGTAATAGGTGTTGCCCTCGCCCCTTTCCCTGTACAGGGCATCGTAAAACTGACCGTTAACAGAAAGGGTGACATCAACCTCCCCCGGAAATTCGGGGTCTGACCCGTCATTCACCTCCTGACTCAGTGAAATATTTACTTTGAAATGCTCCCCTTCGGTAAAATGACATATTGCTACCACTTTCGGTTCCTCTTCCGGCAAATCAATGACCACTTCTCGTGCGCACCCGCACACGAGAAGCAACAGCAGAACAGACAGCCCGGAATACCCTTTCATTTTGTCAGAATTTCATCTCATACCTGAATACAGGCAAAAGCGGCAGCAAAGTAAACTGAATTGCTTTACCTTTTACACTGCTCCCTGCATCAATATACAAATAAAACGGATTAGCCCTGTTGTAAGTATTGTATGCGCCCACCTGAAGTCCATGTTTAACATTCCCGTGCCCCCATCGGGCATTCAGTGCCAGATCGAGCCGGTGATAAACCGGCAAACGGTATCCATTTACCTCGGTATAAAAGAACACATCCCGCCGGACTTCACCCTCTACCGATTCATGCCTGAACTTTACTCCCGTCAGCGTGATCGGATTTCCCGTGGCAAATCCCCAGACGACATCCGCCTCCAGCCAGTCTGTCAGCTCCTGTTTCAGGGTTATTTTCAGGTCGTGCAGTCTGTCAAACCTGTACGGAAACGGACGACCCGAATTCAGATCGGGAAAAAGCCGGTCGCTTCTCGACAGGGTGTAGGCAATCCCTCCCCTCGTTTTGCCGGTCAGTTTCTCCACTGAAATCTCAAGACCCCGGCTGGTACCCGTTCCCGACGCAATTCGATCCTCCCAGCCGCTCGCATCTACCGCCCCCCCGGTATAAAGGGCATCACCCGAGGAAATAAAGGTGAGTACCCGGTTGAACGACTTGTAATACAACTCGGCCTGCCAGCTCCAGCCGGCTGTCAGTTTGTTTGTACCGATTGAGTATTGGTCAACCAGTTCGGGTGGAGCCTTCGCCGTACTTGGCACCCACAGCTCAAAAGGCAAACTGATATTGAAAGTTCCGATCTGGTGTAAAAACTGGGCCGTTTTGTGATAACCTGCCCACTGACTCCAGCCCCTGTCTCCTTTCCTGTTTATCCTTAACCGCGGCTGAAAAACAGCGTAATCAGCATCTCTTACCTGAAACCAGGCGGTATTCAGACCAGCCTCCAGTCTGAAATGCCGGCCAAACTCCCACTCGCCTTCCACGTAAGCATCGGCCTCCCGGGCGCCCAGTTTCTCATTGTTGAGCAGAATGCTGGCCAGCGAATCAACATTGCTGCCGGTTTGACCCGGCTGCAGGAAGTTTGCGGTAATAACACCCGGCTGAAAATTGTGGCTGGTCCACGATACCCCCCAGCGAACCATCAGTGGCGGCGATACGTACCAGGTGAAATCGGTCTTCCACGACCAGTCTCGTATCAATGTCCTGTAAAGCTGGCCATAATTGGCCAGTTCGTATGTCCTTCCGTTGGGATATACGATGTCCGAACGGAATCCGAGTCTGCTCTGATAGGTAAACCTGCTGTACCGAACCGTCGTGTTGGTAAAAAGATTGTCGCGCAACAGGTGGTTCCACCGGAGAGCCGCAATCGAATTGCCCCAGTCGGTGGCCAGACGGGATTTGTCTGTAATGTACCCCTTCGGATCGCTGTACGATTGCTCAAAGTCGTTCTTGAACACATCACCCCCACGGTAATAACTGAAATATATACGATCACGGTCGCTCAGGGTGTAATTCAGCCTGATATTTCCGTCGTAAAATCTGTATCTCACATCATCTCCCGAAAAAGTGAGCAGATTACCTCTTTTACTGAAATAATTGACCCAGGGTTCAAAGTAAGTCATCCTGCCCCCCAGAAGAAATGACGATTTGCCCCGAACAAGCGGCCCCTCCACCACAGCAGATGATGCAAACAGTCCAGTATTCAGCTCTCCCTTGTACGCATGCATGTTGCCCTCGCGCGTGCGAATGTCGAGCACCGAAGAGGCTCTTCCTCCGTATCTTGCCGGAAAATCTCCTTTCCACAATTTTACACTGCTCACCGTGGATGGATTGTATATGGAAAACAACCCCAGTGCATGACTCGGACTGTAAACAGGAACGTCATCGAGCAGAAACAGGTTCTGGTCAGCATTACCACCCCTGATATGCAGCCCCCCGATTCCGTCTGTACCGGTTTGTACCCCCGGCAAAAGCGCCGTCTGCCTCAAAAGGTCCGCCTCCCCACCCGGCATCGGCAACCGGCGCATCTCCTTCAGATTCAGATATCTTGGACTCCCCGCCCTGCGCTCTCGCATATCATCGGGCTGCCCGGCACTGATCACCACTTCTCGCAGGCGGGTATCAGGCTCCAGCCTGATATGCAGTTTTCGATCCTCCGTCAGACTGACTTCCGCGACAACCGGCTTGTATCCGACATAACTCGCCTGTATTCTGTACGCTCCCTCCTCTTCCCTCAAACTGAAAAAACCGAACTCGTTGGTGACAGCCCTGTGGTTACTGCCATTCAGCAAAAATAACCCTGCTCCGATGAGGCGCTCGCCGGTTTCAGCGTCCTCCACATAACCACTGATACTGAAACGCCCGATATTACTGAAAATTACCACCTGACTGCCAATAACCCTGTAGCTGATACGGGCACAAGCGGTAATATTCTCGAGTACTTCGGCTGCTGTAGCCTGACGGAAATTCCACGTCGAATACCCGCAACCGTCAAAAAGCCTGTCGCTGAAAACTATATTGATGCCAGTCTCGCGACTCATCCTGACCAGCGCCTCGCCCGGACGGCAGTTGTCGCAGGAAAAGTCTGTGCGATGCTGCAAAACGCCCTGGGCCCCGGCATTGCCGGCCAGCTGCACCAGAAGAAGTATCAGACTAAGGGTTCTTGACATACGAGGTCTTGGCGACTGAAAGGTACAACAAATTCACGGCGGGAAACGCTACCTTTGCACCGTTTAACGCAATCAGTGTGTTCAATGCCTGAAATTAACGATAAAAACAAAGGTAACGTCAGGATTGGCGATATAGATCTCGGAGAATTTCCTCTCCTGCTGGCGCCAATGGAGGATGTCAGCGACCCGCCCTTCCGCAAACTCTGCAAGGAACAGGGTGCAGATATGGTTTATACAGAGTTCATCAGTGCCGATGGCCTGGTGCATGATGCCATGAACTCGCTGAAAAAACTCGAAATTTTCGACTACGAACGCCCGATTGGTATCCAGTACTTCGGTGGCCAGGTAGAAAATATGGTTGAAGCCGCCGAAATGATCGAAGCCAAGAACCCGGACGTAATTGACATCAACTTCGGCTGCCCGGTGGCCAAGGTGGCATGCCGTATGGCCGGCGCCGGACTCCTCCGCGATATCCCCAAAATGGTCGAACTGACCGCCTCTGTTGTCAAAAGTACCAAAAAACCGGTCACCGTCAAAACCCGGCTCGGCTGGGACGACTCCACAATCAATATAATCGAAGTGGCAGAGCGACTCCAGGATGCCGGTATTCAGGCTCTTACAATACATGGTCGCACACGCGCACAGATGTACAAGGGCGAGGCCGACTGGACCTGGATAGCGCGCGTGAAGGAAAATCCGCGCATGCACATTCCCATTTTCGGCAACGGCGATGTGGACAGCCCGCAGAAAGCACTCGAGTACCGCAACCGTTTCGGAACAGACGGTATCATGATTGGCCGTGCAAGTATTGGTTACCCCTGGATCTTCCGTGAAATCAAACACTTCTTCCTCACCGGCGAACTGCTCCCGCAACCGGATATTCACGAAAGGGTGCGGGCCGCAAAACAACACCTGTCAGACAGCCTCGACTGGAAAGGGCTCAAACTGGGTGTGCTCGAAATGAGACGACATTACGCACCGTACTTCCGCGACCTCCCGCACGTCAAAACATTCAGAGCCCGACTGGTCACCGAAATGGAGCCCGAAGTGCTTTTCGGTATTCTCGACGAAATGGAAGAACTTTACGCCAACCTGGAACCGGAAACCGCCTGATTTCATGATCCGACAGTCATTCATATCCGTAGTTGGTATCCTCCACAGCCAGAATGATATTCGTACACTGCCCGGGTGGCTGTCCGGTGTGTACCAGGCCCTGCAAACCAGCTTCTCCGATTTTGAAATTGTGCTGGTCAATAATCAGCGCGATCTGTCGGCAATCGACAATATCATCAAACCGCTCCCCGAAGAACTCCGGAAGCAGATTTTCCTCCTTAACCTGAGCTCGGCTGTAAACAGAGACAATGCCATCCTCGCCGGCCTCGACCGGGCTAACGGCGACTATACCGTTCTTTTTGAATCAGACTTCTGCGGCAGTCCGGATCTGATAGAAAAATTGTGGGATACCTGCCGGGAAGGACAGGATGTTGTCTATCTGCGTGCACGTGAACGGAAACTGCCCGGGGCTCAAAAACTTCTTTACCATTTATTCTATTACATACTGAAGCGGTATTCCGGATTGCAGATTGATCCGTGGGCACACCATTCCCGTATTGTCAGCCGCCGGGCCCTCAATTCGCTGCTCCGCCTGCGGGAAAACAGCCGCTACCTGAAGGCAAACTATGCACTGGTGGGCTACAAAACAGGGCATATTGATGTTGACATACCTCTGCACCCCGATCCGGAAGCCGGTTTCGGCGAGCAGTTCCGGACAGCACTGGTGGCTGTTACCTCCTTCACCACCTTCCTGCGGTCGCTCCTCCTCTGGATTTTTATGTTCTCCGTTATGGTAGCCTGTACTGCGATTTACAATGCTGTCAAGGTAAAACTCACCAGCGTGGATATTTTCGGCGACCCGGCCGAATCACTCTCGGGATGGGCTTTCCTCGTCGTTATTATCTCTGTCTTTTTCGCCATAACATGCCTGAACCTGTATGTTATGTCCATTTATCTGTCGAACATCTACAGCGAAATTAAAAACAGACCTCTTTACATTGTAGAGTCGGTCAGGCGCTATTAACTTGCCGGCCAAAACGTCAGCGCCATGTTCCGTCTGTTCTCTGCAACACTCCTCCTCCTGCTTGTCTTCAACCCCGTTTTCGCTCAGTCCGATGTCGAAAAACGGATTCAAACACAGTGTATCCTCGCTGAAGAAGGCGATATCATTGAAATCCCGGCAGGAAATTTCTCTATCTCCGGCACACTGTCGCTCGACGAAAAAAAGAATGTAACTCTGCGCGGCGCCGGTCAGGACAAAACAATACTGTCATTCAAAGGTCAGAAACAGGGTGCCGAAGGCCTCAAAGTGACCAACAGTACCAATATCGTACTGGAAAATTTCACTATGGAAGATGCCAAAGGCGATATCATCAAAACACAGAATGTCAACGGTATCATTTTCCGCGATATTACTGCACGCTGGACTGGAAAGCCGGATGAATCGAACGGATCCTACGCTCTGTATCCGGTTCAGTGTCAGAAGGTTCGTATAGAACGGTGTACTGCCATCGGCGCCTCCGACGCAGGTATTTATGTCGGACAGTCCGACAGTGTCTGGGTTACAGCATGTACAGCCAAAAACAATGTGGCGGGTATTGAAATTGAAAATACCACCAACGCGTGGGTCTGGAAAAATCATGCCTTCGAAAATACCGGCGGTATTCTCGTATTCGATCTGCCCGATCTGCCCAAGAAACGGGGTGGACACGTGAAGGTGTATGACAACCTGGTCGCACGCAACAATTACAGGAACTTCGCACCGAAAGGAAATATTGTGGGTACAGTACCCGCAGGAACCGGCGTTATGGTGCTGGCAACCAATGATGTAGAAGTTTACAACAATAAAATATGGGAAAACAGGACGGTGTCAACAGGTATCGTGAGTTACTATATCACCGAAACACCAATCAACGACCAGTCATATATTCCTTACCCTTCCGGCATATCTGTTCACGACAATATTTTCTCCGGCGGTCGCCGGATGCCAACCCTGAAAAACAGGCTGGGATTCATTTTCTGGTGGAAATTTGGAAAAAAAGTACCTCATATACTCTACGACGGAATCAGCAATCCCGACTGGGTGAATGCCGACGGCTCGTTCAAGCCGTCTTACCAAATCTGTATCGGTGAAAATGTAAACGGAACCTTTGCCAATCTGAGAGCAGACAAACTCAGTCTGACGAGCGATCGTATTTCCAGAGACCAGACTCACTTCAACTGCAAAAAATGACCTCCGGATCCGGTTTCAGACTCGTTACTGCTGTATTCACTGTCCTTTCGCTCATCGCCGGACTGTCGTTCAGTGTCAGGAACACTGATGATGCCCCGGAACTGTATCTGTCCGGATACAGGTTTTTTACCGGGAATCTGTCTGACCTGACTCCCGCCGAAGGAGTTTTTGAGTACGAGGTAAATGCCCCCCTTTTCACTGATTATGCCGAAAAAAAGAGATTCATATACCTGCCAGAAGGAACTTTACTGACATACACCAGCCAGGGTGCATTCGAGTTTCCCGCCGGTGCGGCCATTATCAAGAATTTTTTCTACTTCAAAGATGCCGGCAGCCCGGACAAGGGTAAAAGAATGGCTGAAACACGCGTGCTGCTGAAAGGAAGCACCGGATGGAAAGCATTTACCTACGTGTGGAATGAATCACAGTCTGATGCAAATCTGGAAGTGGCGGGTGCCGTCTTCCCGGTCTCATGGAAAAATATGGACGGGAAGCAGATGCATCTTGATTATGTGGTACCCAATACAAACCAGTGCAAAGGCTGCCACTCTTTCGACGGACAATTCACCCCTGCAGGTGTAAACGCCGCACAACTGAACCGGAACAATCAGTTACAGCGCTGGGCCGGCTCGGGCCGGCTGGCACAACTCCCCGAACCGTCAGCAATTCCTGCCCTGTTTGATTATACCACGATTGACGATCCGGTTCGCACCGACAAGACCGTCCTTGAAAAAGGCGCCCGTGCCTATCTTGAGGGGAATTGTGCTCACTGCCATAATCCACACGGGCCTGCCAGCACGAGCGGCATGTTTCTGGAAGCAACACAGACGGATCCTGAAAGGCTGGGTATTATGAAGCCTCCGGTGGCAGCGGGAAGAGGAAGTGGTGACAGGAAGTTCGGAATAGTACCCGGAAAACCGCACGAGAGTATCTTGTTGTATCGCATTGAAAGCACAGATCCTGGCATAAGGATGCCTGAGCTGGGCAGACAACTTGTTCACAATGAAGGCATTGCACTGATAAAAGCCTGGATCAGATCCATGTAGGCGATTATTTGCGCGGCACCGGCAGCTTACTGAGTGGCGTACGCCATAATTGCTCCAGTGCTGCTTTGCGCTCTTCGGTGGTATTGGGGGCTGCCGGGTTGGCTGTACCCGGCAGCGGGGCTGCTCCCTTCATGGGGCCTGATGCTATATCCTGTCCTGCTGAATGACGACCAGCCGGTATTACAGGCGAATCATTTCTTTTCCTGGCAGACCGGATATTTGCCGGTGTAGGGGTACTTGTCGGGATATCGTCCTTCAGCGCCGGCGATTCAGCAGCAATAACCTGACTTGCAGATGGCATCCCGGAGGCATCACTCTTCTCATTTTTTGTATCAGCTCCTGTTGGGGGCAGCAGGTACATCCCGGCAACCACGATACCAACGGTGAGAGCTGCCAGCACCCACCGGCCGTTTCTATCCGTTCCGGCAGCGGCGAACCCGATTTCACGGCGGATACGCGTCCAGACCTGTTCCGACGGGGTATCCCAGCCATTAGGAGCTGGCGAATCGGGAAGACTGCTGAAGTTATCCCGGAACAATTTGTCAATCGAGTTCAATTCTTTCGGATCAGTCATTGCGGATCAGTTTGCGAGAAGGATTATTTTGAAGGAATGAAGGACTTGTCAATGATTTTTTTGATATACTCTCTCGCTTTGAACAACTGGCTTTTACTGGTACCAACCGTAATACCGAGTTGTTCGGCGATTTCCTCGTGACTGTAACCGTCAATAGCGTACAGATTGAACACTGCCCGATAACCGGGTGGCAGTTTGTGCAGGTATGCCATGAGTGTCTGGGCGTCGAGCTGAGAAGCAAAATCCTCGTCAGTGTGAAATTTTGCCTCGTATGGGGCAAAATCCGGTACATCCTTCACGAAGTCTTTCTGCTTGCGCAGGTGACTCAGTGCCGTATTTACCATGATACGTCTGATCCACCCGCCCAGGGGTCCATCGCCCCTGAACTGGGCAATATCCCTGAAAACACGCACAAACCCGTCCTGTAACATATCCTCCGCCTCGGATTTGTCCCTCGAGAAACGAAGCAAAACCCGGAACATCGGCACACTGTACTGCTTATACAGCGCCAACTGATGCGCCGGACTACCCCGCAGGATCCCGCTAACCAACTCCTGATCGCTGAATTGTTGCATTAGTACGATTACGAAATGATGATGTACCCGATGAAAAAATGGTTGCCTTCGATGGCAAAAATATACCGTTTTTTTGAAAAATTATTTGGCAGGGTGCAAGTAATGCCGGGCATTTTCTATCGAATAACAACGTCCTCAAGGTATTCCTCCCCGAGTTCTCTGTTGATCATGGCTTTTATTTTGTCTTTTGAATAGGAAAGCTCCTGCCTCAGCGGTGCGGAAATAATGCTCAGGTAGAGCACATTTTTCCGCACCGCGACGCCCGAAGTATAGGTGGAGATCGTTTTTCCCATCAGCGTATGCCACAGGCTCTGAATTCTCCGCTCGTGAAGTTCAGATCCCAGACGAAACTCGCTCAGCATCATCTGCATGGCCTCTGCCAGGGTTGTCTCGTTACTTTTTCGTTTCATTATTCCTCTGCGAGAAACGGATAGCGGTAATCGGTGGGTGGCGCCAGTGTTTCCTTCATGGTACGTGGCGACAGCCACCTGTACAGGTTGATCATTGAACCGGCCTTGTCGTTGGTGCCCGAGGCCCGTCCTCCACCGAACGGCTGTTGCCCTACAACCGCGCCCGTAGGCTTGTCGTTGATGTAATAGTTGCCGGCAGCATGGCGCAACCTGTTGTTTGCGAGCTCGACGGCAGAGCGGTCTCTTGCAAATACAGCTCCTGTGAGTGCATAGGGCGATGTGGTGTTTGTCAGATCAAGTATCTGTTCAAACTGGTCATCTTCATATACATAAACAGTAAGTACCGGCCCGAATATCTCCTCGCACATGGTGACATAGTTCGGATCACTGACTTCCAGCACAGTTGGTTCGATGAAATATCCTGCCGACTTGTCAAAATTGCCCCCAGCGACAACCTTTACCTTGTCCGACTTTTTGGCTTCCAGGATGTAGGCTGATATTTTGTCGA
>CAILQK010000242.1 GCA_903836265.1 uncultured Bacteroidota bacterium | reverse complement strand
TTTCAGACATGAAAAACTTCCTCGCACTCATCTCCGCCTCTCTTCTGTCGCTGACGCTGTCTGCCCAGCAAACACCGCCCCTCAACCCGCCGGCCGAGTCTTCTCCCAACCAGATCTACATGTCTATGGATGTGGACAAACTCCCCGTTTTCCCGGGTGGCCAGGATGCACAGAATCAGTTCATGGTGAAGAATATCAAATATCCCGCCGAAGCCCGGAACAGGGGTATTCAGGGAGTGGTCATAGTCAGTTTTATCGTCGAAAAAGACGGCAAAATCACGAATATCACCATTCTGCGCAATCCGGGCGGCGGTACTGCCGATGAGGCACAGCGCCTCGTGTCGGCCATGCCCAACTGGGAACCCGGCCTCAAAAACGGGCAACCGGTCAGGGTCAGAATGCAACTGCCCGTAGCATTCAGGTTAAACTGACGGCGGCGTTACTGACGGCTTACGACAACCCGCTGCACTACCCTCCGTACGCCACCCGCATCAACGGCCTGTAACACATACACGCCGGCGGGCATACCTGTCACGTCCAGCACCAGATCATCGAGACGCATACCATCCACCGATTTGCTCAGGGCTGTTCTGCCCGTAACATCGGTCATGCGGATATTGCCGCTGAACAGATGTAACTCGCCGGTTCTGAAAAACAGTTGCGCTCCGGCAGGATTCGGATATACTACAGCGGCATCCCGGATTTCTTCCTCCGGATTTTCCGTACCTACAACCTGCTCCAGACTGACTGAATATACGCCGCGGCCGTGTGTGCCCGCATACAGGCGACGGGTATTCTGGCGCACTTTCAGATCAAGTACATAAACGGCTGGCATCCCGATACCGTAGGGCTTCCAGTTGATATTGTCGGCATCCGTGTAAAAAACGCCTATGTCACTGCCGGCAATCAGGTAGTTGGTCAGGGTGTCGAAAATGATGCAGTTGAAAGGCACATTGGGCAGATTTCCGGATTTGTTTTGCCAGTTGATACCGCCATTGGTACTCGCAAATACTTTCTTGCCCGCTGCGTAGCCGCCTTTCGTCACCCACATGCGCTGTGTATTGGAAGGGTGCAGCGCTATCCGTGTGATATCTTCCGTGTTGGTGGAGACAGAGTTGTTCGTCCAGGTGGTACCGCCATCCCACGTGCGATACACGCGGTTGGCGCGTGCCGCCACCACGATCAGGTTGGTATCCGCAGGCGACATGGCCACGTCCCTGATTTTATTGTCCACACTGCCCGTCAGGTTTTCACTGATCTTGTGGAAACTGTCGCCCCGGTTGAAGGAGCGATATACATCATGCAGGCCGACTATAAATGTCTTGCTGTTGCGCGGGTTCAGCAGAAAGGGCGTTACCCAGTCGCCGGATGGATTACCGGGAATGTTGTCGGCAATATTCACCGACGAGATGAAATTGTTGTTGCTGCGGTATATGTCATTCCCGCCGTAGTATTCAGTGTAAAGATAGGCCGGATTCACCGGATCAACAATCTGGCACATGGCATCACCGCCGTTGGTATGCCGCCAGCCGCTGAACTGGGTGCGCAGCCAGCCGCCGTTGTCCTGCGAGCCTGCCATGAGCTTCAGTTCCCCGATTTGCGACACATCTATGCGGTAAAACTGGGTAATGGCCAGTCCGTTTGAGTAGTCGGTCCAGGTCTCCCCGAATTCCTCGTACCGGTAAATACCGCCATCATTGCAGTACCACACCACGCCCGGAATGTGCGGATCATGCACCAGGTCGTGCGCGTCCGCGTGCACTTCCGCGTGAACACCATCGTTATACCAGTGTGTGATCGGCGCCCATGTGGCACCCTGGTCCTGCGACCGGTGTACCACGACCCCGCACAGATAGATAGTATTGGTGTCGGTGGGTGAAAAGCAGAAAATACCCCAGTCGTCTTCCGGCGCCACATGCTCGGCGTAGGTTTGTCCGCCGTCCTTGGAGAGCAACAGGCGGTGACCATTCGAGAAGTGCACCGCCAGCCAGTCGGGCTGCAGCGGACTGGCAGCCAGCCGGATTTCGTTCTGGCTGTCGGTGAACTGGGTAATCTGCACCCAGGTGGTGCCGCCATCGGTGCTTCTTACCACCTGACTGGTACCCCAGTAGTTGTGGTGAGCGGCGTAGATAGTAGCGGGATCGCCCGTTTTGAACTCAATATCCGTGTATTCGCCGGTGCGCAGAGTCTGCCAGTTCTCTCCGCCATCAGTAGTACGCATGATTCCGCGATTGGTAGCAGCAAAGATTACTTTCGAATCCGCCGGCGACATAATCATGTTGTAGATCACATTATTCTGTGAAAGCTGCCAGTCGAGGGAAGTGGGCGCCCACGTCTCCCCGCCGTCGGTGGACTTGTACACCCCCAGGTTCCACATCCACCAGCCGCCTTTGTCGCCCAGAGAGATATAAATCGTTTCAGGGTTTTGGTGATCCACCAGAATGACACTGACAGGCAGATAAGGCAGTCCGTCGCCCTGGGGCACCCAGTTCTGGCCGCCGTCAGCGGTTTTCCAGATGCCGCCATCGGGTGTTCCCACCCACATGACATCAGGATTAGTGGGATGAAACGCCACATTTTTGGTTCGTCCCATACCCCAGTAACCGTAATTGGGATTGTTTTTGGG
>CAILQK010000241.1 GCA_903836265.1 uncultured Bacteroidota bacterium | reverse complement strand
GGTCACAGGTTCGAGTCCTGTCGGGATCACTCCGCAAGGCCTGAAAAATTTACAAAAAGCTGGAAATCAGTTTATTGTAAATCTTTCGGGCCTTTGTTTTTTATCTTTGCACTTTTTTGCACCTTTTGTGCTGACAGACAAATCATGCCCCAAAACCGGTTCAGAGAAATTTCCGACCGGACGGGTGGCTGACAGAGTCTGATCCTTTGCAAAATTGGGGTTAATCAGCGTCAGTTGCAAGTTTTTTTCGACAAAACACGCTTTCTGCATCAAATACTGAAAAGGATCTGCTGCGGAGCTTCCATCAGGATACAGCCACCAATACATGCCGGAATTTCATACCTTTGTGCGGCCATTTCCGGCTTATTTTCTATGCAAAAGATACTCATTCTCGATTTTGGTTCGCAGGTGACCCAGCTGATAGCCCGGCGCGTGCGTGAAATGAACGTGTACTGCGAAATTGTGCCGTACAATAAAATGCCCGAGCTTACTCCCGACATTATGGGCGTCATCCTGTCGGGCAGTCCGTTCTCTGTACGGTGGCCCAATGCACTTCGCCTTGATCTGAACCAGATTGCCGGCAAAAAGCCCATGCTGGGTATTTGTTATGGCGCACAGCTGATGGCCGATTTCTGGGGCGGAGAAGTTGGACAATCCGAAAAAAGAGAGTACGGAAAGGTCATGTTTGACCATAACAAACCGGAAGACCCATTTTTCCTTGATATCAGCGCCCGTTCGCAGGTGTGGATGAGTCATTCAGATTCTATTCTGCGGTTGCCCGAGGGCTTCGAGGTTTGTGGCAGCTCGGATACAATACCTTATGCTGCCTTCCGTTCAACAGGTACCCGTTTTGATACCCCGGCGTATGGCATTCAGTTCCATCCGGAGGTATATCACAGTCTGGAAGGCTATGCGCTGCTTAAAAATTTCGTTTACAATGTGTGCGGTTGTACAGGTGACTGGACGGCCAGTCACTTTGTGTCGGACACAGTAGAGGCACTGCGCCGTCAGATTGGCAGCGACAAAGTCATCATGGCGCTTTCGGGAGGTGTTGATTCAACGGTGGCGGCCACCCTGCTTCACAGGGCCATTGGCAAGCAGTTATTTTGCTTTTTTGTGGACAACGGGCTGTTGCGCAAGGGCGAATTCGAACAGGTGCTCGAGTCTTACAAGGATATGGGGCTTAATATCGAGGGTATAGACGCCAAAAACAGATTTTATGGTGAACTGGCGGGGGTGAGTGATCCGGAGCAGAAGCGAAAAATTATTGGCAAGCTCTTTATTGATGTTTTTGAGGAAGAGAGTAAAGCGCATCCTGACTGTCACTGGTTGGGGCAGGGCACCATTTACCCGGATGTGATTGAGTCGGTGAGTGTACACGGCCCTTCTGTGACCATCAAAAGCCACCACAACGTGGGTGGCCTGCCTGACAAGCTGAAGCTCAAAGTGGTAGAGCCCCTGCGTTCCCTGTTCAAGGACGAGGTGCGCCGGGTGGGCCGGGAGCTCGGAGTACCCGGACAGATACTTAACCGGCATCCTTTCCCGGGGCCGGGGCTTGGTATCCGGATACTCGGCGATATTACCCCTGAAAAAGTACAATTGCTGCAGGAAGCCGATGCCATTTACGTAAACAAGCTGAAAGAACACGGCCTGTATGACGAGGTATGGCAGGCGGGTGCTATCCTGTTGCCGGTGCAGTCGGTGGGCGTCATGGGCGACGAGCGCACGTACGAGCGCACGCTCGCGCTGCGTGCCGTCAATTCGACCGATGGCATGACGGCCGAGTGGAGCCGTTTGCCCCACGAGTTTCTGGCAGAGGTTTCCAGTGAAATCATCAATAAAGTAAAGGGAATCAACCGGGTGGTGTACGATATTTCGACAAAACCACCGGCTACCATTGAGTGGGAATAATGAGAACCCGGGTGAAAATTTGCTGTATCAGCAGCGTGGAAGAGGCGCAGATGGCAATCCGTGCCGGTGCGGATGCGCTCGGACTGGTAGGGCCCATGCCCAGCGGACCAGGTATCATCGCCAATGAACTGATTGGAGAGATAGCCCGGTTCGCGCCTCCGGCAACAGGTACTTTCCTGCTCACCAGCGAGACCGACGCGACGGCTATTGCAGACCATCATCAGCAAGTGCACACAAATACCATACAGATGGTGGATGCCCTGCAGTCGGGTGACTATTCAGTGATCCGGGAGCGGGTGGGGCCGGTAAAGCTCGTACAGGTCATACATGTACTCGATGAGGGCAGTATAGACGAGGCCCTCCGGGTAGCACAGCATGTGGACGCGCTGCTGCTCGACAGTGGCAATCCGAATCTGAAGGTGAAGGAACTGGGTGGAACGGGCAGGGTACACAACTGGGCACTGAGTCGCCGGATTGTGGAGGCATCACGCGTGCCCGTGTTCCTCGCGGGCGGCCTGCACGCAGGCAATGCGCGCGAGGCCATGGAGACAGTACAGCCATTCGGGCTTGATTTGTGCAGCGGAGTGAGAACCGGCGGCAAACTGGATCCGCAGAAACTGGAACAGTTCTTCCGGGCAGTATATTCCTGAACAATATTTCAACCGGGGCATTACCTTTGTGTCATGAGCTTCAGAGTACTCATATTCATACTGGCGCTGCTGTTTTCCGGCTGCTACACCTTCAAGGGCATATCCATTGATCCGGATATCAACACCTATTTCGTACAGACCTTCGAAACCTCGGCACCCAACGCACCGCCAACGCTGGCACTCGAGTTCACAGAACGTCTGAAGGACAAAATAAGGGCTGAAACCAGGCTTCAACTGCGAAATGGCACTCCCGATGTGGAATTTTCGGGCAGAGTAACAGGATTTTCCGTAACCCCCGTAGCGCCCAAACCGGGTGAGGTAGTGGCACTGAACCAGCTGAAGGTTACTCTTTCGGTCAGGTATGTGAACAATAAAAATGACAGCAAAAGCTGGAAGAGCGAGCGGACCAAGAGCCACTTCGCCGAATTTTCCAACACGGAGGACCTTCTGACCGTTCAGGATCAGCTGATAAAGACCATTCTTGATCAGCTGCTGGAAGATGTATTCAACGAGGCATTCAACGACTGGTAAATCAGAGCATGACACAGGAACGCTTTTCCCGGCTGATCGAGGATCCCGAGCTGTTGCGCACAATCAGCTACGAGGAGTTGAAGACCCTCGCGCTTGCGTACCCTTATACGCACAACCTGTGGTACTTTCTGGCTATCCGTTCGAGGCAAATCAACCACCCTGACACCGAGAAGAACATCACCACTGCAGCTGTTTACAGCCTCGACCGGTCGCAACTGTTCCGGCTGGTTGCCCCCCAGATGATAACCCCGCAGGCAGTCCGGGTGCAGGAGGAAGTGCTGGAACTCAAGCCGGTGGAAACACTGAAAAAGAAACTGGCAAGTACGGTATCAGCACAGCAAACTCAGCCGGCGCGGCTCGAAATGTCCATAGAAAGGATACCC
>CAILQK010000240.1 GCA_903836265.1 uncultured Bacteroidota bacterium | reverse complement strand
TATACCTATTCCGAAACACCGGCAGGTCGCATGGTTTCCGGCTGGCTGGGACTGGAGCGCAACCACTATGATCGTTTTGTGCATTTCCTGTGGGGATTCCTGCTTACTATCCCGCTTTTTGAAATATTCAGGAAAAAAGTAAGCCGCAAGAGACTGGTTCTGGATTTTATATTCGCAGGAAGCATACTGCTCACCTTTGGCGTTGCCTACGAATTCATGGAGTGGGCCGCTGCAGTGGTTGTGGCTCCTGAAGCCGGCACGGCTTTTTTGGGCACCCAGGGGGATATCTGGGATGCACAAAAGGACTTGCTGATGAATGTGGCGGGAACCTTTGCGGCAATCATTTTCTGGCCGTTTGTAGTCAAACCCCGCGAAAAACATGAAGCTTGACGGAAAAATAGCGCTGATCACCGGCGCAGGAAAAGGAATTGGCGCTGCCATTGCCAGGGGCTTTGCTGCTGAAGGGGCCACCGTACTCGTCAATGATATTCCGGAGGCAACCTATACCGATGAAGTGATACAATCCATCCTGCGCGATGACGGACAGGCTGAAGCGGTGTATGCCGACCTGTCGCAGGTATCGGAAATCAGACGTATTTTCACCGCAATCCGGGAAAAGTACGGACGACTCGATATACTGGTCAACAATGCCGGTATCACAGGCTGGAGCGATTTCTACGAAACAGAGGAGGCCATTTTCGACCGGGTGGTTCAGCTCAACCTGAAAGGAACGCTGTTCTGTACCATTGAGGCTGCCAAGATTATGCGCGAAACAGGTGGCGGCAGTATCATTAACATATCATCTGTAGTGACGGCCCTCAGTGTGAAAAATCTGATTTGCTATGTCGCCACCAAGGGCGGTATCGAAGCCATGACCCGCCAGATGGCGGTGGAGCTCGCTCCACACCGGATCCGCGTCAATTGCTTCGGTCCGGGGCCAATCAACACGGAGCGAAACCTGGCTGAAGACCCGAACTACCGCGAAAACTGGGGCAGCGTTATTCCATTGCAGCGTTCGGGAGAACCGGAGGAAATGGTTGGGCCAGCCCTGTTTCTCGCCTCCGACGATGCATCCTTCGTCACCGGTCAGATGTTTTACGCCGACGGTGGCTGGGGCGTACAGGGTAAAATTTCGGAAGCCAGCATGAACAGTCAGCTGAGCAATACCAAAGATCGTTAGAGCGCACTAATTTTGCGCACTCAAAACGCACACAGATGCACAATTATGCAGACATACAGGCGCTCAATCAGCAGATACAGACAGAGAGCGCCTTCGTTGATACACTGAAAGCAGAAACCGCTCGCGTCATCGTCGGTCAGGAATATATGATCGAACGCCTGCTCATCGGACTGCTCACCCGCGGACATATCCTGCTGGAGGGGATGCCCGGCCTGGCTAAAACACTCGCCATCAAAACGCTTGCACAGGCTGTTGATGCCCGTTTCAGCCGTATTCAGTTCACACCCGACCTGCTGCCTGCAGATGTGGTGGGAACCATGATTTACAATCCGGCAAAATCTGAGTTCACCGTCAGGAAAGGGCCTGTTTTTGCCAATTTCGTGCTGGCCGACGAGATCAACCGCGCTCCGGCAAAGGTACAGAGTGCCCTGCTCGAGGCCATGCAGGAGCGGCAGGTAACAATCGGAACAGAAACTTTTCAGCTGGAAGAGCCCTTCCTGGTGCTGGCTACTCAAAACCCCATCGAACAGGAAGGTACCTACCCGCTCCCGGAGGCACAGGCCGACCGATTTCTGATGAAGGTAAAAATAGGCTATCCCTCCAGGACTGAAGAGCGCTCGATCATACGCCATCACCTGAGCGGCGAGCACCCGCACATTCAAAAAGTAGTGTCAATCTCTACACTCCTGCGCGCCCGTGAGGTCATGCACGGAATATATATGGATGAGAAAATCGAGCAATACATCCTCGATATAGTTTTTGCCACCCGCGAACCGGCACAGTACGGACTGCAATCGCTGGCGCCCCTGCTGCAGTACGGCGCCTCACCCCGCGCAAGTATTGCACTGGCGCAGGCTTCCCGCGCGCTCGCTTTCCTGCGCCACCGGGGCTATGTCGTGCCGGAAGATGTAAGAGCTGTGTGTGCAGATGTACTTCGCCACCGCATCGGCCTCACTTACGAGGCAGAAGCGGAAAATATCAACCAGGACGATCTGGTCGTACGAATCCTGAATGCTGTCAGGGTACCCTGATGCACTAACCGCCACCCACCATGATACTTGTAACAGGCGCAAATGGCCAGCTCGGCCGATGTTTCAGGCAACTGGCCGAAAAATACCCGGAATGGACATTTTTCGCGGAAGGGTCAGACACACTCGATATTACCGACGAAACAGCTGTAGAGGCATATTTCAGCGGGCACAAGCCCGGGTGGGTGGTGAACTGTGCAGCTTACACGGCAGTGGACAAGGCAGAGAGCGAAGCAGAAAAGGCAGCGCTGATCAATGTGACCGGCGTACAGCACCTTGCCCGCGCGTGTGCCAGACACGGAGCGTTACTCATTCACTTTTCCTCCGATTATGTATATCACGGCAACCAGGGCACGGCTTTCAGTGAAACTGATCCGGTGTCGCCCGCAGGCGTATATGCACGCACGAAGCTGGCAGGAGAAAAAGCTGCACTGGAGATTTTGCCCGGAACCATGATTATAAGAACATCGTGGGTATATGCCCGCGAGGGACACAACTTTGTAAATACCATGCTACGCCTCGGACGCGAGCGCGGCCACGTACGCGTGGTGGCAGATCAGATCGGAACACCCACCTATGCACCCGATCTGGCAACTGCTGTGCTGGAAATAATCGGCCAGGTAGAAAACGGTATCAAAAAGCCGGAAGAACTGGCAGGCACCTGGAACTACTCCAGCGAGGGCGTGGCGAGCTGGTATGATTTTGCCCACGCCATCTTTGAAACGGCAGGTGTGCAGGCGGTGGCAGAGCCGATTGAAAGCAGCGAGTATCCGACTCCTGCGAAACGGCCGCCATTCAGCGTGCTGAACAAATCACGCATCCGGAAGCAGTTTGGCCTGCATATACCGCACTGGCGCGACAGCCTGAAGGTGTGTCTGTTACCGGAATCGCATACTTAGTTCATCCAGAAACTGTATCGTGTCGGGAAGTCCGTTCAGAATACGGGCGGCGGGAGGCAGATTGACCGGACTGATAAAGAGTTGCGCTCCGGTGAGCAGCAACTTGCCGTCTCCTGTGCATTGTGATGCCTGATCAATATATCCCTGTATCGTCTGTCGCGGAATGGGCTCCTGCAGGATGGTATAAACGTAGTCGGGGTGTACCTTCTGACAGATTTCGCGCAGTTCACTCAGCGAAACACTGTTGCCAAGGTAAATACCGCGGATGCGCCGGGCTCTTATCAGATATTGCAGATATAAAAAGGGCAGTTCCTGAGGTTCTGTTTCCGCAGCATAGATAAAAACAGTGGGTCGGCCGGATTTGGCAGACACTGACGGCAACTGGTCAATGGCACTGATAATCTTGTTGCGAATGAGGTGTATGATGAATTTTTCCTGAACCGGATTGACCGTGCTGGTAAACCACAGCAACTGGAGTTTATCCAGAAAAGGATAAATCAGTTCCATCATGGCCTGTTCAAAGCCTCTTTCCCTGACATAAGTGCTGTAAACCACCTCAAAGGCCGACTCGTCGAGATCAATCATGGCGAGTGTGAGCGCCTCGATCTGACTGTTGTTGTCACCGCGGGCCTGCGTGAGCTCTGCGCTCATATCGGCGACTTCATCGGGAGACATTTTGGCCAGCTTGCTGATTTTGACCCCGTTTCGGTTCAAAATAGCTACATTGAAAAGGTGCCTGAGGTGGTCGTCGGTATAATAGCGGATGTTGGTGGGTGTACGGGCAGGCGCAACAATACCATAGCGCTGCTCCCACATCCTGATGGTATGCGCTTTGATGCCTGTGAGCTTTTCCAGATCACGTATGGAGTAGATCGCCATTGCCCCCCGATTGATGCTTGGACTGTACTGTTAACTTATACACTATTAAACCGTGCAAACAGTAATTAGTTGTAAATAGTTTAAACTGTTCTCAGAAAAACATCAAGTAATTATTTAGCGGCCGGGAGTTCGAGTTGCAGCGTAACGCGCCGGTTCCATTTCCTGTTCCCGGGCAGGTCCCTTCCCTTGCCGATATCGGAACCGTCGTCTTCGGCATTCGGTGCAGCGGGATCGGCCTCGCCGAATACTTCCATAAACATTCTGTCGGCTCTTATTCCTTTATAGATCAGATAGTTGCGCGCCTCTCTGCTTCTGGATGCCGACAACTCCAGATTGGCTTTGCCATCGCCTACACCGTCTGTATAACCGGCTATCCGGAGTATCAGCTGTTTGTTATTCTTCATTTTCTGACAAATGGCATCCAGCACCGCTCTGGAAGATACGCCAAGGGCAGAAGATCCGAAGTCAAAATAAATTACGTGTTTTGAGGTGTCTGTCAGTGGGGCCTGAATAAAAACCACGCCATCCCGGATAACAGGACAGTCAATACCGGAGAGCAGGCGCTGCTCGTCGAGATCAATCACACTGGCATAAGGGAATCCCTTTGATTTTACGTCCAGTTGTACGGTTTCTGCTTCTTCACGGGTGGCATATTCGCCCGCCGAGTACCAGAAAATACCCGAAATATCACGCCTTTCGGAGTAGCTGGTGATACCCCGTTCTTCGAAGAAAGCGGGCGGTTGCTGTTCGCTGTATGCAGCTATCTGGACGCTGAAATGTTGCGCACGCGACACTGTTACAGCGAACAGCAGGTTTATCAGAAAAACGAAACCGGATCTGCCCATCATCATTACTCTGCGGGAAGTTTGATTGTGTAGGTTTTGCCCTCCTTGTTGGCAAGCTTTCCACTTACCAGCCAGGGATTGTAAATTTTGAGTTGTCGGTACGACACACCGTGTTCTTCGGCGAAAGCACCCCAGCTCGCTACCGGTCCTCTCACCTCCACCAGTTGATAGTCTGTAATAGGGTCATAAAGGTGATCCTGATCAATTTCATAGTCGTACTCCTCCAGATTTTCCATCACCTCCTTGATAGCCATAATCCGGAAAGGATATCTCATGGTTTCGTCGGCCATCAGATTGAGATCAAAGAATGATTTTGCGCGCTGACTGGTCATTTGCTCGGAAATACGGGAGGAACCGCCGTTGTAGGCGGCCATAGCCAGTACCCAGGATCCCAGCTTCTGTTTCTCTTTTTTCAGGTATTTGCAGGCGGCTCGGGTCGCTTTTTCCACATGATAGCGCTCATCCACGTCTTCGCTTACTTCCAGATTGAAGCTGAGTGCAGTTGGCTTCATAAATTGCCATACTCCGCGGGCATCGGCAGAAGAAGTAACCGGCGCCAGTCCGCTCTCTGCCACAGCCAGATACTTAAGATCATCAGGCACGCCCTCCTCTTTCAGAATCGGCTCGATAATCGGGAAGTAGGCGTTGGCGCGTTCCACATACAGAATAGTGCTGGAATGCGAGTAAACATTTTTCAGAATCTCGGCGTCCAGGCGCTGGCGTACATCCTGATTTGCCGCTGTTGGAAACCGTTCACCACACAGGGTGAATGTTTTATCCATGTTGATAGACCTTACGCGCTGGTCCGGCGCTTTTTCCTGCTGGTTATTTCCTGTAAAAGACGAGGTAAAGAACGCAACTGCGCAGGTGGCAGCTACTACGTTGACAGCCAGCAGGATACGATTGTGCATAGACATAATGTTGAGGGACGTTAAAATGGTTGATAAATAACTACAGAGCGAGAGCTGCCCCGAATCGGAAATTGACCGCAGGGTTATTCGCCGGGTTGAACGCGCTCAGTAAATTGTCGGATGTAAAGTACAGTTGTACCGGACCGGGCCTGAGGAAAACCTGCAGGCCAAGGTTGGCGGCATTTCGCTGGTTGATACTTATCATGGCAGCCACTGTGAGCGGCTTGATAATCTGATAACGGGCACTGGCACCCAGTGCGTATGTATCGTTCTCCGTTCCCGGTCGGTCAGACAGGTAGCCGGAAATACCGAGTTCAAATTTTTTCGTGAGATCAAAATTCACACCCGCGTACGCACGCAGGGGCAATGCGGTTTCAAAGGAGGTGGCTGTCCGGCTGAACTTGAAAATATCATTCAGCGAGTCCAGTTTTGTTTCAAAATTCAGGTTGTCGGCGCCATTGACAATGTCCACCCCGGGGAATACCTGTCCTTCATACGTATATGTACCCTGACTGATGTAATAATCAGAATCGGTATCCCAGGTTATCTTGCCGCCTATATCGAGTACAGACGCATCCAGGGACAGGCGTTCGCCAATCCTGGCGTGCAGACCCAGATCGAAAGCCAGACCGGTATTCCGGGTGAAAGTAACTGACCTGAAATCGGCAAACTGCAAATCAAAACCGTAGCCTGATGTATCGAAAGCTGTGATAATGCTTGAGGAGTAAAAAGCATAATCGGTATTCAGGGTCAGCTGATAGATATCCGGCGAAGTGTAAACGGAGGCGCTTGCATGAGCCGGGTCGGTTGAGAGGGCATTGGTGCCTGTAAGATACTTGACACGGGCACCCACATTTACTGTTCCGATTTTTCGCGACAGGCCCAGACTCCACTCGTTGAACCTGGCCAGACTGGCCGACGGCGCAATGGCGAGTTCTTCACCGATGTATGGACCGTTGCCGTTCCAGAGCAATTGCGGAAGCGACCGGGGATATACGGCTGCACCGCTGAAACGCATGGCGTGACCAGCCTGAAGCGCGAGCCTGAAAGGGAGCCTGACGCCCAGTGAAACCGTTTCAACGCGCTGGTCGAACTGCACTTTGTTGGAAGAATCCAGTTTGTCAATGATTCCACCAAAGTCCACCACAGTTCTGTTTCCGTTTTTTACAAAAACATCACCATAGGTAATACTGCCGGAGTGCGACGCATCAAGCGCCTGTCCGGGCAGTCCGAGTACAAACTTTTTTTCCTCCGGAAAGAAAGCCGGATTAGTGGCATTGCTGTGCCAGATTTCCGGCGAGGAATGTAACAACAACTCCTGCTGGGCAAAAACAGGCAGTACAACCGGGAAACCGAGCAGTGCGATTGCAGTGCGGAGCACCCATTTTTTCAGGCAATTATCTGACATTTTTACTCTTTTATCCTGTTGTTTACTGATATCGAACCTTTTATTCGCTTCTCTTCTTCACTCTGATACCCATTTTAAGGGTGGTGGAATCATCTGCAAGGAACCGCACAGGCACCTGACCATTTTCGGCTGTAGTGAAGAATATTTTCATGAATGCAGAACGGGCCGTCTGTCTGATATGATCGAAGCGGGCAGCATTCATGGAAATGAAATTCTCGGTACGCGTCTGATCGGTTGCCACGCCATTACTTACCGGGGCAGAAGTCATTATTTTGCTTTGTCCGCGCTCAAACAGCGAGTCCACCGGCTGTCCGGTTTCATCCTGGAAATAGATTTGTCCGTCAATATCTACCGGAGTTCCGTTTTCTGTCACCAGTTTGAACTCCACAGATTCAATACCGGCCGAGTCGAGGCTGCTCATACCGGAAAAATCGAGCGGCACTGTCTGTTCGGCACCGAAGTTGCGTACTGATCCTTCCAGTAGCAGCTCCACCCTGATCTGCAGGCGTATTGCGCTTTCATCGGTCAGGAATCCGATAACGTCTGGATCCGAGTTGGCATTGCTGATACCATCCACCTCGTAAATAAGCCGTGTTGGCTGGCTGTTGAAGATATCTGCGATATTTGAGTTGGTATTATCCAGATCAATATCGGTGTATTTGGTTTGTCCGACCTCTCCGGCGCTCCACAGCGGGTACGCAAAGTCAACATACCTGGTACCGTTGGGCGACTGCTGAAAAACGGTGCTGTTGAGCGGAATTTCCTCACCATTCTGGCCAATAAAGCCCAGATATTTGATGACACCCCTTGTCGGGAATCCCCACGAATTCAGAATACGCATCGTTACTTTGGGGTTTGTTACCCGCACATCACCCTTCAGATTGGTCTGGTTAATATCAATTTCGATGGTGTCGCGGGTAAGCTGATATTCCTGATTACCCCAGTTCCCTTCCAGATAGCTGAACTTCAGGTTGGAAAAGGCTACACCTACATCAAAACCAGACAGATTGGGTACTTTCACCCGGTTTCCGTTTGGTGTATAGGCAAAGTACCTGAACGAAAGCTGGTTGTTATTCATGTTCAGGCGATGATCCGCCACATCAATAACTCCCGAGTTCCAGGATTTGCCCGGTGCCACGGTAAAGGAAGATGTACGGAAAGGCACACCGTTTTTCGTCATCTGTGGCAGGTCAAAATAGCCGGTAACGGTATCCTGCAAGGTATTTATCAGAGAAAAATAAAGCGTACCTGCTTTCAGATCAACCACGCGCACGCCCACGCCCGTGGGGCCCGGAATCACCGTAGTTATGACGGAATCTCCCATGGGGAAAATTCCGACCTGCAGAAAGCCGAAGATATCGGAAGCTTTTTTTTCAGCCACATCGCCCGAATAGAAAAGGGTAACGCTGTTATCAGGGTTGACAAAAATGGTATCACCACTCAGTGTATCATTGAGCAGATTAACAAGCAGATCCCCGAGCTTGATTTCCGTACTGAAAAGCGGGAAAGCAAAGTCGGCAGTTCGATCGCCCAACTCGGCATTGTCGAGATTTACCTTGGTACAGGATATCCAGAATAGTACAGCAACGAAGAAAATCTGGCAAAGAAGGTTTTTGTTCGGTATCATTGGTTATGTCATTGAATGTTATGTCAGAAGCTGAATCCGACCGATGCCTGAATAACGAAATTCTGATCCCTGTCATTTTGCAGAATCAGAGAGTTTGCATCTCCGGTGCGTGCTTTTGCAATATCGGCATTGTTGTTGGAGATGTCGGCCAGTCCGTACTGAACACGGGCACTCAGGTAGAGTGCGCTGCTCATATAGAATGAAACCCCGCCGATCAGGCCATAATCGAGACTGTTAAAGATATTTCCCTTGTTGTCGGGATAATCGAAGTAAGCGCCAATCGTTTTGGGCAGCTCCAGATTACGGTTGTCCACGCGGACAATCTGTGTCTCGGTTCCTTCTGCAGCCTCACCGGGTTTGTCGGTCCGGTAATTGTAGTCGAGAAAAAATTCGGTATCATTAATAGTGAGGTTGTTTTCGGTAACTCCCTGCGAGAACTGCAGGGCGCCTTCACCGACCGACTGTACCATGAAACCGACGTATCCCCCGGCCGAAAACTCGAAGCTGCCCGCTTTTGCATAAACAGTGAGCGGGATGTCCAGATAGGAGTTATTGATGTTAAGCAGGTATCTGGAACGGCCTGTGGCATAAGACGAGCCGCCATCATAGTTGAAGAACCGGTACGACTGGCCATCAAAAGTATATTGACCACCGCGTTTGGAGTAAAGGAACTCGCCTCTTGCCCCGAAATTGTCGGTAAATTTGTGTGAAAGCGTGAGGCCGATATGGAATCCCACCACATTTTTCCAGCTTTCCAGTGAAGTGCCGGCATCGTCGAATTCCGACGGGCCCTTGACCGTTGCCAGATTCAGGCCGGTTTTGAAACCGTATTTAAGTTGCGCATGGAGGACTCCTCCGCTCAGAAATGCCGCGAGGATAACAATTGTAGTCAGTTTTGCTTTACTCATGATTGATTGATTCAAGTCTTGCTCGAATGCAAAGTAAAGCACATTTTGAAACTGT
>CAILQK010000239.1 GCA_903836265.1 uncultured Bacteroidota bacterium | reverse complement strand
GAAAAATAACTGACATTACTTCTCTGTGTTGTACATCATCTCTTGTCGGTCAGCGCATTGTTTTCGTTGCGGCTAAACTGTTTTTTTTAAACCGCAGAGTTTCGCAGAGTTTGACGCAGAGTTACGCGGAGAAAGATTCTTTGTACTACTCTGCGGTTAACTCTGTGTAACTCTGAGGTTAACGTGGGCGTGGACGAAGGGACGACGTTTAGGAATACTTTCCGTTCCATGCACTATTGGGCGATTTTAGCATATTTATTAAATCCGCTGAGACAACTTGTCCAAGTCTAACGGGTACAGCGTTACCAAGTTGTCGCATTGCCTCTGTCCATGACCCGAGTATGGGATAGTCATCTGGGAATGTCTGTATACGCTTTGCCTCAAGTATTGTAAAATAACGAACGGAACCGTTATTAAATCTTATCATGTTTTCTCCGCCAGGAACGCCGTGGTCTCCTGCCTTTAAAGCCTTGGACGGTTGGTCTATTTCGCTTCCTGTATGTCCCACATATGATTTTGCTCCTCCACGAAAATAATGCTCAGGATGATGATTTTTTACTTTTTGTGGGTTAGGCAAATCCATAATAGCATCCCTCACAGTTAGCCAAGGCTTTGCTGTTGGAGGGAAAAAGCCATATTTATCTAACAATCGTCTTTTCTCAGTTTCCATAATCAAAAGGTCTCCTTTAGATGGCTTAATACTATGTTTGCCCCAATATTCTTGTGTGACATATTTGGTCCATAATAATGCATCCTCGGAATGGGTTTCGACTGGAAAACTCCAAGGGATATTAAAGTCGTTACGAATACCTACTATAATTACACGCTCTCGTTTTTGTGGGACACCGTAATTCGCAGCATTAACCAGTCTGAAAACTACGTTATATTGAAGACCTTGATAATTCCCTTTTGTATGTGTCTTTTCAAGTTCAGAAAGGTGCTCTTTCCAGTTATTTGTCTTCTTTTTGATCTCTGGATATGTCAGTTGAAGGATGATATAATTGAAATAGTCCGCAAATGATTTTCTCAAAAGGCCCTTAACATTTTCAAAGATGAAGGCCTTGGGCATAAGTTGTCGTATTGCCGAAATCGAATAGGGGAACATATCGCGTTCATCATCAAATCCTTTTGCTTTTCCTCCTACGGAAAATGGTTGGCAAGGCGGGCCGCCTGCAATGAGATCTACACCTGAAAATTTTTGGAAGTCGAAGTGCCTGACATCAGTTTCAAATACAATTTCAGGGCAGTAATTGTGCCTAAGGGTTTTACATGCATCAGAATTCCATTCTACAAATGCTGTATGCTTAGCACCTGCAATTTCAATACCTTTCGCAAGTCCACCGGCACCTGAAAAGAGTTCAAGACTATTCAGCATCTTTTTTATTTTTTAAAGTGAAATATTCTGCTGCTTTTTCTTCGACCTTATCAATAGTAGTTGACTGACCAAGGCATTTTTCTGCCCAAGGCCTACCCGGGTGAATAATATCCCATTCTGATTTCGCTTGATTGTATCTACCAGAACCAGGATCATGGTTTCCAAAACCATCAATTTTTGTATTCCAAATGGGCTTATAGTGACGAATAAGTGCGGCTTCTACTGTGCCAATCAGGTGATTAGCACCATCCTCTAAAATCATAAACCTGCAAAAAAAGTCCTCCAGTTCAAGGTTATTGGCCTGATTTACACTTTTTGCATGTTCGCTTAATCGCCTGAAAAGTTCAAAAGTAACGGAACCTGTCTTTGTCTCCCTTGCCTGCCTCCATCCGCCCGGCACAGCCTTGCCTACATAAATAGGTTGGTGAAATTCAAGTCTGTTTTGCTCATAGATGGTTTTGTAATACTCATTTCTTCCCGTATAATATATTGCATAAACTCCTGCTCCGTGAAACCTTGTTGGTGGCGGAAGTTTATGGACTGGAGTACCATTAAAAAAGCGAATGGTATCCTTGATGATTTCCTCAAAGGCCTCTGACTTGTAAATGTGTTTTTCTCGATCAAATATAACTTCCATTTTGCAAAGTTAATATTTTGCTCTCACTTTCGCATCTATTTTTTTCGCCCAACTTCTTCATTCCCGCACAAAAAATGCCGGATCCCGACGCATCGGAATCCGGCATAAAACAACCGAAAATTAACTGAAAATTACTTCTCGGAATTGTACATCAGTTCGATTTCCTTGTCGGTCAGCACCTTGTGATAGATGCGAACGTCGTCGAGCTGACCTTTGAAGTGGTTGGAAGTCGGGAAGTCGTAGCCACCCCATGGCTCTGTATCCCACAGCTGGCCTGAGCGCGACTGGATGAAACCGAATGCCAGTTCATTCACTGTTTCAGGAGCAGTACCACCGTACTTCATGCCTGTTACGCCGCGCTTGGCATCGCCGTCGGGCCACAGATCGAAGTCGAAGCTTTTCATCTTCTCGCCGTTCATGTACATGATGCCCTGACGGGTGGAGCTGTTGTAAACGCATACCACGTGTGCCCATTTGTCTTTCAGCAGACCGGCAACGCCACCGGAGTTGGTCAGGTCTTTGCAGAAATCCCAGCCCTGCCAGCCGCCGTTGGCGTATGTCTGGCCATTGCCCGGGAACCACAGGTCTTCCGAACCGGTTGTATTGTTGCCCAGATCGTAGCGGGCAGCCAGTTTGCACCAGGAGTAGTCAGCAGTGATTTCAAACTGGAAACCGTAGAAAGCTGCGAGACCCATCACGAAATGACCTGCAGGATTGCCGTCAGCATTCACGTGTCCGTCAGAGTTGGCTTTCACCCAGAAGCTCATGGTGAAGTCGTTGGTATTCATCAGCTTGTCGCCGTTTGGCACCTCGATGATGGAGTTGTCGCCATTGAACGTGGCTGCCTTGCCGGCATTGGCATTGCGTGATGCGTCGTAGCTCACTGAAACTACTGCGGAAGCGTTGTAGCTGCCAACCACGTCATTGCCATTGCCCTCGAACGTCCAGTGTGCAATAGCACCCGCCGGAGCAAAAGTACCGGCCGTTGTGAAGGTACGGGTGAAGGTGGTCACGCTGGCTGCCCCGTCAGCATACTTGACAGAACCGCTGAATGTCAGTTTGTACAGCGTACCGGAACCCAGATCTTCGTTCGGGTTGATGGTAACTGCATTGTCCACAACAGAGATAGTGGTAGCAATAGTGGCATTGTCATAGTCGCGAACCAGGGTGATATTGGTTCCGGTAGCACTGGCAGCATCTACTGCCTGAGAGAAAGTGGCCACGATGTCTGCCTTGGCGTCAACGCCGACAGCACTGGTAGCGCCGTTGAGGTCAACACCTCCGGCTACGAGCGACTGCAGTTCGTAGGTTTTCTCTTTTTTACAGGCCTGAAAGGTCAGCAGCGCCAAACCCAGAACGGCCAGAGATTTGAAAACAAGTGATTGTTTCATGTTAAACAGAAAAGGTTTTGTGAAAAAAAAGTTTACAAATAGTTGATTGTCTGTGGTTTACTACCAGCCGGGATTCTGGCGAATCGCGCCCTGGGAGATATCTATTTCAGTTTGCGGGATAGGAAGCAGCTCATGCTTGCCTGTCTGGAATCCAAGCGGGCCAAGTACCGCGGCTGCGCGGCCGGTGCGAATCAAATCCCAGAAACGGTGTCCCTCCATCGCCAGCTCCGAGCGGCGCTCTTTCAGGATGGCGTTGCGGAGCGCGCTCTGATCTGTGGTGGTAACGTTGGGAAGAATATTCGCATTGTTCCCGCGGGCTCGCGTGCGCACCTGATTCAGGTAAGTGAGTGCCTGTGAAGATTTGCCATTCTCGTTCAGCGCCTCGGCAGCCATCAGCAGGACATCGGCGTAACGAAGCACCCGGCGGTTGTGTCCCCACTGTTCATTGGTGGAGGTGCCGGGTATCCATACTTTCTGGTTGTAGCACTCTATTTCCTGTACTATGGTGTTGGCAGGAGCATCGGCATACGTGATATTGGGAGTGGTACCGTCCCCGAGGATGGTCACTCCGTCAATCACCTCTCCCAGAAAGATAATGGTGGCATCTTTTCTCGGGTCTCCGGGTTCAAAACTGTTCTGCAGGTCAATGGAAGGACGGTTGAAACCCCATCCGCGGTTGGGTGTACCGCGTACGCCCTGTGTATTGGCATACTGGTTGCCTCCGTTATCGTAGCCATCGCGACCCTGGGCAGCAATTTCAAAAATAGACTCGGAGTTGAACTGTCCCCAGATTGAGAAGGTATGCCCGAAGTCAGGATCAAGGCTGTACTCTCCGGAGTTGATCACCTCCAGAGCGTATTTTTCGGCGTTGACGAAGTCTTTTCTGAACAGATAAATACGGGCCAGCAGCGCTTTGGCTGCGCCTTTGGTAGCGCGGCCGTAATCGGCAGTATTCAGGGCAGAGCGTTCGGG
>CAILQK010000238.1 GCA_903836265.1 uncultured Bacteroidota bacterium | reverse complement strand
TTGCAAACTGTTGAACAGCGGTCTGACCACCATTTTCATCGTGGGCGAGACCATCGGGATACCTGACCAGTCAGGTAATGATTCGGTACCCTGAAACGGGAAAATATTGTAGGAATACTGATTTTCCGGCCCATTGAATGTCAGACGGGGATTCAGCGGTACCGGTGAAAAAGTATTACCCGGTAAAATCACCTGTGCCGGTATGGCAGACAGAACGGGTGCACCATAATCCTGTTGCACTGTAAATCTGATATATCTGCTTGTCGAATATCCGTTTGAGGTTGACTCAGTTACAGTTACCAGCACACTGTCGGTTCCGGTCCAGCCCGAAACCGCAGGTGTCACACTCAGCACATCATTCGACAGAGAAGCATTCAGGGATGAGCCTGGTAAGGCATTCCAGACAATCGGGTCACCATCCTGTGATATGAGATTATCTGACAAGTTTACGGGACTGAAAGGAATATACTGGAGTGTTGTGTCAGGGTGGAAGGCCGTCAGAACAGGTACGAAATCAATACTTGGGTCAATATTGACGACAAAAGGAGTAAAAACAGAACCAAGCGTTTTGGTTGCCAGAAATGTGGTGACAGCAGTAGTGCCATAAACGCGGTCTGTGGCCGGATAATAGGCACGAAATTTCAGCGTATCCCCGAATGCCGAGTTGGAGTAAACAGTCATGTAAAAAAAGGCATTCCCGTTTATAACAACAGGAGTTGCTGTACCGCGAACGGTTGCTCCCGAAAAGGCACCGATCATTGTTCCGGGATCATTCACGGGCACACCGTTGAACTGCAGCCGGGCAACTACCTGCATGCTGTACTGATAGGCGGCCGGATTGACACTCCAGTCAGGTAACGACTCGGTGGAAGCAGCCATTTTAGTTGCAGAAAGCAGCATCAACGAGAGGAGTACCCATCCGGGCAAAACAGCCCGGTTCGGGGTTGTCAGCACTCCGGGATATGACAGACAACTCAGCATATATGATAGGTTAAACCGGCTTCACACACGGATTCCGGTAAATGATCACAATAATTTTCTGTCGGTGGCAGGGGCTGTATGTTTTCTTTATACAGCCCCGCCGCCTCTTTTTACTGCAGAATCAGTTTGCAACTCAGTACACCTGATTCGGTCTTGAGTTGTGCCAGATAAACCCCTGCCGGATTTCCGCCGGCGGTATTCCACTGTACAGTATTCAGTCCGCTTACAGTATTTACTTCCATTCTGGTAACCAGGTTTCCACAAATATCAGTGATCAATATTTCTGCAGATTCCCGTTTGCCGGTTACAAACTGCAGGTATGTCTCCGAATGAAACGGGTTGGGCACCGCACTGAATGATTTAACCGACAGGCTGCCCTCGGAGGTTCCGGTGGATGTGAGGGTGAATGGCACCGGAGCGGCCACTGTACCCTGATGCAGGTCGGGTGTGAAGGTCATCGTTTCCGATAATGAAACGATCTCTCCGGTTCCTGCGTTATACAATTTGAAATGTATGGGCTGTCCTGATACGTTCGAGTACATCGTCATGAAGAACAGGTAAATATTCATGGACGGGATGAACACAGCCTGTGCCGATCCGCGCACTTCGTCGCCATGGAAAGCTCCCAGTTCCAGGCTGGCCGTTGTGGCGTTGGCACCGTCAACCGACAGCATACCGATGAATGTGGAGCCATATTCATACTGCGAGGGGTTGACCG
>CAILQK010000237.1 GCA_903836265.1 uncultured Bacteroidota bacterium | reverse complement strand
CGCCGGGCAGCATGCTCATGGCGGCCATGAAGGAAGAAAGGTAATAGCGCATGACGAGTCCGTCCCACGGCGTACTTGCCGGCACCGTCACGTTGAAAGAGCGTATGACACCCGCAACGATATCCACAGGTGTCTTGATGAAGCAGCCTGTTTGTGCCGCCGCGAAAAAATGTTCGCTTTTCAGCAGTGTTTCCACCACAGGTCTGATTTCATAGTTGCTGTCGCGGAAAATCTGTGCCAAAGGTTTGATGATTGTTTGCTCGATGTTGTCATCAATGTGGTAATAAACAAACCAGCGGTAAATTTTGCGGCATACAAACTCGGCAACTTCCGGGCGCGCAAAAATCATGTCGAGCAGGGCGTCGAGCTCCACTTCTGCATCCACATTGCCCTGAATGACCGTGTTGTTATAGAAGGAAGAAAACTGCTTGCTGCCGAAATCGTGTTCGAGCGGCGACTGGAAGGTGCTGTTGTCGCTGAAACTGATGCGCCATCCGGTGAGTACGCGCGCGGCCGCGATCACATCATCCTCTGTGTAGTGGTCGGGGTTATCCTTCCCAATGGTGAACAATTCCTGCAGTTCGCGGGCGTAGTTTTCGTCGGGTGCATCCCGGGAGTTCAGAAAGCCATTGAGGTAAATGAGCATCATTCCTTCGAGTGTAACGGCTTTGGTGAGTGCCCTGAAATTGCCGAGAGCGTGTTGCCTGAGCAGCTGGTTGTATTCATACACCGATCTGCCCCAGAATACGATGCCTGTTTGTGTGGCAAAGTGGTTGTGCCAGAACAGTGTCATGCGCTCCAGTATGCTGGTCTGCTGACCAATCATCAGGTCGGTCCACCAGGCCCGCCAGCTCTCGATCCGGTATTTCTCGGCATCGAGATTGAAAGGAGCAGTCACCCAGGTCTGGCCAGGAGGCACTGCCGGATCGGTAAAGTCGGGGTTGTTGTAGTTATTGACCGGCGGGGGAGGTAGCGCACCAGGCACAGTGAGTACCAGATTGACTGCCGACTCCATGTCGAGCTCCAGTAACTGATCAAGTTCGCCCTTCTTCAGCCCGAAGCCGGTACGCCTGAGCAGGTGTGCTGCCTGTGCGTACTCCCAGGGGCCAGTGTACGGGTTCAGTGTTCCTGACAGCAACAGATGTTTTTCCGGAGCAGGCACATCGGGAAGTTCCTGCAAGGAGCGGGAACTGGCGGTTATAAAATCGCCGAGCCGCTCGCGTGCTGTGCGGAAAGCCTCAGCTGTGTGTTCGTGTCGGCCGGAAAAGAAATCGGTGGCATCAAAAGTGGAGTCAGACATGTGGTATTGTGGTGTAGTTATGGCAGAAAATGCGGGGAGAATGACGTTCATCATACTGATTTTTGCAACCAGAACGGGCATCGGTTTGTTTTGAGAGCCATTCAGGAATAAAAATAACGGATATGATCAGATTTACACGTGTTGTTGTCCTCATTTTTCACACTTTTTTTTCGGCAGGCCTGTTTGCGCAGTCGCTGCACGGGGTAGTTCGGGCTTGCGACAATTCCGAGTTGCTGGCCGGAGCCACGGTGAAACTGATTCCGCTACAGGCAGAAGGTACGGCCTCTGTTGCCATTTCCGGCGCTGACGGCATTTTTCATTTCGGCAATCTGCTTCCGGGCTACTACCGTTGCGAGGTCGGTCAGCAGGGATTTGAGTTGATCTATTTTGATGAAATACTGATTGCTGCAGGCAAGGCGCCCCAGCTGGAGGTAAGCCTGAAAAGGGTATTGTCCACCCTGCCCGAGGTGACTGTAACTGCCTCCCTGCCCGGTCGCCGTCCAGTGCAGCCACTTGGCGAGATTCCGCTCTCCCGCGACCGCATGCTGCGCTATCCGAATATGTATTTCGATCCGGGAAGGCTCGCCACGGCTTACGGTGGTGTTGCACAGGTGGATGACGGCACCAACCAGATCAGCGTTCGCGGGGTGAGTCCGGCGATGGTGCGCTGGCGTCTGGAGGGGCTCGACATCATCAACCCGAATCATCTCCCGAACGCAGGTACCTTCAATGACGCCCCGGCTGCGGCCAGCGGGGGCGTGCTGATGTTCTCGGCCCAGCTGCTCGACAATTCCTCCCTCCTGACAGGAGCATATCCTGCCGGCTATGGCGATGCGGCGGGCGGCGTGATGGATATGAACCTGCGCGCAGGCAACAAGTACGACCGTGAATATACCATTCAGGCCGGACTGATCGGGCTTGATGCAGCGGCGGAGGGTCCGCTGGGTAAAAACAACAGGACGTCCTATCTGGTGAATTACCGGTATTCAACTGTCGGATTGCTGGGCGCCATGGGTGTTTCATTCGGTGGCGAGAAGATCACTTTTCAGGATATAGCCTTTCACCTGCACTCCGTCGGAAAGAAAGGTGTTCAGTATTCCGTTTTCGGGATGGGAGGACTGAGCAGCAATATTTTCACCCAGAGAACAGATACATTGGAAATAGAGTACGACAAAGACCGGTACAACATTGATTTTCGCTCGCTGACCGGCGTGGTGGGTGGAACAGCGAAATGGCAACTTGACAGGCGTACTTCACTGAGAACGGCCCTTGCCTGTTCGGCTCAGGACAACGACTGGCAGAAGCAGCGCCCCGAGTTATCCAGTTTTGCCGGCAGAGGTACCGACAAACGCTATGAAGAACGCTATTCGGCCACCGTTGAGTTGCGACATTCGAGGGGTGGCTCGCTGTTTTCCGCTGGCGCCATGGCTACCCGGATATTTTTCAACGGGAAAGTTTCGTTTCAGGAGGTGCCATCGTACGACAGCAGGTTCAACTATCTGAACCTGCAACCCTGGTTGCGCTGGGACTGGACCTCCGCGAACGGCAAACTGAACACACAGGCAGGAGCCCAGTTTCACTACAATACCGTGTATGACAAAATGGTATTTGGCCCCCGCGGCACCATCAGCTATCGTGCCGACCAGCACCACAAATTTTCGGTCAGTGCCGGCCTGTACAATCAGGATGCGCCGGCGTGGGCTCAGCAGGAACTGGTGTTTACCCAGCCGCTGCCCCGGCCAAACTACAAACTGCCGTATATCAACTCCTTCCAGACAGGCCTCCGGTACGTGTTTACCCCTGACGGGCAGTGGAAATTCAGTGCTGAAATGTACCGACATACATACAGCAACATACCGGCATACAGTGCGTACGGTACAATCTTCAACAGTCCGGAATACATAGGCTACGATGCATTTCTGTCCACCGCACAGGTCAGAAACCAGGGAATCGAGATCGGAGCTGACAGAGTATTCATGAAGGGCTGGTATTTGCTCGCCAATGCCACTGTGTTTGATTCCAGATATCGCATTGGCGATCAGGAGACATGGCTCGACAGTCGGTGGGACATAGGGTACCTGGGCAACCTGACCTTTGGCAAAGAGATACGCAAAGAAAAATCGGTATCCAGGGTGAAGGTTTTTGGATTGGGTGGCCGTTTTGTGATGGCGGGAGGCCCCCGACTTCCGGTTGTTGATCTGGCGGCATCCGGATTTTCGGGCCGTACAGTATTCAGTGAAGCTGATGGATACAGCCCATCGGAGGATGTGTACGCGCGCATGGACGTACGCATATACTGGAAAAAGAGCATTTCCAACAAGAAAAATACCACTTTCAGCATAGATCTGCAGAACGTGACAAACCGCCGGAACCTGTCGTACCGGTTTTACGATGCCTATACGGGCCGGGTAGAGAACAAGTACCAGCTGGGATTGATACCGAATATTTCGTGGAGGAGAGAGTTTTGATATTACAACACGGATGAATTACTTTTGCCTCCAGTCATCCAATCATCGTCGTAATATGCCCAGTTCTCAATTCAATATCCTGTTGCTGCTCGTGTTCTGTACCTGCAGTTGCAACAGTGACGGTGTTTTTAATCGCTCCGGTGATATATCAGCTGTTCGTGAAACAGACCGCCTGATACTGGAAGCAGGAGAAGAGGCTGGAAACCGTCCGGATTCTGCGCTCAGAAAGCTGAACAGCGTGCTCGCCATGTCGGCAGAGCTGACACTTCCTGATACTACCTGGTGTAATTATTACATATCCAGAGCAACAGCTTTGTATTACGGAGACAGCCTTGAGGCATCCATTCACTGTTTCAGACTGGCTCTGGAAAAGGCCAATGAGGCAAAATCGGGCAGCCACAAGGCCAGAGTCTATATGGAAATGAGTGAGCCACTGCAACTGCTTTCCGAGCAAGAGGCAGCCACCAGCTATCTCGAGAAAGCAGTGCATATTTTCGATTCACTGGGAATGGCGGCAAGCAGTGCCAGTGCCAAGGTAAGGCTGGGTGCGGCTTATGGAATAAACGGCCAGTTCGAGGAGGCCGCCAGGGCGTTTATTGAGGCAGACGAAGTATTGAGTAACGATGAAGAACGCAATCCGGGTGCACTGAGCGCATTATATATCAATATCAGTAATAATTTCGCGTCTATTGGCAGTGAGGTGGAGTCGGGGGTTTATGCAAAAAAGGCGCTTGAAATGGCCGAAATGGCAAATGATACCCCGAATATTGCCATCGCTCTGACTAACCTCGGGGTTTATCATCGGTACACTCATCCGGACAGCGCCCTGATCTTCTATCAACGGGCAGCCGGACTGCAGCGAACAATCGAGAACAGGCTTTCCACTTTGTACAATCTGGCCAATATATACCTCGACAGAAAAGATTATAAACGGGCAAATACGCTGTTTGACAGCGTACAGGTTATTTCGGAGTCAATACCCATGCCGAAAGGCGTGGTAATGGCACTTTCCGGAAAGGCTACGGCTGCTTCCGAATCGGGGCAGTACGACAAGTCTGTTGCACTGCTGACCCGCGCACAGAAAATGGCCGACTCTCTTGGCTACCGTGATCTTGTACTCAGGTTTGCACAGGTCAGATATTACGTGGACATGAAAAACGGCAGGAAAGCCGCCGCCCTGCAGTCGCTCAGTGACTGGATGCTGCTGAAAGACTCGATGGCGGTGAACGAGAAGACCAATGCGGTACACACTATCGAAAAAAAGTATCAGATACAGCGGAGGGAGATGGAAATTTCGCGCCTTCAGGAAGCCAGACACTGGCAGGAGATAAAAGTCAGGGATAACCGTATCATTGCCATACTGTCGGTACTGTCGGCCGTGATCGCGGCGCTGATGGCGTATTTTTATGCGTCACTTTCCCGGAAGCGCAGGGAGGCATACCGGTTGCTGATGCAGCAGTATGAGGAAACTTCAAGGCGTCATGCACTGGAGGTGAAGCAGTTGCTGGTCAGTACGACACAGCCGGACGGCCAGGAGGCATCTCCTGCGCGTGAGCTGGTCAGAAAAATACACGAGTTGTTTCAGACCGGGCGCCCGTACCTGGATTCACAGCTCAAGGTGGATCAGCTGGCCGAAAAGTTGGGTGTATCCTATCGGATCCTGAACAACGCACTCAAAGAGGTGGAAGGCAGCACATTCAACCGGCTTATCAACCGGTACAGGGTGGAGGCGGTTATTCAGATGTTCAAACAGCCCGAGTTTGACATGATAAAGACGCAGGCTATCGCCGAAAATGCCGGTTTTGGCTCGGTCAATTCGTTTTATGAAGCCTTTCAGGAGATAACCGGGATGCAGCCGGGCCAGTTCAGAAAGATGCTGGCAGAAAAGAGAGACGATTGACTGTATTGCCAAAAAAATAATTTGAAAAATCCGTCAATTTTTCAGCAGAATTAATATTAGTATAAAATGATTTTTACCAGTACTCAACTTTTTTCCATCAATAATGATGCCCGGCTTTATGTTTTTAACCCGGTACTGTCATCGATCAAACGTTCTAATTAGTTTTTATTTGGAAGACAGGTTATGAAACCTGAACAAGTTCAAACTTTAATTCAAATGATGAAATCATTCATAATAATACTTTTAAACGCTCTTGTTTTATCCCTGTTTGCATGTGATCGGGTAACGATAGTTGGGAAGGGTGTTACTGTTGACGAAGATGCAAGTAATCTGATTGAAAAATCAAGGGAGATAATCCTGACCAAACCTGATAGCGGTCTTGTAATCATAGAGAGGGCACTAAAGCTTGCAGATAAGGGCAATTGGCCTGATACGGCTAGAAGTGATTTGCATTTTCTGAAAGGGGTTGGTTTATACTGCAAGGACAGCCTTGAGTCTTCATTGCAACAGTTCAAGCTTGCCTTGCAGGAGGCAACAAGTGCCGGGGCTTATAACAAACTCGCCAGGATACATGTTGAAATCAGTAAAATTTTTGAAGTTTTTTCAGATAGCGAGAATGCGATATTTCATTTGGAAGAAGCTATCCGTGTTTCGGATTCGCTGGGAACAAATTCTGACAAGGCGAATGCCATGATGCGGCTGGGAGGGATATTTAATGATCAGGGCGAGTTTGAGGAAGCTGCCCGGGTTATGGTAAACGCATTGGAACTGACGGAAAAGTTGGGTGATTTGCATTCAATGTGCGCTCTTTGTACCAATATCAGCAATACATTTTCTGCGCTTGGGAACGATAAAGTATCACTTGAGTATGCACGAAAAGCACTTGAGGTGGCAAAAACTGCGTGCGATACTCCTAATATTGCTGTTGCATTGTTGAATCTCGGTATTTTGCACAGAGGTTCTTCTTCTGATAGCGCCCGGATTTATTACGAAGCAACACTTGAGTTACAATTGAATCATTCACTTCCTGAAAACAAACTCAAGACTTTATTCAATCTGGGAAATTTGTATTGGGATCAGAAAGATCTGAAAAAAGCCGCTCAGTTGTACGACAGTGTACTGGTCATATCAAGCGGTATCCCGATGCCTCAGGGAATAATCATGGCGCTTTCGGGAAAAGCTGCAGTTGCATCTGAATCTGGACATTATGATCAGGCTGTGGCTTTGTATTCAAGAGCTTTGAAAATGGCTGATTCCCTGGAATACAAAGCACTTAAGCTTCAGCTGGCAGAACACAGATATTTTACAGATTTCAACAACGGCAGGAAAGCCGCCGCCCTGCAGTCGCTCAGTGACTGGATGCTGCTGAAAGACTCGATGGCGGTGAACGAGAAGACCAATGCGGTACATACTATCGAAAAAAGGTATCAGATACAGCGGAGGGAGATGGAAATTTCGCGCCTTCAGGAAGCCAGACACTGGCAGGAGATGAAAGTCAGGGATAACCGTATCATTGCCGTACTGTCGGTACTGTCGGCCGTGATTGCGGCGCTGATGGCGTATTTCTATGCATCACTTTCCCGGAAGCGGAAAGAGGCATATCGGTTGCTGATGCAGCAGTATGAGGAAACTTCGAGGCGTCATGCATTGGAGGTGAAGCAGTTGCTGGTCAGTACGACACAGCCGGACGGCCCGGAGGCTTCTCCTGCGCGTGAGCTTATCAGAAAAATACATGATTGGTTTCAGACCGATCGCCCGTATCTTGATCCTCAGCTCAAGGTGGATCAGTTGGCCGAAAAGTTGGGTGTATCCTATCGGATGCTGAACACCGCACTCAAAGAGGTAGAAGGCAGCACATTCAACCGGTTCATCAACCGCTACAGGGTGGAGGCGGTTATTCAGATGTTCAAACAGCCCGAATTTGACATGATAAAAACGCAGGCCATTGCCGAGAATGCCGGTTTCGGCTCAGTCAATTCGTTTTATGAAGTCTTTCAGGAGATAACCGGCATGCAGCCGGGCCAGTTCAGAAAGATGCTGGCAGAAAAGAGAGATGATTGATACACGCGCACGCCTGGGAAGCCCTGGTTACTTCCAGAGTCGGGCCTTACAGGCCTGTACAACACACCTGTCGCTTTGCTGTTTCAGGTTAATGAATATTGACAAATTCTTCCCGACCGGGTTTACAGCACTTTCCGAAAAATTCCGGCATGCTCAGGGAGATTTTTTATTAATATTTAATTTAATTTTTATTTTATTGATTATTAGTTTTTTATAAAATATTTTTTTTCCTTCCAAAATATTCAGGAATAACTCATGTCGGGTAATAGCCTTTCTTCGAACGTAACTTTACGTCGCATCCCGCGTAGTGGAAAGTGTTGAGCTCAACGCTGTAATCTTGCTGTTACTCATATTCCATGTCCGTGTTTGATCTGTTGGATGCTGTTTCCTGCAGTCTGTCTTCAGATTCCCGTCCGAGACGCTGCCGGTACAATTCTGAAACACTTTAGTTGCCATATCATTTCAACAATCAGCTCTCATGACAAAGTTTTTACTCTCCTGCGCCCCGAAGTTTCAGTTCAGATCTGTCCTGACTGTACTCGTACTTCTGATTTGCCTTGTTGGGGCAAACGGGCAAAATTCAACAGTGATAGCCTTTCAGGGTATTTTGAAAAATGCCAGTGGCGCCCCTGTAGATGACGGAAACTATCAGATCAAATTCAGACTGTACAATGCTTCCTCGGGAGGTACGAAGCTCTGGGAAGAAACAGCGAGTGTAAAAACCGTGGGTGGTATTTACAGTCACAATCTCGGCAGTGTCACCTCGCTGAACGCGAGTGCTTTTGCCAATACGGTATATCTGGGCGTGGAGGTGAATGGCTATGAACTCACTCCCCGTACAATGATGACCTATGCTCCCTATACATTTTCGGCTGCTTACGCCCAGAACGTGGCCTGTTCCGGAAAGGTAGGAGATGTCAAATATTCCATTCTCAATCCTTCACAGTTTCAGGCCGAGAACGGTGATTGCTGGGTACCCATGGACGGCAGATCTATGCAGCCATCCGACAGGCTGCGAATTGTAACCGGCATGACTGCTGTCCCGAATGTCGGCGGACTTTTTCTCAGGGCCCAGGAATTTTCCAACAGCCCGGACAATGATCCCGATCGCAACTTCAACAGTGCCGTGGGCTCCATACAGGAAGATGCTTCTGAAAGACACAGTCACACCATGACTGAAGAAGGTGAACATACACACACAACAAGTGAAGCCGGCGAACATACGCACAGCATTGATCGCAGAAGCAATAATTCGGAAAGTGCATATGACGGAGACAATGAGCATGCACCTGAGAACTCGGCAGCTACTACAGACCGTGACAAGGTGGGCTCTTTTACCACTCCCGCGGCTGGCAAGCATACGCACACGCTCAACAGTACCGGCAAGCACACGCACACAATCAGTCAGGCAGGTGATGCCAACGAAACACGTCCAAAGAACATGAATCTCTGGGTTTACATCAGAATCAATTAATTCAGGCGAATCCCGTTTCTGTTCATTCCAAAATATTTCCTGATATGTATTCCACAGTTCGACGCTGTGCGGCCCTTGTTGCGGGTGTCTGCATAGCCCTGACTACTTCCATATATGCCCAAAACCCTGTTTGTGAACCACCTTTGATTAAAACTTATCAGGGTGAAGGGTTCTTTTGTTACGGCACTACCACTGGTGCTTTCTCTCCGACAAACAGGGGAGGGGGCACTGTCGGACAGCCGCTCCAGGAGTTCGCAGTTTCCGGCGATTACAGCATGCTGTTCGGATTCTGGTCGCGCTTTCTGGCGCCACCGCTGGCTCCTGAGGTAGTAGCCTCTCAGGGAGAATTACAGGATCGCATCCAGATCAGCTGGACGCCCGATCCGCTCGGAGGTACGGTTTCAGTTGGTTACAAGCTGTTCCGCGATAATGTCTTTCTTGGCCTGGTTGATCCCAACACATTCAACTTCAACGATTTCAACGTCATTGCGGGCAGAGCGTACACCTACAAAGTTTGCGGTGTTAATAATTTCGGGGACGGGGTGCCGGGCAAAAGCATCGGTTTTATGGTACCCAACGGCGTGATAACCGGTCAGATTTCCACACTCAACGGTGCCCCTGTACCGGATGCACTCGTGTCGGTTTCTCCCCGCCAGGGATATGCTCTGTCGCTGGGTTCCATGGATGGCGCGGTCGCTCCGCTGGATTCCGGCCGGAGTTATCTGCCGCTGAATGATCAGGACTGGACGATGACTTTCTGGATGAAAACGGTTGCGGCACAGGATGGTGACACGATTATCGAATTGCGCGGATTCCCGCTGGTCATTCGGGCACTGCAAAACAGTTCACAAACGGGCATCAGGATGTTTCTGGGCAGCCAGGAAATTACGAGTACCGTATTTCCCGGCAATCCTGCGGACTGGCACAACATAGCTGTAACACAATCGGAGGGAATAGGCCGCCTGTATCTTGATGGTGTACTGGTTGGACAGGGTCAGTTGAATTCCACTACTCCGGCTACGGATTTATGCCTGGGTAACGGAGCGAGTAACGGTACGGGCTGGAGTGGAAAACTGGATGAACTCCGTTTCTATAGTCGTCGTCTCGATGAAGTAGATCTGGGAGACGTGATGGTCGGCACCGCTTCCCGTACAACTCCGGATTTGCTTTACTACTGGAAAATGGATGAGCAACTCGGCAGCAAGGCATTCGATGTACTCAACAGAACTACCATGTACCTGTGTGGCGCCGAGTTCGACAGCGATCGCCCGCCCGTATCTGTATCGGCCACTTCTACGTCGGAGGGTTTTTACAGTATTGAGTCAGTCAGCTATGGAACTGGTATTACGTTCCTGGCAAAACCACAAAAGAATTTTTACGCGCACCGTGCGCTGAAGTTTATCCGGTCGAGCAGTATGGCCGATTATGCTGAACTGCCCGACTTCCCTTTGCCTGAAGAATCCACCATAGAACTGTGGGTTAACAATGGCGGTCCTAATGGCGCCCAGTGCCTGGTCTCAAAAATCTGGGCCGGAAATGATTTCAGGGTGATGTTGTATCCGGATGCAACCAACAGTGCCCTGAATGAGCTCAGGGTTTATCTGAACGGCACCGAGAATGTAGTGGGCACACTCCCTACCGGGTACCGGCACCTGGCTTTCACGATTGACAGCCTGGGAGGTTCGCGCCAGATAGACACTTATATAGATGGAGCGCTGGCAAGTACCGATGTTTTCGACAATATTGATGGCAATTTCTCGGAAGACGGTACCAACTGGGTACTTGGCGCCCGGGTTGACGGATCGAATCATACGGACTACTTCGACGGTTATATTGATGAAATTGCCGTTTATGAAGGGCTGCAACCGGCTGATTCCATATTGAAGCATTCCCTGTTCCAGAGAAATATGCAGGGCAGAGGCCTGAGGGTGTATTTCCCGCTGGATGAAGGGAGCGGTAACAGACTGAACAATTGCGGATCCTACCTGCTCGGATACGGAACTGCTTATGGTACCGAATGGTCCACGTTCACAAAATTCCAGGAAACGGAACCTCATATATTTACCCCGGCAACAAGACAGGTGACGCTTAACCCCAGCGTGATTTCCGTGGATCAGGTGGATTTTATTGATCGCTCCACGATACCGGTCTCCGGATTCGTTCGATACAAGGGGACAGACTGTTTTGTGCCTCAGGTAGAGATATTGGTGAACGGAGAGTCGAATAATCCCAAAGTTTTTACAGATTCTACAGGCAAGTTCGTTGTGGAACTTGATCCGGGCAAGTCGGCAGTACTGACGCCGGTTTATCGGGAGCACCAGTTTTCACCGATTTCATGGGAGGTAATCAACGTAACCACGCCTATAGCGGGTATCCTGTTCAACGATATCACTACACGCGAACTCAGTGGAAAGATTGCCGGTGGAAAGTGTCAAAAATCCATAATAAGTTCGCCGGGTACACCCCAGGGTACGGTCTGTATTGTCAAGGTAAGTTCCGCTGATGGCTGTTTTGCCCGGCAAATCGAAATAGATAATGAAGATGGAGACTATGTTTTCCAGTCACTACCACCACTGGATAATATGATTGTCGCTGTAGTTGAGCACTCTGACCCTGTAATCAAGACTGCATTTCAGACACTCGGTGGTTCAACAGTTGATCTGACCGACAGAGATACAGCAATCAATTTCATTTATTTCGCTCCGCCGGAAGTAGATCTTGTCAGCGGCCTTGATTACAGGTCTCCAACCTGCCAGGAGATCGTACTCAGTCAGGGTAGTCCACAAACTGTCAAGGTTCGAATGATTGAAAATTATTATGGAGGTATATGCCCGCTTGATACAGCAGACTTCCGTTTTGTCAATCTGCTTGCTGATGAAGTGATTGATATACCTTTGAAGACATCCGACACTTCAAGGATTCTGACATATAAGTTCAAAGTAGGGAAACCTGAGCCAACGGCTCCATTCAAAAAAACTTTCCAGGTTGTTGGTACAACAGTTGACGGGAGAACGGCCAGTTTGACCAGGGAAGGAATCGTCACAGGAGTCTTTGTGAAGGAAAATACATTCACGTCTATCCTGCCACAAACCCCCTCGGTAATTCTTCGTGATCCTCCGGGAGATGCAAGCTACTCTTATCTTGAATCAGGTACAACTGTCTGCAAAACATACTCTTCCTTTTATGACTATCAGGTCGGAGGCGGCGGAGGTATCGAAACCCATCTCGGGGGAAATACGGAGGTAGCGATTGGTGTAGGTGTGGCAACTATTCAAAATGCCGGTCCAATTTTTGACATAGGCGCTGAATTTCAGGTAACCTACCAAAAGATAACAGACAATTCTTTTCAGACATGTACTACGATTGACAGGGTCATCTCAACGAGTGACGGAGATCTGGTTGTGGGTGGCAATCAAGGTGGAGATGTGTATATGGGAGAAGCTTTCAATCTGATTTTTGGTTTTGCAGAAAAGGTCAGCTTCAATGATACAATTTGCGGTGCGAATGTTAAAACTGTAATAAATATTCAACCGGATACTTTTGCTACAGCATTCCTGTACTCTGAATATTATATCAAGACCCAGTTGATAAGGTATCTTGACTCCCTTTCAACAAATACAAACCTGACTGTAACTGACAGACAAAAGTACAAGGACTCAAAAAAACGCTGGGAGGATATCATTGACAGGAATACTGCTCTGAAGGCTAAGGCAAAATTTCAGAGAAACATGTCTTTTGATGCGGGTACTTCTATGGAGTACTCGATAACAAGCGATACGATTAATACTGAAGGCGAGGAAAATCTTGTAAACAGCGAGGAGTCTTTGGTAACTCATATTGGTTTTGAGTTTAACTCAGCCGGAGTGGTAGGTATGCTTGCTTTTGTATCGAGTACGAGTGAGGGAAGCAGGGATGAAACTGGCAAGGAAAAATCGCTAACTACTGGTTATGTGCTGGCCGATGATGATCCCGGAGACGGATTCACATTCGATGTTGCCATGGATTCTGTTTACAGAACCCCCGTATTCCGGCTCAAGGCTGGACAGTCCTCGTGTCCGTGGGAATTTGGTACGGCTCACCGGGAGGGAACTACGCTTCAGTTCAGGGATGGAAGCGGCCCTGTTGCTGAAAATGTTCAGCCTGATGAACCGGCTGTTTTCAAATTTAATCTGGGTAATAAGAGTTCAACAAATGAAGACAGGGTTTATGCGTTCAGTACCGGTGCAGAAAGTAATCCTGATGGTGCTGTAATCAAACTGAATGGAGCTGCTCTGACGAATAACGCTGTTGGTTTTGCTGTGCCATCCGGTGAAAGTATCCCGGTCACGCTCACTGTTGAAAGAGGGCCTGAAGAATACACATACGACAGTCTGGAAGTTGTCTTCTATTCTGAATGTGAGGACGCTCGGGCAAGTGCGCTGGGAATTGATCTCGCTATGGATCCAGTTGTCTATGCATCCCAAAGTATCAGCGCCCACTTCGTTCAGCCCTGCAGTGAAGTGGAGATCAATGTACCGCAACAGGACTGGGTGGTTTTCCCCGATCCGCTGACGAGTGGCTCCGACGATGTGGTACGTATCACAGTATCCGATTACGATACCACCAACACCGATTTCAGTCTGGTCAGGGTGCAGTACCGGCGAACCGACGGCGATGGCGCCTGGATCAATATCACTCCGCTGCATGAACGGTATAACCCGAACTGGTATGGTATAGGAACGGTCACCAGTCCTGAACTGTTGCAACCCGGTTTCACGCAGTTTTACTGGAATACGACCGGCCTTGCCGACGGCCCCTACGAAATCAGGGCGGTGGCAGTTTGTACGGGCAACTCTGCCGATCGCCCCGGATATTCACAGGTCATAAAGGGAAGAATAGAGCGTGAACCACCTTCACTGGTGGGAGTGCCGCAGCCTTCCGACGGAGTTTACAACGTGGGGGATGAAATTTCTTTCACATTCAATAAACCAGTCAATTGCAACAAGCTGATTCCGGCCGACATTACGCAGCCCAATAATGTAGGACTGTACGATGCCACTACCGGCCAGCTGATTGACATTGATATCACCTGCTACGAGAACAAGATCATCCTTGATCCCAATTTCGATAACAAGTTCTTCGAGAACAGGATTATACGGGCAGAATTGCACAGTATCGAGGATCTGATTGGCAACGAATCAACGGCTTTGCAGTGGGAATTCTATGTTGATCGCAACGAACTCGCCTGGCTCACCGACAGTATTGGCATGACCAAGAGTCTGGAGGAGACCAGAACGGTAACTGCTGCCATTCACAACCGCGGCGGTTATCCGGTGCCCTTCACGATCAAAGACTTGCCCGACTGGGTACATGTTGTGCCCAACCAGGGTACACTTGCTCCCAACGAAATCAGGCAGATCAGCTTCACGGTGGATTCCACGCTGGCATTCGGAATGTGGAAAGACTCTATCACGCTGCACACCGAAACAGGTCAGAACCCGTTCTTCATGGGCGGTGACGAACGTCTGCCCCTTGGTGTGAGGGTAATATGCCGTCCGCCTGCATGGGATATCAGCGCCGGGTTGTACGAAAACTCCATGAATATGGTGCTGAAACTCAATATTCAGGGCCAGATCTCGATTGATGAGGAGGATATCGTGGGCGCATTCATCAATGGCGAACTGCGCGGCAGGGCACATGTTCAATATGCCCCCCAGGTGAGTACGCCGACCAACAAGGTCTATCTGGCTTATCTCACCATATACGGAGATGTCAACGACCTGATGGATACCGTAAAACTCCAGATATGGGATGCCTCCCAGTGTCTGTTGTACGGTACTGTAGCCGAGCATTTTGTATTCACACCCGATGTGATTGTGGGTTTCCCCGACAATCCGCAGGTGGTGTCAACCAACAGCCTGCTGCTGCGGGAGGTGCCGTTCGGCTTTGGCTGGAACTGGGTGTCGTTCAACCTCGCATTCCCGAATAACAGTCTGAACTCTGCCCTGTCAACGCTCTCCGATCCGGATAACGACCTGATGAAGAGTCAGACACAGTTTGCTACCTACGGTGGAGCCTGGTTCGGTTCGCTGAGTACGGTTGACAGCAAAAAAATGTATCTGTACCGTGCCGATCAGCCGGATACCCTGCAAATGCTGGGTATGATGATTGACCCGACCACCGTATCCATCCCGCTTTCACAGGGCTGGAACTGGATTGGATACGTACCCTATTATTCCCTGCCCATCAACGAAGCGCTCAAATCGCTCAGAGACAGCGGAGTTCTCACGCATGGAGATATTGTGAAGAGCCAGACGGCCTTTGCCCAGTATATCGCCAGTGTTGGCTATACCGGCTGGGTGGGTAACCTGGAGTACATGATGCCTCCCCGGGGGTATCAGATCAAACTGAACCGTCCCGGTGGCGGAACGCTTGTTTATCCGCCACAGTCGCTGACCGATGATCAGGTGGAGTCAAGAAATGGCCGAAATGACCAGCCGTCCGGCTTCTGGACAGTTAACCCGTCTCTTTTCGAGAACAGTGCCACCCTGATTGGAATGCTGAAGACGAATGGTCAGAATGCTACCACTGCCACCATGGAACTCGGTGCTTTCGTGGGCGATCAGGTCAGGGGTTCGGCGCAGGCAATCTATGTCGAGCCGCTGGGTGCCTATCTGTTCTTCATGACCTACTACTCGAATACACCCGGAGAGCTTGTCAAATTCAAGCTGTTCGATGGTTCCACCGGACTGGTATATCAGTTGAACGAGACCAACTTCTTCCTGTCAGACAACCACCAGGGCACACTGGATGCTCCGGTACCATTTACCCTGAACTCTGTTACCGGAGTGGAAGAAACTCCTTCCTCCGATGTGTCGCTGGCAGTTGTACCCAATCCGTTCAATCGCCAGACATCCTTCGAGTATGTTGTGAAAAAGGCTGAAGAGGTCAGATTTGTGATCACCGACCTGAATGGCAGAGAGGTTTCGAGCCTGAAAGTTCCGGCGATACAGGGTCGAAACTCTATTGTCTGGAGTGGGTATAACGATGAGGGAGAAGCCCTGCAAACCGGTGTATATTTCGTGCGGATGATTTCCTCCGAAGGAATAGTGACCCAAAAAGTGATGTTGCAAAGATGATTTGATCGTCATCTGTCCCATCTCTTCATCTCTAATGCAAATCAGGTATGAAACAACATACATCTTTCATATCAGGGGTTTTGTGTTCCGGAGGATTCAGCATTGCATCTTCTGTATGGCGCACTGCCGGATTTTGTCTGGCCATCACACTCCTGTTTTCTCTTTCTCCGGCTGTTGCATCAAATGGCAACAGCCCGGAGGAAACGATTGCTCCACCATCGTGGAGCATCAATCCGTCCGATTTTCAGTTCAATATGAACCTGATTGTGCGGGTCAAATACAACGGCACCTTCTCAAATGCCACTAATAATATTGTTGGGGTATTTGTTGGAAAGCAGCTTCGCGGTGTTGCCACTCCGGTTACGGTAAGTGGACAACAATACTATTTCGTGACGGCGTATTCCAACCAGTTCACAGGGGAAACCCTGAAGTTCAAGGTGTATTACGCTGCTGATGATATTGCCTATCCGGTTCCGGAAACGGTTACTTTCGTGAGTAACCAGACCAACGGCACACTGTCTTCACCGTTTGTACTGAATATTGATCCCAATGCAGATTTTCCGCCGGAATTTGAGCAGATACCAGCGGATACAACTATCCGAACTGTCGCTTTTCCTCCGATAACGCTCTCCGATTACCTCATCAACTGTGATGGTGACCCCGTTGCCTACACATACCAGGCGGGAAGCAATCTGGCGGCCAACATAGTCAATGGCGAGCTTTCGGTAGGTCCTGCGCTGACTGGCTGGACTGGTACTGATACTGTCAGAATTACAGTGACTGATCAGACTGCCAATCAGTATTCAGCTTCTGTCACGGCCTGGTTCACGGTATTGCCCTTCTATCCGGGCCCCGATCTGGGAACCATTCCATCACAGACTGTGGAGCAGGACAGTGCATTTGCGGCCTTCGACCTGGACAGTTACCTCACTTACACGGGGCCCTGCCGGTTGTTCAGCTACTATGTTGACAAGCCTTCAGGTACACAGGCCAATCCGGGGTGGGCGGTTGTGCCACCCGGCAGTCAGAGTATGAGCGTTATTGCCAGGCCCCGCTATGGCAATATACCGCTGCTCGGTACAGGTTCCGAGCTGGCAGCCTTTGTAGGTGGAACCCTGGTGGGCAAGGCTTCGGCCAGCGGTACGGCGCCTGATATTGTATATTCGTTACAGCTGGCCAACCTGGCATCAGGTCCCATTACATTCCGGTACTATGATCCTGCCAGTCAGTATATCTTTGAGGAGGTAACTACCCAGAACTTTGTTCCCGGAGGTGCACTGGGGCTCACGGCAATTCCCTACGATATTGAATTTGCTCCCCTCGCGCCACAGTTGGCCTCGAATGGCGGTGTACAGATCAATGTAGCAGACGCGGGCTGGGTGGGTACTTTCCCTGTGCATTTTGTAGTCACGGATTGTGACTACCCCTTTTACTACAGAACGGATACTTCAACTGCGCTATTCACCGTTTACATAGATTATGCTCCTGAAATCACATCACCGGCTGCCGCAAGTTTTCTCGAGACAAGCTGCTACGAGCTGTATGATGCACAGACGACGGATCGTACCGATTCGGAGGGCAGTGGTCTGACATACTCGATTGCCGGCGGCGCAGATGCGGCCAGTTTCACAATCAATGCAGTGAACGGCAAGTTGTCCTGGAATGCTTTTACGCCTGATTTTGAAGTTCCCGGCGACGCAAACGGCGACAATCAGTACGAGGTTATCATCAGGGTAACCAATGCACTGAGCCTCACCGATGACCTGGCACTGACGGTGACAGTAACCAACAATACGGTCGAGTCGTTCAATCCGCAAATTAACGGTGGCGCACCTGCATGTCGTACAGGAACAAGTATCACGCTGACCGCTACCGGTGGTGGTACTTATCTGTGGAGCACGGGAGCAACCACTTCGTCTGAGGCAGTAACTGCATCAGGTATTTACCAGGTTACCGTCAACAATGGTTTTGGTTGTGAAGCGGTGGTTCAGACCGAAGTATCTCCGGCGCCCTCCATTACAGCCTCGGGTAATACGACAGCCGTTTGTCAGGGTGCTCCGATCACGTTGTCATCCACACCATCCGGAGGCTCCGGTATCTATCCGGCTTTCTCCTGGTCGGGGCCCAACGGATTTTCAGCCACACTCGAAGATCCTGCCAGTTTCCCGGCTGTACCTGCCTCTGCCGGAACCTACACGGTGGTGGTGACCGACAGCAAGGGCTGTACTGCCAGTGCAACCAGAAATATTACGGTAAGCAGTAATATTTCGCCCTCTGTATCACTGTCGGTAAACAGTCCGGTTTGCGATGGCAGCACCATGCAGTTGTCTTCGGCAGTTTCAGGTGGTACATTACCGTATGTCGGTTTCTCCTGGGCTGGACCGTCCGGCTACACGTCATCGGTGCAGAATCCTTCGGCGACAGCGTACAATGCCCTCACCGGAAATTATACCATGACAGTAACTGACAACGTCGGCTGTACTGCTTCATCCAGCCTGTCGGTTACAGTTCGCCCCAAAGCGCTGGTTACGGCCGGGGCAAACAGTCCTGTCTGCCTGGGAGCGAATATCAACCTGACATCAACGCCCTCGGGTGGCACAACGCCATATACCACATTTGCCTGGAGTGGCCCGAACGGATACACTGCAAATACGGAAGATCCTGCCGGATTTGCAGCACTGGCGACCTCCTCCGGTACGTATAATGTGACCATGACTGATGCGAATGGCTGTACTGCCACCTCTTCGGTAGCGGTATCTGCTGTGCAGCCTCCTGTGGTTTCCATTGACCCCGGCCCGACGTGTTCGGGAGGTACCGTCAGCCTTGAACCAGTTGTTTCGGGCGGAGCATTGCCCTACTCCGCCTATGCCTGGAGTGGCCCCGGCGGGTTCTCCTCGGCTGTCCAGTTTCCTGCCAGCATTCCGTTGAACGGCTCCACGACGGGAATTTATTACCTGACGGTGACGGATGCAAACGGCTGTACCGGAACAGCATCCAGTACTGTCACGATAAACCCCTCGCCTTCAGTCAGTGCAACTGCCTCCGCTGGTACCTGCCAGGGCGGCCTCCTCAGTTTGAGCTCCACGAGATCGGGCGGTACAGCGCCGTTTCAATTTCTGTGGTCAGGTCCTGCTGGTTACTCTGCCACTACAGAAGATCCTGCGGCCTTCGTAACCACGATCAATTCGACCGGAGATTACTCTGTGACCGTAACCGATGCCAATGGCTGTACGGCTTCTGCCTCGGCCAGCGCGACAATCAGCTCAAATCCTGTGGTTACTGCCACCAATAACGGCCCGCTTTGTTCAGGCTCAACGGCACAACTGGGTTCAACGGTAACCGGTGGATCCGGTTCCTACACCGGATTTGTCTGGAGTGGCCCGGCCAGTTTTTCTTCTGTTGTCCAAAATCCGGCTTCTTTTTCAGCAACTTTTGCCAAAAGCGGAGTTTATAATGTTACTGTTACCGACAGTAACGGATGTACAGGAACAGGAAGTACCAGTCTCGGAATTTCCAGCAACTCATCGCCCTCCATTACGGCCATCAGTAATGGCCCGCTTTGCTCCTATTCAACACTGACGCTTTCATCTGTTCCAAGTGGCGGTTCGGGTGTTTACACGTCTTTCCAGTGGACTGGCCCGAACGGATACTCGGCCAGTGTACAGGATCCTCCCTCCATTACAGCCACTGCAGACGCAGCAGGAGCCTACACTGTTACAGTGACCGATAACGGAGGCTGTACTGCATCCGGTACAGTCGGTGTGGTGATTGGCGGGCCCGGCCTGACTGTTAACAAAACAGATGTATCCTGTGCCGGTGTCAACAGCGGCGCAATCACGGTAACAACTTCAGGAGGTACGCCTCCCTACAACTACCTGTGGAGTACGGGTGCCGTTACACAAACGATCACCAATCTGGCTCCGGGAACATATAATGTCACCGTTACTCCGAGCAGTGGTGGCACTTGCTCTGCCAGTACATCAATTACAATATTTGACAACTCGAATTTGTCGGCCAGCGTGCTGATGCTGAACTCGGCGTGTAACGGACTGTCGGGTTCAGCTACACTGCAAGTGGATGAGGGTATAGCCCCCTACACCTACGCATGGCCACCTGCCGCCGGTTTTCAGGTTGGGCCAACCGCCACCAATCTCGGTGCGGGAAGCTACACGGTGACTGTAACTGATGCACAGCTTTGTACGACTACTGTTTCGTTTGTTATCACTACCGGCAGCGGCGCTATCGTGAATCCGGTTCCCAACAAGGCGCCACTCTGTCCTGGACAATTTGTTGGTGCGACACCGATTTCCACCAACCCGCCCGGAAGCGCAGTGATATTCTCCTGGTCAGGAGCGGCTGTACGTGGTATGCCTGATGGCAGCTCAAGCGGCACGAGTGCACAGATACCCGCTTTTACCGCCACCAATACACTCGGTTCCTCGCTGGTGGTACTCACCGCCACGCTCGGCACCTGTGTATCATCAACAGCATTTACTGTCGAAATAGCGGATATTGTTGATCCGGTGATTACTCATTGTCCGGTGAGCCGGGAAATTTATACCACCAGCAATGGTACCGGCGATTGTGAAGGCGTGATACCCAATCTTGTGCCTGAACTCACGGCTACCGACAACTGTACGCCTTTCCCAAATCTGACTGTTCAGCAGAGTATCGCTCCCGGTACAATTTTCGAGGCTTTCCTTCATACAGATATCAATCTGGATTTCACAGTTACCGATGTGGCAGGTAATACTTCTACCTGTCGCGCCATACTCACGCCAATTGATGACGAGAATCCTCAGCTGATCAACTGCCCGCCGAATATCTCCATTGACATAGCCAACCAGTCGGTTTATCCGTGTTCGAGGGTGGAGCCATGGGCGCATCCAACGGTAACGGATAACTGTGTGGTCACGCTGTATGATGTCAGAATAACCAATCCTGATGGTACGCTGGAGGGCCCTGATAACCTGAATGCCCTGATTGGCGCGAGTGTTACGGCCCCTCCGGGGTTTTTCACTACCGCCTACGAATTCCCGCTCGGCACCTCTGTCATCACATACTTCGCCCGCGACGATTTTTCCAATACCACCTCCTGTACGTTCACTGTCAGTGTATCATACGTGGGTTCGCTCATAGGCAACAAGGTGTGGCATGATCTGAACGGAGACGGTATTCAGGATGCCGGTGAACCAGGTATCGCCGGAGCTCCTGTGACTATGACAGGTGTAACAACCTGTACAGGAGCTGCTGTAACCTACAATACGGTGACTGATGCCTCAGGTAATTATCAGTTCACAGCAGTACCACCCGGACGTTACAAAATACGCTTCACTACACCCGCCGGCGGGTATTACCTGACTAACCAGGACAAGGGTTTCGATGATCTGCTGGATTCCGATGCCGGTGCTGCCAATTCCACTGACGAGTTCAACGTGTATAGTGGTGATACCATCATGCGTTTCGATGCCGGCTTCTGGCTGGCCACCAAAATCGGAAATCTGGTTTGGGATGACCTCAATGGCAATGGTATGCAGGATAGCGGCGAACCAGGTATTCACGGTGTCAATGTGATCCTTAATGGTACCGAGGGTGATGGAGACATCGTCAACCTGTCCACTACTACCAATGCTCAGGGCCTGTATGAATTCGGGGTGCAAACCACCGGCTCCTCAACACTGGCCCCCGGCACCTACAACCTGACGTTCGTTCTTCCCACAGGCGGGTATGTGCCCACGCGTGCGAACGATACGGATGGAACTGATGCAAATGACTCGGACGCTGACGCTGCCACTGGCGCAACCGTATTTGAAGTGCTGACATCGGGCGAAAATAACACGACCTATGATGCAGGCTTCTACCTGCCACCGAGTATAGGCGACTATACCTGGATAGACGCGAATGCCAACGGTATTCAGGAAGCGGTAGAGCCACCACTGCAGGAATCCTGGGTGTTTCTTAATGGTATCACCGGACAAGGTGATACCGTGACTGATTACAGGATAACGGACGTAAATGGCCGTTATATCTTTGATAATCTTGCGCCCGGTGTATATCAACTGACGTTCGCAGAACATTATGCCCCGCTCGACAAGTATCTGTTCACATTTGCCAACCGGGGTGGTGACGATTCAAATGACAGTGATCCTGAAAAATTGCTGGGAGGTCGTACTGTATTTGAAACGCTCACTTCAGGAGAATACAATAAATCCTACGATGGCGGCTTCTATGCGCCGGTATCTGTGGGTAATCTTGTTTGGCACGATAAAAATGCCAACGGCCTTCAGGAACCCGGTGAACCGGGCATCCCCGGCGTCGTTGTCAAACTGCTCGACGCCGCAGGACTGCCCGTGATAGTGGATGCAGATGGAAATCTTATCACAGATCAGGTAACTGATGCCAACGGTAACTACAGATTCACCAATCTGGTTCCAACTTCCTACCGCGTGCGCTTCACAAACCCTGATGCCCGCTACACGCTGTCGAAGGCCAATCAGGGCACGGATGATGCACAGGACTGCGATGCAGATGCCACAACGTTCACCACACATGTTACAACGCTCGCTACCGGCGTTTATGATCAGACGCTGGATGCAGCCTACTACATCAAGGGTCGCGTGGGTAACCTGGCCTGGCACGACACGAACGGCAACGGCGTGCAGGACTCCGGCGAGCCGGGTCTGGTCAACACAGCCGTCACGCTGACGGGTACCGACGGTTTCGGTGATGCCGTGACAAACAGCACGACCACAGATGCGTCCGGTTTCTATACCATTGGCAATATCGTGCCGGGTTCTTACAAGATCACGTTCGGCATAGCGCCGGGCGGCTATACGCCCACCACGGTTGATCTGG
>CAILQK010000236.1 GCA_903836265.1 uncultured Bacteroidota bacterium | reverse complement strand
TTACGGGCATGAATATCTGGCAAGGGTACAATGGCAAAAAGGAAAAGTACTTACTGCGAGCGCCTGGTGGCAGTCGGAAACCAAACAAATGAATAATCCGGAAGAGGGCGCCACCGGTCTTGTCAGCATCCGTCGCGACCGGTTCAGGATACACGTTATCAGCAAAATCAGCATGTCGCTGGAGGGTCGGTCGAGGGTGGAATGGTCGTGGTACCAACCGGAAACCGGAGGGACTGCACGCGGTTTCATGGCTTATCAGGAATTCGTATTCAGGCCGGTTGAGTGTTCTTTTTCGGGCTCTTTCAGATATGCAATATTTGATACAGACAGTTACGACAGCCGTATTTATACCTATGAAAACGACCTGTTTTCGGCTGTTTCAATACCTGCCTTCAGCGGAAGCGGGAGCCGGGTATTTTTCAATCTGAAGTGGCGGCCGGGAGAAAGATTCCGGCTGGAGGGCAGATTCGAGGCAACTCGCGTCAGCAGCACGGCAGATTCGCCGGAAAGTGTGCAGAGAGCCTGGAAGTTGCAGGCACGGTATCAGTGGTAGTCAGATACCGTTGACGGCCTCAACACCCACTACTTCCGGCACATTGGCCCTGATGGCTTCCTGAATACCTGCCTTCAGCGTGAAAGCAGACATATTGCACGATTCGCACATGCCAATCCATTTGATGCGGACATGCATGTCGTCGGTAATTTCTACCAGTTCAACATCGCCACCGTCCACCTGAAGATGTGGCCTGATCGTGGTTAGAGCGTCTTCGACGCGATTGACAAGGGACTGTTTATCTGTCATAATCAGGGATAATGCAGCGCAAAGATACACTTTGAAGAGCAGCCGGAGAAATCTTTTCATGTTGCTGAAAAAAGTGACCCCGGAGCTTGTTCAGGGAAAGGGAGTATGATAAAAAATGGCCGCACAGCTTTACAGCAGACGGCCTCATAAATGACTTATTTAAATATATGCAAAATTACGGAGAAATGCCGTAAACAGGTATATCATATTGAAAGAAAATTTGACCGTGCCAGAAACAACCTGACAGCATCGAGGGGTAACAGCCACACTGACAGACCTGCCACAGGGCCGTTCAGGCTTATTCGATAACAGTACAATGCGAGAAAAGAGGCGGGAATAAACTGCGAAAAGATGCACAAAAGGAGCAAAGCACTCTCCTGGATAAAAACAGGAAGGCCAATGCCTTGGTAATCAAAGCATTGGCCTGTATCGTCGTGATCTCGATGGGACTCGAACCCATGACTCCTTGATTAAAAGTCAAGTGCTCTACCGACTGAGCTACGAGATCGTGCTTTTTCAAAAGCGGGTGCAAAGGTAATACCAGTTCAATCAAAAATCAAAATACTCACGAAAAAAAATCCGGATAAAATTTTGTCATCCTCCTCAAATGCTATTTTCAGGAAAATAAGTTGCGGATTCAGCTACCTTTGTGGCACTTTCTGAAGGCCTTTTTGGTTATAACCCCTGAACATTCAGCATTCAAATTTTATGGAATCCATACGACAGAAACAGGTAGGCGAACTGATCAGACGATTCATCGCCATGATCCTCACAGAGGAAGGCAGAAACATATACGGCAGCGACAAGCTTGTTACGGTAACGGATGTCAAGATGACTCCCGATCTTCTCATTTCAAAAGTCTATGTCAGCGTATATGGTGTCGAAAACAAGCAGGAAGTCATTCTGCTGCTCGAAGACAACCTCACCCGCCTGCGCCAGGCACTGGCAGCAAAAGTGGGCAAACAGATGCGCCGGATGCCTGATCTGGAATTTTACCTCGATGATACCGTTGATGAGATGTACCGGGTAGGCAATCTCCTGAACCGCGTCATCGAAGAAGACAAACTCAAAAACTGAGCCATGGTCAAGGCCGATATTGAAAGCCTGCTCGCCGTTGCCAGCCTGACGGTTCACAAGGAGGCCGAGGCACTGAAGGCACTGGCCGACAGTCTGCACGACAACACAGACTTCAGGTCGTGTATTGAAATACTCGTGAACTGCCGCGGCAGGATCGTCCTGACAGGCATAGGCAAGAGTGCTATTGTTGCCCAGAAAATTGTAGCCACACTCAACTCAACGGGTTCTCCATCTCTTTTCCTTCATGCCGCCGATGCCATTCACGGCGATCTGGGTATGATTCAGCCCGATGACGCTGTCATTTGCCTGTCCAAAAGCGGCGAGACCTCCGAAATAAGGGTACTGATTCCTCTGCTGAAAAGTTTTGGCAATCCGCTCATCGCCATGACGGCCAACCGGAACAGCACGCTCGCCCGACAGGCAGATTTCCTGCTCTGGACGCCTGTTGATCAGGAAGCCGACCCGAATAACCTCGCCCCGACTACCTCCACCATATCACAGATGGCCCTCGGCGATGCACTGGCTATCGTGCTGCTCACAAACCGCGGATTCTCGGCTGCCGATTTCGCCAAGTTCCATCCCGGAGGAGCACTCGGAAAACAGCTGTACCTGCGCGTGCGAGACCTCTACGATCGCAACGAAAAACCCGCCGTCAGGCTGGACGCCACCCTCAACGAGGTCATCCTGGAAATTTCAGCCAAACGCCTCGGCGCTACTGCTGTGCTCGACAACGATGACCGCCTGGCCGGTATCATTACCGATGGCGACCTCAGACGCATGTTGCAGCAACAAACCGACCTCCCCTCGCTGAAAGCTGCAGATATACTCACCAGATCCCCCAAATTTATCGGACCCGACGAAATGGCTGTAGATGCCTTCGCCCTCATGAGAAACCACTCTATTACCCAGCTCATTGTACTGGACAACGGAAAATATCTCGGTATCGTTCATATTCACGATCTTATGAGGGAGGGTTTTGTCTGAAGCACTCACACAACGGAAAATAACCCTTTTTTAACTTTTTAAAGGCATCCAAAAGGGAATGTGACTGTTTCATGGTATGATGACTTTCATGGGAAACAGCGATTTTATAAAACTACTCACAGCGCGCCTCTCCGGACCACTACCCGGTCAGCCGGCCCAGCTGAAGATGGCTTTTGCCCATCGTGCAGAACAGCTTCGCCTCAGCCCGGCACCACCCCCCGATGCCAGGGTGGCAGGTGTGCTCCTCGCCCTGTGGCACGACGACCACGAATGGAAAACCGTTCTCATTCAGCGTACCCAAAACCCGCGCGACCGCCACAGCGGACAGGTCAGCTTTCCGGGTGGGAAACACGAGGAGGCCGACGGAGATATCAGCCGTACAGCAGTCAGGGAAGCCCACGAAGAAGTGGGTATTGCCCCGAAAAATATTGATATTATTGGCAAACTCACCGAATTGTATATCCCTGTCAGTAACTTTATCGTTCATCCTTATGTTGGACTATTAAGCAAAAAGCCTGTTCTCATTCCCCAGCCCGGTGAGGTGGAAACTGTTTATACACCTCCCGTTGCTCATTTCAGGGATGAAAACAACAAATCCCTCAGGGAACTGAGGGTCGGTACCGGCACTGTCATGAAAGACGTCCCCTGTTATCTGCTGGAGAACAGGGCCGTATGGGGCGCCACCGCTATGATTCTGAGTGAATTCACTGAGATAATTGACGAATTATGACCAGAGTACTACTACTCACGCTCGCTGTTCTCGCCGGTATTACCCCGGCTTTCGCCCAGCCAACCAACGACGAGTGTACGTCCCCCGTCGTACTGACCGACGTTACTGCATTCTGCAGCCCGATTGCAGCATACACCAACGTGGATGCCACGCCGTCTCAATATGGACCCGCATCCTGCTTCACTGCCACACAGGCAGACGTATGGTTCGCATTCACAGCTATTGCCACCGATGTGACCGTTGCTGTTCGGGGGGCTACTGCTTCCGCACCGGGGGGAACACTCAAAAGCCCGCAATTCGCCATTTACTTCGGAACCTGCGGCGGAACCATCAATCAGCTTGAGTGCCAGCAGGGACTGGGTACCAATATTGCCGAAGGGTATTTCGGCGGGCTGTTTGTGGGTTCCACCTACTTCATCAGGGTACAGGGCGCAGGCGGACAAAAGGGTACTTTCCAGCTCTGTGTCAACAATTACAACCCGCCGGTAGAACCCACTTCCGATTGCCCGCAGGCATCAATTCTGTGCGACAAATCCGCTTTTGTAGTTCAGAAAGTCAACGGTGCAGGTTCCAACAACCTGGAAATGGAAGATGCAGTCTGCTTTGAAAACGGAGCCCCCGGTATCAATGAGTCCAATTCCACCTGGTTTGTCTGGACTTGTTCCCAATCCGGCACACTCGAATTCACACTCAGCCCCATCAATCTGCCCGACGATCTTGATTTTGTGGTGTATCGCCTCCCCAATGGTATCGGCAACTGTAACGGTAAACAACTCCTGCGCTGTATGGCCTCCGGCGAGGGGCCACCCTACCCCAGCCCGTGCCTCGGGCCCACAGGCCTGCGTGCGGGTGATAACGATATCAGCGAAGATGCCGGATGCAGCGATTCCGGCGACGATGCCTGGCTCCGCCCGCTCGATATGGTACAGGGTGAGACTTACGCGCTTGTAGTAAACAACTTTTCCCAGACGGGCAACGGATTCGCCATTGAGTTCGGCGGTACAGGACAGTTTCTGGGTCCACAGGCTGATTTTAATACCATTCCTGATGCCGTATGCCTCGATGTGCCGGTTGTGATTGAAGACGCCTCTTCTTTCCCGATTGGCGCCATCACCGGCTGGAACTGGAGTTTCGGCGCCGACGCCACTCCGCAAACAGCCACCGGAAAGGGGCCTCATACAGTGAAATTTGCCACTCCCGGTATCCACCCGATTGTAATGAAACTCCAGACCGATCTGGGCTGCCGGGTTACCGATATTGAAAATGTGCTCGTTTACCCGGATGTGGATATTGATACCCTGGTAGCTTACCCCGACTGTAATGGAACAGCTAACGGCGAAGTCAGGATTGACAACATTACCTCCGGCACACCTCCGTATCTTTTCAGCTGGAATGGAGGTCCGTTTACAACCCGCGACTCCCTGACCGGCCTCGGTATCAGTGTCATCAATCTTGTCATCAAAGATGCCAATAATTGTCAGAGTGAATTCACTATTGATGTTCATGAAAGAATACTGACAGCCGACGCCACTGTGCAAAAGCCACTGTGCTTCGGCGATGCAAACGGTATCATTTCGCTCAACGTAACTAACGGAAAAGCGCCGGTCAAGTTCGACTGGGGCAGCGGTTACATACCAGAAGAAAACACTAAAGACGGTTTTTCAGCCGGTATCTATACCATCAAGGCAATTGACGATGCTTTGTGCAGGGGTACATTCAGCGTAACTGTAACCGACAACCCCCTGCTCACAGTCAGTATCGACACCGTTGATGTTACATGCAGCGGAGCCAACGACGGTTTGGCAGTTGCCACGCCTGTTGGCGGTGTCGGCAACTATTCTTTCCTCTGGTCCAACGGACAAAACGGAACACAGGCATCCGGACTCAATCCCGGACAGTATCTCGTTACAATTACTGACGGGAACAACTGTACCACTACAACAGGTGCCTATATTACCGAACCGCCGGATGTAGGGATTGACCTGCTCGGAATCACCAACCTGCGCTGCAATGGTATTCCGGAAGGAGCCGTACAGGTGGAGGGCCTGGGTGGATGGCCACCCTACACCTTCAGCGCCGACGGAATGAACTACACTGCATCGAACACATTGGGGTCCCTTGCCGCAGGTGAATACTGGATTTTAGTGAAGGATTCAGAGGGTTGCGAGGATTCCCTGTACGCCCGTGTCAATGAGCCCGATGCCCTGCAGGTAGTGGCATTACCCGCTGATACCACCATTGATCTTGGTTTCACCTTTGATGTGGACACATATACGTATCCGGGCGGACGCCCCGTTGACTTCCTGTGGTCGCCCACCGGAGGCCTCGACGGAGCAGACAGGGCAGAGCCAACCATCACCGGTATCAGGGAGCAGTACTATATTGTCCGTATCGTGGATGAAGATGGTTGTGAGGCTTTCGACACCATACACGTGAAAGTCAGCAGGAAACGACCTGTCTATTTCCCTAATATTTTCAAGCCGGAACAGGCCACCCAGTTCGGCAACGACTACTTCACGGGTTATGCCGGTCCGGCGGTGCGACAGATAAATTTCCTGCGTGTTTATGACCGGTGGGGAAGCCTGCTGTTCGAGAGAAAGGATTTTCAGCCCAATGACCCCTATCTCGGCTGGGACGGTACTTACAAAGGTGAAAAAATGGCGGGGGTATTTACCTGGTACGCCGTAGTAAGTTTTCTCGATGACAGGGATGTCGAATTCAGCGGTGATGTAACAGTACTGCGCTGATTACAGGAATGGATTGTACTCCATTTCGTGGCGTATGGTGGTGGCAGGCCCGTGTCCGGGATAGACGATTGTTTCTCCCGGCAATACGAAAAGTCGTGTCCTGATACTGTTGAGCAGTGTATTGGTATCACCACCGGGAAGATCGGTGCGTCCGATGCTTTCATAAAAAAGCACATCACCAGCAATCAGAAAGCCGTCCTTTTCACAATAAAACGAGAGACTGGCGGGCGAATGACCCGGTGTAAAAAGCGCCAGCAACTCCGTATTTCCAAACCGGATACGCTGATTGTCTTCAATAAAGACAGATGGAACCGGCTGAGTGCCATTGATCGGAATACCGTATCCCCTGCAGACACTCTCGAAACTGTTCAGCACAGGAAGCTCACCGCGGTGTATTTCCAGTCCCAGTCCGCAGGTATCTGCCACAAACCGGTTTCCGAATACGTGATCCAGATGACAGTGTGTGTTAATCAGCCTCACCGGCTTCAGGTCGTTTTCGGTGATATAATTGACCAGTTGCCGCTCCTCATCCCGGTGATAACAGCCCGGATCAAAGATGATACACTCCCCGGTCTCGTCCCACACAATGCAGGTATTTTCTGCAAAGGGATTGAATTCAAATTGATGTACCTGTGCCATGCGCTGACTATATTACCTGAAACCCGTGTACATACGGGTCTTCATCATTGAACAATATGGTGTTGTAACCCATGATAATTGCCCAACCTTCGATACCGGGTCTGATAGCAGGGCGGCCGGCCACCGTGGTCTCTTCTTCAATAGTACCGACAAACTTTGAGCCGATAATACTTTCATGAACAAATAAGTCGCCCGGTTTCAGGAGACCCTTGTGATACCACTGGGCCATACGGGCACTGGTTCCGGTACCGCAGGGAGAGCGGTCAATTGCCTTGTCGCCATAGAACACGGCATTGCGGGCAGTTGAAGTCGGATCAATCGGCCTGCCTGTCCAGAGAATATGGCTCAAGCCCTGTATTGTCGGATTTTCGGGGTGTACGAACGTATGCTTTTCATTGATTCGCCTCCTGAGTTCGCGCGCCCACGCGACCAGCTGTTCAGCCCGGAAATGCTCCAGTCCGGGAAAATTATCCTGCGGATCAACAATAGCATAGAAGTTGCCTCCAAAGGCAACGTCCACATGCAGCGTGCCAAGGTCGGGGCACTCGACACTGATATTTTCAGCGGCCATGAACGCCGGCACGTTGGTCAACTTTACTGATTTTACGCGATTGCCTTCCTGTCTGTACTGTACCCTGACGAGCCCGGCAGGGGTTTCCAGATTCAGGTGGCCCGGAGTTTTGGGAATAACCAGGCCCTCTTCCAGCGCAATTGTAACCGTACCAATAGTTCCATGACCACACATGGGCAGGCAGCCGCTTGTTTCGATAAACAGGACGGCCGTATCATTGGCCGGGTCGTGGGGCGGGTACAGGATACTGCCGCTCATCATGTCGTGTCCACGCGGTTCAAACATAAGTCCCTTGCGTATCCAGTCGTATTCACGCAGAAAATACTGTCTTTTCTCGCTCATATTGGCGCCCTCGAGTACCGGGCCACCTTCTGCCACCAGCCTGACCGGATTACCGCAGGTGTGGGCATCAATACAGACAAATTTCTTTATCATGATGTCATATCAGGTTACCAGACTTCAAATTCGGTTCTCCGGTTGCGGGAGCGACCTTCAGGTGTATCGTTGGTTTCAATCGGCTTTGTTTCGCCATAGCCCCTGAAGCGAAGCCGCTGAGGATCAATCTGCCGGGTGACAAGGTAGTCATAAACAGCCTTTGCCCGCTTTTCGGACAGCAGCATATTTGATTCATCATTTCCGACATTATCAGTATGCCCGTTGATCTGAATCTTCAGCAGCGGATTTTTACCCAGCAGTTCGGCCAGTTTGTCAAGCTCGGCGGCAGATTCGGGCTTCAGGTCGGAAGCACCTGTTTCAAAAAAAACATTTCGGAGGGCAATTGGCTTTTTCAGTGTCTTTACTTCGCCTGTGACAGTATCAGTAGCAAAGGGAATGAGCGCGATATCGAGCTGAAAAGGTTTGGCTGCAGTGGCACTTTCGATCAGGTCAAAATTTTCGGAATAGAACAGGTAGCCTTCCCTTGACACATTCAGTGCGTATGATTTTCCGGCAGGCAGGCATACCAGTACGGTGCCATCAGTCTTGCTGTTTGATGAAACGAAAGACAAACCGGTATTAAGGTCAATAAAATCGGCTTTGGCGACAAGCGGATTGCCGGTAACGGCATCAGTTATGCGGGCGCGGGCGTATGTAACGGGTTGCGGGCGCGCGGCTTCAGGCATTTCGAAAGAATAAATATCAAGTCCGCCGGCGCCTCCACTCCTGTTTGATGCGAAATAGGCCTGTTTGCCGTCCAGACTGACCACCAGCATCTCCTCGCTGCCTTTGGTATTGATCGGGTAGCCCATATTTACCGGATTACCCCAGCTTCCGTCGGGATTTTTCCTGACGAAGAAGAGATCGCTTGCCCCCATTCCGGGCAAGCTGTCGGAGGCAAAATACAGCGTTTGTCCGT
>CAILQK010000235.1 GCA_903836265.1 uncultured Bacteroidota bacterium | reverse complement strand
GTACTCCGGTCTTTTTCCACCTCTGCCATCAGCAGATACAGGGTGGCGGTTTCCTGTTCGTTGAGCGTGCGGATAAACTCGCACAACATGTCGGTTGGTGCTGTGGCCACCGGGGGCTCCAGCGCGGATGACGTATCCGGCGGGATACTTTGCTCCGTGCCTGCCAGAAAATTCAGGGCCGGGCCAATGGCCGTTGCCTGAAAGAACTTGGCCAGTCCGGGCAGTGCCGCACCGATAATCGCCGTATAGTATTCCACCTGCTTTTTGGCCTCCACCACATTGGTCAGGTCGTCCAGCTCTCTCTCCAGCTCACCGTTGCGTTCCCGCAGTTCGATCAGCTCCTGATTCGCCCGTTCCAGTTCTTTTTGCTTTTCCAGCTCCAAAAACCGTTTGTTCACCATGTCATTGATCTCCACCTCGCCCAGTCCCGTAAAGCCCGGACTGGCGGGTAGCGACCGGGGCAGGTGATCGCTCACCTCCTGCAAGTCGAACTGCTTCATCCAGCGCTGCACATTGTCGTTTAGCGTCTTGAGCTCCACGCGCACCTTGTCGGGCTGCTCGCTCTTGACATACTGCCGGACGAGGCGCGAAAAGGACGCGGCCTCTGCCAGCTCGATGCAGTTGAGCTTCTTGCCGTGTTTGTACAGTGTGGCCGAGAACACCAGATCGCCCGTGACCTGCGACTGAATCGTGCGGATCATGGCCTTGGTGGTTGTCACCATGTAATCTATGCGTGAAGACAACTGGCTCATTCGGTCGTGTAATTAGATCGTTACTTGATAATTTGTAAAAACTCGATGCTGAGGGGTTTGGTAATCTGAGCGGGGAAAATCACCGTCAGAAGACCTCCGAACTCCTCCATACTGTCTGTGGAAACAGCCTGTTCCACGTCAAAAATGTTTGTGTCTGACAGAAAACGAGTACCCACCGGCATTTTTTCCGCGTTTAGCAGGAACAGAATTTCGTTGTAAGCGGAAATCTCTGTCCGGTTTACCCCGGGATTTACAGTCTCCCGGCGGAACCTGGCAAGTGAGAAGTGTAGCTCTCTTTGCGCCAACGTGGTTGTGATAAATGTCCAGCGGTCCAGCATGATTCTTGTTTTTCTGTGTGTCTTCTCTCCGTTAAATCCTGACCCTGAACAGCACCTTGAGGCGGTAGGGTGTAAAATCTTCGTTGGGCTTGTGATAGTCAACATAACTGCCGTTGACCAGTTGGCCCTCACTGAGTTCTTCTCGTACAGGGTAGAAGTCTGCGTGCTGTCCGATCTCGTCCGGGCTCATCACTGGCAGCGTAGCCAGGTGAATCTTCCGGTCGAGTGCCTCCAGCGTCAGCATTCCCACCTGTTTGCCGTGACCGGCACGGGGCATTGTCCCCATAATGAGCGGAACGATTCCGGTCATTACTGGAGAAAAGCCTGTCATTTCCGGCATCTTGTACTGGAAGCGGACAAGTCCACCGCGTTCGGTGACTGGCAGCTCCAGTGCGTGGTAGCGATGTATCGGATGACTTTTCACTGAAGCGGGTCGTTGGTCAGCCACAGATACAGGGTCACTTCGTACTCCGTGAAAGCGGCGGCTCCCGTGTCGGGGTCGGTAACACGACCCTCGAGTGAGCAGCCGCCCGCTTCCACGAATTCTTCAAACCTGAAAAACCGGTCGTTCGGAGGCACCTGCTGACCGCTTGTGAGCAGGCGTACGTCGTGCGCATCGTCAAACACCTCCTGGTTATTCACCCGCAGACCCACACACGTTCCGGCAAGGGCCCGGTCTTCCGGCAACAGCACAAAAAGACCCCGGATGCGGGAATACTGCTTGTCTGTCTGCGCACTGAAGCGCACCGTCTGCCCGGACCCTGTGACCCGCACGCGGATCTGCTGAAACTTGTGGTTTTTCATGGCTCTTGTTCAGTTTTCAGTATGTTCCAATGCGTTTTGATGTATTTACTTGATACTACGCTTTGATGACCGCCGTGCCGCGCAGAATCACCTTCAGGTACGTGTTGGCGGGGGCGTTGTCGGCCCACTCGATATTCAGTTCGATGGGCTGCTGGTCGCGAATCATCTTGGGGTTATCCAGAATCAGAAGCCCCTGAAATGAATCCTTGCCTTCCGTGTTGAACACCTCGCAGGAAGTATTCGGAATCAGCACCGTGCCATTGGCCTTGAACTCGAAGTTGCCGTTGCGCACGTAATCCGGAATCATCACGAAATTCACGCTGCCCATCGTCTCGTTTGCTTCGGCCGTGCCGCCCAGAAGCTGGATGCCGTGCAGCAGGAAGTGGTTCCCCTTCTCCAGCTTGGCACTGGAGATGTTCGACACACCCACCACCTTGTTGTCGTCGTCCTTCAGCATCTTGACCACCTTGGAGCCAGCGATGGAGCGCACCACATAGTACGCCGTATCCACCGCCTGAAGCGTCTGGTTGGCCAGTCCCTGCTGAATGTCGCCGGGAAGCAGGTTCAGGCGCTTTTCGAACTCGGCACGCGAGCCCTTGCCCGTGATCGCAGACACCGAACGGCTCTGCTGCTGCATACGGCGAAACATGCGTTTCTTCTCATTGGGGCCAGCCATGTCGAGGGCCTGGAGAAACTCGATCTCGTTCATGGCGCCCAGCAGATTGTATTCACTGCTTTCAATTTGTCCCAGGGATATCATGGTTCTTTCAGTTGTTGGTTTGAATGGTTTACAAAAACAGATCAGATGATCTCGACAGCTTCCAGTTCATCG
>CAILQK010000234.1 GCA_903836265.1 uncultured Bacteroidota bacterium | reverse complement strand
GTTGAACTGTCCCCAGATTGAGAAGGTATGCCCGAAGTCGGGATCCAGACTGTACTCACCCGAATTGATTACCTCCAGTGCGTATTTTTCGGCATTGACGAAATCTTTTCTGAACAGATATAAACGTGCCAGCAATGCTTTTGCAGCGCCCCTGGTGGCCCGTCCGTAGTCGGCAGTACTAAGTGCCGAGCGTTCCGGCAGGTGCTGTACGGCGTAGTTCAGGTCGGCCAGAATAGCTGCATATACTTCCTCTTCCGTTGAACGACCGAGTGTGAGGGGCGGATTGGTATCCAGTACCAGCGGTACGCCGCCGAAACCGCGCACCAGATCGAAGTAGAACATACCCCGCAGGTAACAGGCCTGTGCCACAAGATTCGCCTTCTGGGCCTCGTCCATGTCTATCAGTGGTACCTTTTCAATCACCACATTGGTACGCTTGATCCCCTCATACACGGCATTCCACCAGCGGTCGAGCCCGTCCTGACTGGTTGTATGGGTGAAATTGTCAAACGGATTCAGGTTGTTGGCCTGATCGGTCGGATTGGAGCCCTTGTAGGCATCATCCGACATGATGTCGTAAATCGGATAGCCTCCGGTGTGGTAGTACCAGTTGCGCAGGGAGTTGTAACAGGCATTGGTGGCCAGTGTGGCATCAGCAGCCGTGAGGGGGAACGACTCCTGTGTCAGGTTGCCCTGTGGCCTTTCTTCCAGAAAATCCTTGCAGGCACTCAGGCTCAACAGGGCAAAGACGGATATTATTTTAAATGTCAGTTTCATGATCTTGTGCTCCGGATTTAGAAGGTTATGTTCACACCTGCGCTGTAAACAGCAGAAATGGGGTAAACCCCGTAGTCAATACCGGCAGACAGTACATCCGCACTGCCAATCTCGGGGGTGTAGCCTGTGAATTTTGTGAGCGTCCAGACGTTGGTTCCGCGCAGGTACACGCGGGCCGACTGCATTTTTGCCCGCTGAAGCGTTTTTTCAGGCAGTGTGTAGCCCAGTGTCACCGAGCGCAGGCGCAGGAAGGATCCATCCTGAACGAAACGGCTGGAGGTAACCCAGTTGTATCCGCCAGTGGTAGCTCTCGGCTCTGTGTTGCTGGTACCCTCGCCGGTCCAGCGATTCAGGGTGTGCGACTCAAAATTGTACAGGTCGGGGCGAACCGCTTCTTTTCCATTGTACAAATCACTACCGAGTTGTCCCTGAAAATCTATGGAGAGGTCCAGTTTTTTGTAATTGAACTCGGTATTGAATCCGTATATAAATTTCGGAATGGCGGAACCGATATAAGTGCGGTCAAAGGTATTGATCTTGCCATCGCCGTTCAGGTCGGCGTAAATCAGGTCGCCCACTCCGGCGATGGACTCGTGCGGTGTGGCATCCAGCTGTGCCTGGTTCTGGAATACGCCAATAACCTGATATCCGTAGTAGGCACCGATGGGAAGCCCTTCTTTGGACAGGGTAACCGACTGGCCATTGCCGAGGAATCCGCCGATGAGCGTGGAATCAACGCCGCTGCTGCCGCCAACACTCAGTACCTTGTTATTCACCGTGGATCCGAGCGCACCGATGCGGTATTTGAGCTCTCCGGCGCGACCGTTATAGACAACATTGAATTCCAGTCCCTGATTCAGCACGGAAGCGGCATTGTAGCGCACTTTCACACCCTGTCCGTTGCCGGTATAGCCCGGAGTGGACAATTCGACGAGGATATCATCGGTCTGGCGGTGGTAATAGTCGAATTCTGCCGTGATTTTGCTCTCGAAAAGACCGATTTCAAGTCCCACGTCGGTTTGTGTGGTGGTTTCCCAGCGAATATCCGGATTGCCGTTTTTGCCAAAGGTAGAGCCCGGTATGGTAGCCTCGCTGGTGCCGAAAATAGCGTTGGCGCCGTTAATAATCAGGGCATACTGATCAAGATAGCTGATTTTCTCGTTACCGATCTGGCCCCAGCTGGCGCGCAGCTTGAGCGTATTGATGGCCTTGAAGCGATCCATAAATGCTTCTTCTGCTATATTCCAGCCGGCAGCAAAGGACGGGAAGTTACCCCACCGGTTCTTCGCTATAAATTTGGAAGAGCCGTCGCGGCGGAAAGTGGCCGTGAACAGATACCTGTTCTTGTAGGTATAGTTGGCTCTGAACAGGTACGACAGCAGGGAGTAGTTCTGGTTGGGATCCACGCCGTGAAAAACGCTGTTCGGGTTGATATTATTGCCATTGATGTACCACAGATTCTCTTCCTCGCTGATAATATTTTCACCGGCAACCGTGAAAATGCGTGAACGCAGCTGTTGCATGGTGTAACCGGCCACCATATCAAAGTGGTGCTGTTCGCCGCGGTCGAAACTGTAGTTCAGGGTGTTTTCCCAAAGCCAGTTGGAGTTGCGGAAGTTGCCGATATTCAGGTCGTTGCGCTCGTTGAGTTGCTGAGGCGAAACGTAAAATACCGGCGTGAATGCGCGGGATTCGGCGTAACCGAAATCAATACCGAAAGAAGACCTGAACGTGAGGTTTTTCAGGATGTCCACCTCTCCGAACATATTGCCGACGGAGCGAACGCCCCTGCTACTGTTGTTGGTATAGGCAATATCGGCCAGCGGGTTACCCACGCCGGGCACTTCCGCATAGGTACCATCCGGATTGAACGGATTGATAACCGGCTGGGCGCGGTAGGCAGCATAGGTCACGTTGGGTGCGTTGGATTGCTGATACGGCGCAATGGTCAGGTTGTTTCCAATACGCACCGACTTTGACAACTTGTAGGTGTTGTTCATTTTCACCGTCAGACGGTTGAAATCCGACTTTTCGATGATACCC
>CAILQK010000233.1 GCA_903836265.1 uncultured Bacteroidota bacterium | reverse complement strand
GTGGTCAAGACCGTTTTGATTATGGAGCTCATCAACAACATCGCCAAAGGATACGATGGTATGTCGGTATTCGCCGGGGTGGGCGAGCGGACCCGCGAAGGAAATGACCTCCTGCGCGAAATGATTGAATCAGGTGTTGTGCGCTACGGCGATGACTTCCGTCATGATATGGAAGAAGGAAAGTGGTCGCTCGATAAAGTCGACTACAACCAACTGGAGGAATCCCGAATCGCTCTAGTGTTCGGTCAAATGAATGAGCCGCCCGGAGCCCGTGCACGCGTGGCTTTGTCGGGTCTCACCCTGGCTGAGCATTTGCGTGACGGGGATGAGTCGGATGCCCAAGGCCGTGATATTCTGTTTTTTATCGACAATATCTTCCGTTTTACCCAGGCAGGGTCCGAAGTTTCAGCGCTGCTTGGTCGTATGCCTTCGGCAGTAGGCTACCAGCCAACTCTGGCTACTGAAATGGGCCTGATGCAGGGTTAACGATGAAAAAACATGTCTGCAACAAATAGATTATGAGGAATTTCAGGAGCTGAAGAGAAAAGATATCATTACAAAAGGTATGATTCCCAAGCTTGAAAACGCCTTTTCTGCAGTAGAATCAGGCGTGCGGAAAGTAATTATCGGGAAAGCCGAGTCATTGCAACAACTGATTGATGGAACTTCCGGCACCAGTATCGTGTGGGACCGGCACGAAAACAACTGAATGATGCACACCAGAGAATTTTACTATTCAGTGGCGATCAACCTGCTTCGTGAACTGATTACAACCCCGTCTTTCAGCAAAGAAGAAGCCAAAACTGCCGACCTGATTGAATCTTGTCTGCAGGCCTTCGGTTGCAATACCGACAGAAAAAAGTACAACGTGTGGGCCCATAATCGCCATTTTGATGCGGACAAGCCCACTTTATTGCTTAACTCGCACCACGATACAGTAAAACCGAACGAGGGTTATACCAAAGATCCATTTAACCCGGTAATAGAGCATGGTCAATTATTCGGCCTGGGCAGTAATGATGCCGGTGGACCGCTTGTCAGTCTTTTGGCTGCTTTCCTCTGGTATCATGACAGGGATGACATACCTTTCAACCTGATATTTGCTGCTACCGCGGAGGAGGAAATATCAGGTCGCGACGGGATCGAACTGATACTGCCCGAGTTGGGAAAAATTGCCTGTGCTGTTGTTGGGGAACCCACTCAGATGCAAATGGCCATCGCAGAGAAAGGACTGATGGTGCTCGACGCGGTGGTGTCCGGAAGATCAGGTCATGCCGCCAGGGAAGAGGGAGAAAATGCGTTGTACAAGGCGCTCGAAGATATTGCCTGGATACGGGGGTATCATTTCGACAAGGTCTCGGATTTGCTTGGTCCGGTTAAAATGTCGGTAACAATCATCAATGCAGGTACTCAACATAACGTAGTGCCCGATAAATGTACCTACACCGTTGACGTAAGGGTTAATGAGTGCTACACCCTGGAAGAAGTACTGGAAGTTATTCAAGCCAATACAGCCGCTGATCTGAAACCGCGAAGTATGCGTATGAGGTCATCAGGTATAGAGTCGGGTCATCCGCTGATACAGGCAGGCCTGTCGCTGGGTCGCACCTGTTATGGATCTCCCACTACATCTGACAAAGCACTCATGCCCTTTCCCGCTTTGAAAATGGGACCCGGCGATAGCGCCAGAAGCCATACTGCTGATGAATTTATTTATCTGGGCGAGATTGAATCCGGCATTGGAATTTATATCGATCTACTGGAAAGATACGGCCAAAATCTTACGAAAACATGAAAATCTGGCAAAAAGACAACTCAACCACTCAGGCCATCGTGGAGCAGTTCACTGTGGGCCGTGATCCTGAATTTGATATGCTGCTCGCCAGATATGATGTGCAGGGGTCGCTCGCACATGCGTATATGTTGCATAAGGCAGGACTGCTGAGCGAAGAAGAATGGCTGGCACTGGAAAAAGGACTTCTGCAAATAGCTGCTGATATCGAAGCCGGCAACTTCATGATCGAACCGGGTGTTGAGGATATTCATTCACAGGTAGAACTGATACTTACCCGGCAAACGGGTGAAGCCGGCAAAAAAATACATACGGGCAGGAGTCGCAACGATCAGGTGGCATTGGATATCAAATTATACCTGCGCGCAGAGCTGCGCGTGATACAGGGATTGGTACTGGATTTGTTCGGACAGCTGCTTGACCTGAGTGAAACTCATAAAAATATACTCCTGCCGGGATATACGCATCTTCAGGTAGCCATGCCTTCTTCTTTCGGTCTCTGGTTCGGCGCCTGGGCCGAATCCCTGATTGATGATATGGAAGTGCTCGTTGCCGCCGAAAGGGTGGTTAACAAAAATCCGCTGGGTAGCGGTGCTGGTTACGGTTCAGGGTTTCCGCTCGACCGCAAAATAACCACTGAACTGCTCGGATTCAGAACGCTTTGCTTCAATTCTGTTTATGCGCAGATGGGCAGGGGCAAAACGGAGAAGATTGTCGCGGCCGCAATGGGGAGTCTGGGAGGTACCCTGTCCAGGTTCTGTATGGATATATGCCTCTACATGAGCCAGAATTTCGGGTTTATTTCATTTCCTGCGGACTGGACAACAGGAAGCAGCATTATGCCACACAAGAAAAATCCGGATGTATTTGAATTGATCAGAGCAAAGGGCAACAGGCTACAGGCACTACCCAATGAGCTGTCCATCCTGCAGACCAATCTGCCATCCGGATATCACCGCGATATGCAGCTGACCAAAGAAATACTGTTCCCGGCCATAGAGGACCTGAAGAGTTGCCTTGGCATACTGCACGAGGCGCTGAAAGTGATCAGCGTCAGGGAGAATATTCTGGATGAAGAGAAATACAGGTATATCTTTAGCGTTGAAGCCGTAAATGATCTGGTCAAATCAGGTCACTCCTTTCGGGAAGCATACGTAATGGTAGGCAACGATATTGAGAACGGAATTTTTCAGCACGATAAAGATGCTGCCCTGAATCATACACATGCCGGCAGTCTGGGCAACCTGTGTACTGAAGAGATACGCCATGAAATGAAAAAACTGCTCAATCAGAGAGAAATATGAAAAAAATCATCACAACACTCCTTGTCATGGCCGCTGCAAACCTTGCACAGGCTCAAACCTACACTTTTCTCACCTATAATATACGCTATGACAATCCGGGCGATGGTCCCGATCGCTGGGAGCTCCGAAAGGAAGCACTGGTCGGCGAGGTAATGGGTCAACAGCCGTCGGTTGCAGGTTTTCAGGAAGTACTGAAGTCACAGGTGGATTTTCTGGATAAACAGTTGAAAGGCTATCAGCGCTACGGTGTCGGACGTGAAGACGGTGCAGAAAAAGGCGAATACAGTCCTGTTTACTTTGACACGACGGTATTCCGGCTGGTTACAGGCTCAACGAGATGGCTTTCGGCCACTCCCGACAAGCCGGGCAAGGGTTGGGATGCAGCCTGTGAGCGGATCGCCACCGTTGTAATACTTCAGAATAAAAAAAGAGGCGACAGCCTGATGGTTGTCAATACACACTGGGATCATATAGGCGCAGAGGCACGCCGCAACAGTGCCGGCATTATCAGGTCTATATTGTCCGAATGGACCAAATCAGGCCATAGTGCCGTATTCATGGGCGACCTGAACGCAGAGCCTGGCACTCCGCCCATCCTGGAGCTGGGAAAACTCCTCAGAGATGCCTGTCCGGCCAGTCAAAGCGGTAATGGCACATTCAACGGGTTTGAACTGAAGAAAAAGAGCTACCCGCGGATTGACTATATCTGGCTTGCAGCTCCCGGGTGGAAAGTCACCCATTACAAGGTACTGCATCCCAAAGTAAACGGAAGGCAGGTATCCGATCATTTCCCGGTACTGGTGAAAATACGTCAATCCTGATTTCTGACAACCTGCCTGACAGCCTCCCGGACACTGCCGTATTCGAGGAGCAGTTTTCGGGAAGATTCGTACTCCAGTCCGGTAGATTCTGCCACCATACGGGCCCCCCGGTCAATCAACTTGGCGTTGGTGAGTTGCATATCCACCATTTTATTGTCCTTTACGCGACCGAGCCTGATCATAATTGCTGTTGAAATCATATTCAGCAGCAGCTTTTGAGCGGTACCCGCTTTCATACGGGTGCTGCCAGTTACAAATTCGGGGCCCACTACTGCCAGAACAGGGTAGTCGGCTTCTTTGAGTACAGGAGCTCCCGGATTACAGGTGATGCAGCCTGTAGCTGTTCCTGCTTCCCTGCATGCGCGCAATCCGTGTATTACATACGGGGTAGTACCTGAGGCAGCTATCCCGACCACTGTGTCAAGTTTGTCTATTTGCCAGGCTTGCAGGTCGAGCCAGGCCTGTGTTTCGCTGTCCTCGGCATTCTCGACAGCCTTGCGGATAGCAGTGTCTCCCCCGGCAATAAGGCCAATAACCCAGTCGGGAGGAGCTCCGAATGTAGGCGGTATTTCGGAAGCATCGAGTATTCCCAGACGCCCGCTGGTACCGGCACCAATGTAAAACAGCCGGCCGCCCTCCTTCATTTTGGGAACTGTTGCCTCAACAAGCGCCTCCACCTGCGGAATCGCTTTTGCCACGGCAAGTGGCACCGACTGATCTTCCGAATTGATATTATTGAGCAGATCGAGAGTGCTCATTTGCTCCAGATGACGGTATCTGGAGGCAGATTCGGTTACTTTTTCCATATCAGACAATCAGGATCGTTTTTTATATGTGAGAACAGCCAGTGAGTTGACTGCCACGGCATACGTCAGAATGGTAAAATAGTTGGACTGAATATCCCTGAATCCGGCCCCCTTGAGCAGCACAAGTCGCATGAATTCAACAAAGTACCTGAGCGGATTGGCATTGTTAATCCACTGAGCCCACTCCGGCATACTGTCAAGCGGAGTGAACAGGCCGCTCATCATCATAAAAATCAGCATGAAAAACCAGGCGGTAAACATGGCCTGTTGCTGGGTGTCGGAAAAATTGGATATCAGAAAGCCCAGACCCAGCATACAGGGTGTATAAGTGGCCGTATATGCAAAGATGAGCCTGAGATCACCCACTATGGGTATGTTGAAAGCCAGTTTGCCGACAACCAGTCCGATAGAGACGATGACGAGTGAAAGCAACCAGAAGGGCAGCAACTTGCCGAGTATAAACTGCCACTTGCGAACCGGGGTGACATTCAGCTGTTCAATAGTCCCTATTTCTCTTTCGCGCACAATATTGAGGGCAGTGAGGAAACATATCAGCAGCGAAACGATTGTACCAAGAATACCGGGTACCATGAATGTCTTGTAATCGAGACGCGGATTATACCAGTTGCTGTAAACCACCTCTATCCCGCCACTGCGATCCGGATTCAGTTCGGCGGCAAAGTCCCTGACAATACTTTGCGCATATCCGAGTCCGAGGCCGGCCTTCACTGCATTGATTGCATTGGCCGTAAGTGATACTGCCGACTGGCCCTGCCTGACCATATCCCGCTCGAAATTGGCTGGAATCTCCAAAATCATGTCGGCCTCATCCCTTTCCATGGAAGCATCGGCTTCTGTACCTGAAAAAGTAAATTCCTGTATTTTGAAGTAGCCCGAGCCGGCGATCTTGGAGGTCAGTTGTCGTGACATCGGACTCAAATCGCGGTCTATGACCGTGAGTGCCAGATTTTTAATCTCGTAGTTTGCTGCAAAGGAGAGCAGGAGTGTTTGTACAATCGGCATAATCAGGAGCAGCGGCAACATGGTTTTGTTGCGAAAAATCTGTAAAAACTCCTTTTGGACGAGAAAAATGACGGTACGCATGAAAAACAAAAAATCTCCCCGAAAGATGCGGACTTTCGGGGAGATTTCAGGTATCGGAACAGGAAAACCTTTAATAATTGAACTGCAGCTGAATACGAAGGAAATTGCCCCGCTCATCGTAATCAGTTTTGAAATCGCTGTACTTGCGGTGACTGATTACATAAGAGAGCGTCAGTTCAAGATTTTTGATCAATTGCCATTCTGCACCAATTTCGGCTTCTTTCAAATCATAGTAACGGGCGTCAGTTTCCTGTTTCTTGCCTCCTTCATACACCTGATAGCGCGCGAAAGGCATCAGCCACTGATCTTTTTTCAATTTGGTTCGCCACGACGCCATGATATAGCCCCCCTTCAGATCGCGCAGCTCAATTGAGTCGGAGGCTGGATTGAAACCCGGACCTTTACCAATATTATATTCAGCCTGAACACCGAATGGTTGCGGGTACAGTACGAAAGACGCCCCCACCCTGCGATCATCATACATGGGAATGGCAGATGACTTGACGCCCGCCGACAGCCTGTCTTTGGCAATAGTGTATTTGCCCGAATAGGCCTGCAGGCCGGGTTCAATAATCTGGTGTCCAATTGTAAGGGGGTAAGACGCACGGATGACAGCATGCAGATTGTCATTCAGTTCAGGTCTGTTCGTGGTTTGTCCGTTGTACAGCCCTATACCCAGAACACCGTAATCACCGGAGCCTTTCAGCCCGTCGTTGACAAGTGTTTTGAACACATCCCGGACCGACTGCGGAGCATAGTAAAAGAAAGCTCCCATATCGCGCTCATTGGGAGCAGCGGAGTTGAATGCATCGGCCCGATCGAGCGGGAGGCGATTTGAGCTGGACTGCAGGTTTTCGAAGCCATAGGGTACCTTGCTCTGCCCTGCCCTCAGTCTGAATTCCTTTTTGGCATCAAAGGCATAGTCGGCATAAGCATCCCGCACCTGCAGGAAATGCTTGTTTACGTCCGAGGCATCTGCAGAATAGTCAAACTGCAGATACAGGAACACCCTTTCATGAATATCGCCACTGAAAATCAGTCGGGCACGCCGGAACGAGAATCCCTGATTTTTTCCGATACTCCTGTCGCACTGCTCACAGTTCAGATCAGGGTTGGTTTCAATCAGACGATTGTATCTGAACTGAGAGTAGCCTCTCAGACTGATTTTATCGTACCATTTGCTGATTGTTTGGGGGGTGGCCGTTTTGCTGGCGGGCGCGGAAGGGGCTGCGGCGGGTTGCTGCGCATTTGCCATTGTACTGAACAGGCAAAAAGAGAGCAGGGCTACGCATTGACGTAACAGCATAAGAGCAGTCAGGTTAGGAACAGACTTGAAAAATTGGATACAGATCAGTGGTTTCCGGAGCCGTACGGAGTTCGTCAGATGATCATCCTGAACAAATAAAACAGAATGGCGGCGCCTGCAAAACAGACAGGAAGCGTGAGCAACCAGGCCAGTGCAATGTTGGTGATTGTTTTGCGACGCAGATTTTTGACACCACCATCAGCAACCATGGTACCTGCAATACCCGAAGAGAGTACGTGTGTGGTACTCACAGGCAATCCGTAGTAGCTGCTCACTCCAATAGTGGCGGCTGCACAGAGCTCGGCACTGGCACCCTGCGCATAGGTCAGGTGTGTTTTACCTATTTTTTCACCTATGGTAACCACGATGCGCTTCCAGCCAATCATCGTACCTGCGCCAAGGCAAAGGGAGATCAGAAAAACTACCCATGTCAGACGATATTCGTAAGCATTGGTCAAACCTTTCATTTCAGCCTTGACGGTTTTTGCAGCAGCTCCGGAGATGACCTGTGTTTTCAGGCCAGCCTCCAGCTTTTTGTTCAGATCCTGCACTCCTTTTCTTACAGCAAAAATCTGCGTTTTATTCTTGCTGTCAAGTGTGTCAATAGCCGAATTCAGGTTGGTACAGAAACTGATCAGCGGAGCATGAAAAGCCAGACGTGAACTGTCTGCAGCTATATCACTGCTCAACGCTGACTGAACATTTACAATATGACTTTTTACTTCATCACCGGAGAAGTTGGGATTCAGGGCGAATTGCATGGGCATGAAGGCAATCAGTACGACCATCAGCAGACCAACTCCTTTTTGTCCATCATTATTTCCGTGGAAATAACTCACCAGCGTACAGGTGGTGATAAGAATAGCCCTGATCCACACCGGAGGTGCCTTCCTGGTATCGTCGGGTGATTTGAAGATAGTTTTTTTCTTCACAAGGGCCCTGAGCAGGAACATCAGTCCGATAGCAAGAGAGAAGCCAAACAGAGGAGAGACAAGAAGAGACAGGCCAATATCCTTGGCTTTATCCCAATTCGGACCAATACCACCGTGAATACTGAAAAAAGCAAAGCCTCCTCCCAAAAGTGCGCCAATCATGGTATGCGAACTGGAGCAGGGAATACCGAAATACCAGGTACCCAGATTCCAGGCAATAGCTGCAATGAGAATTGACAATACCAGCGCAATATTTTCATTCAGGGAAACCGACATCATATCGGCAAGTGGCATCAGCTTGATCATACCCATCGCCACTGCAATACCACCCAGCATGGCTCCGAGAAAATTCCAGGCTCCAGCCCAGACGACTGCAAATACTGGCGGTAAAGTTTTGGTGTAGATCACCGTTGCAACGGCATTGGCTGTATCGTGGAAGCCGTTGATAGCTTCGAAAAAGCATACTGCAACAATACAGACGACCAAAAGAACGGAGGCGCTCGCAGACAGATCTGCAATGAAGCCAGGCATCATAAAAGATGGATTTAGTAGTTAAAACAAGACGGTCAGGAATCTTGAGTGCAAAAGTAGGCCGGTATCAGTCATACAACCATCCCCGCTGCATTAAGTTAATATTAAGTTTGTACTTCACCTTCCGGTTCCGCCGATTTCTCCCATTCCCGGAAGAATTTTACAGCGCAAATTTTCAGCAAACGCTCCTGCTCCATAGTGTTGACTGCCGGCATTTCCAGTACCTGCCTGTAATGCGGCCACCCGTCCTGATCTCTTCCAACAAATTCGAAATACCCCTCCTGAGCGAGCAGGCAGCACACACCGATATGCATCAGATCCTGCTTTTCTTCTTTGGTGTACCCCTTCTGCCAGCGGCCCAGCTCATGAATACCTACCAGGAACAATACCATATTCATATCAGGCAGCGTTTCACGCCTCATGGCATCCTTCACAAGATTCCGGACGTGCAGCCATTGAAAGTCCAATTCCCAGTCTTCCACAATCGAAAAAGTTTTTTTGGTGTAAACAGCCGCAAACTTACCAAGTAAATCGGCTGTCAGTATAATATGTGCAGTTTTTTGGATTTTTAAAAGCACTTTAAATTCTACCTTTGACCCTTTGTAAACTATTGCAGGTCGCTTCAGACCGGGTTTCTCATTAATCACTCATTCATGTTTATTTCCGGAATTCAGCAAATTGGTATTGGTGTTGGCAAAGCTCGCG
>CAILQK010000232.1 GCA_903836265.1 uncultured Bacteroidota bacterium | reverse complement strand
TCACTAGGCATTTAGGATGGTGAAGCGACAAAAAGGATCAGTCCTGAATTCCGTGAAAAGTATAGCCAAATACCCTGGCGAGCAATGGCCGGGATGCGGGATAAACTTATTCATGATTATTTTTCGGAGGAAGCGGATCACGAACCTCCCCACAAAAGCCTGACAATCAATTAGTTACAAGGTACTTTTTTTCCGGGAAACCAGCCGGGAAACCTGAAAATTGCAGATTGGAGAGCAAAAATCAGCACCGAGGGTTCACAGCGCAACAAAGGTAAAAACCCGCCGGAGATTTCACAAAAATGAACCCAAAAAAACTTTTTTTCATCTACCCGAAATTTCTTCTGAACGGGTTTTTCAGCCCCGGCAGAAGGCTTGTTCATCCAGCCGCCCGACTCCGGCTCTGGCACCGACCAAGGATCCAGGTTTTCAGAGTTGATTCCAGCCGCCCGACTCAGGTTCCGGCCCCGACCTGGGATCCAGATTTTCAGAGCTGATTCCAGCCGCCCGACTCCGGCTCTGGCACCGACCAGGGATCCAGATTTTCAGAGCTGACTCCAGTCGCCCGACTCCGGCTCTGGCACCGAACCGGGAGCCAGTTTTTCAAGGCTGATTCCGGCCGCCGATTTCGGCACGAAAGAGGCTTCATTTTTTCACTTCAAAAGCCCCGGCAAAAATGGCGAAAAACTGCCACCATATCTGTTGGCAAATTGGCAAGGGTATATATATATACCTTGCCAATTTGCCAATTTATGGATGTGGCTGTTTATTTGCCGAAAACACTACATTTCAGGGCATTTTGGCCGTTTTTTTGCTACAATTGCTCTGATCTGATTTTTAGTCCGAAAAAGGCAGTTTTTAAGCCCGAAAATCACCGCATTTCGATCTTCAAGTACGATCATTTTTTCTTCTAATCCCTGTTGCACATCAGGAGCCGATAGACCAAAAATGATCACGTTTTACAACAGACGAAATGCAAAACCAGCTCTCAACACTTCTTGAAACATTCACCCGGGTACAGGTAATCGTAAGACCAAAAAACTCCGAACACTTTATCACACTTTTCGACCATGAGGAAAATTTTGAAGTCGAAATAAACGGCCACTGGTCTGTCAATGCGTATGCAAATTCTCTGCATCAATCGTACAAAGCCCTGCTGGCAGAAACCAGAAGCCTTGCCGAAGGACTCCCGGAAACGTATTCGATTTCAAGCAGCAGCCTCCTGTCACTGAGTACAGAAACCAGGGCTTTCAAAAGACAATATTTCCCGGGGGAAAACCCTAAAGTTGCCTTTAGCCGCATCAACATCCAGTATGAATCCATCGCGGTCTCCGATGTGGACAAAGAACTGCTCAAACAAAAGGTTGAACAGTTCATCGCTCATCAGGCCAGACTGCTCCGAAATCTGATTGAACTGTTTGACCGCTATTCCAAAATGCTTGCCAAACTGAGCAGGTTAAAGGATCAACACATCACGGCGATGCATTCAGGAACCACGGCTCCTGACAAGCATAATCCACAGACTTTGTTTGTTGACCTGAAATGGGACGGCACGGTGACTGAGTTTATAGAACTCTATGATACGCTTCACGAAGTTCGTCTGGTATCGAGACGCGATGGTATGCCCCTGATGAAGAAGGATATGTTCAGTTCCCTGGGGAATACATTCAATGTTAAAACGAGAAATTTCAACACCCTGAAAAATGCAACACAGAACAGGAAGATAGAGAAAGGGCTGTTTGCCCGACTTTCCGAGGCAATTCAGGAGCGTTAGAACAAAATCTTATTGAAGTTCAATTGAAGTTCAATAGTCTTTCGGGAGCATCGCCATACCCTTGCGGTCTGAAACAAAATCAAGTCCACAATGGAAGATGTAAAAATCGAGACGATGCAGGAGGTGCTCCGAAGACTGACTGCCCTTGAAACAAAGTTCGAGAAGGTGATTATCCATGAACGGGAAGCAAAGTTCGAGATCCGGTATCTTGATCTGAAGGAAGCCTGTACCTATCTGGGTATCAAGAAATCATCCATGTACCGGATGATGCAGGCAGGCAGGATACCGTATGCCCGTATAGGGGCTCAACGACGGTTTCTGGTGGAAGACCTGGATAAACTCATTCAGAAGTCGTACAAGAAGGTCCGACCTTCGGTGCTTCACCCTTAAACCGTTCCCGTTATGTCACTCACCAAAGAAAAGGTGCTTGAGAAAACCCGGAACGGTTATGATGTTTTCTGCCACTACCTGGGCAGCAGCCTCACAGCTCCGAACAAAGCCTTCAAGAACCCATTTTACAGCGACACGAAAGCATCGTGCTACGTGTATGCCGACAAGCACACCAAGATATTCAAGATAAAGGACTTCGGAGACCCGGAGTTCAGCGGTGACTGTTTTTTCCTGGTGGGAAAGATCAAAAAACTTTCCTGCGACGACAAGCATGACTTCATTGCCATTCTGAAGCTGATTAATACTGATCTGCGGCTTGATCTGGATGATAACTACGAGAAGACGGAGCGTATTATCAGCCAGTCGGAAGGCAAGGTGGTGCGGGCATCCCGGTTGCCCTCGGTACACGACGCTTTCGAGACGGCCCAGAGCAGTGTGCCAATACAGGCACGCGATTTTTCGCCCACGGAACTCTCGTTCTGGGCTCAGTACGGTATCCACAGGGAGGTGCTGTCCAGGTACCACGTCATCGCCGTTCAGCGATACAAGGGCATCGGCAAGACCGGAAATGGGTACGAGCTGAACAGCACCGATGAGGAACCGATTTTCGGTTATCAGGGACGGCGGTTTACCAAGCTCTACATGCCCAATTCCAAACTGCGTTTCCTCTACAGCGGAGAGGTGACCGAGCATTACACCTTCGGTTTGGATCAGCTTCCGCTGCGGGGTGATATACTTTTCATCACCGGCGGCGAGAAGGACGTGCTGAGTCTGGCGGCGCACGGGTTTCATGC
>CAILQK010000231.1 GCA_903836265.1 uncultured Bacteroidota bacterium | reverse complement strand
GCGCTACCATGCAGATTATTGCCAACAATGACCTGCTGATCTATCTCGACGCGGCAAGCGATCCGTTTACCAACAACAACGGTGGAACCATGCTCGGGCAAAACCAGACAACCTGCGATAATGTGGTCGGTAATGCCAACTACGACATAGGGCACGTATTCAGTACGGGTGGCGGTGGTGTTGCGTACCTCGGTGTTGTTTGCAACAACCAGAACAAGGCGCGCGGCGTAACCGGAAGCGGTTCTCCGGTAGGTGATCCGTTCGATATTGACTACGTGGCGCATGAAATGGGGCACCAGTTCGGAGGCAGCCATACGTTCAACGGAACACAGGGCTCCTGCTCAGGCAATGCTGCCGTTCGGGTAGAGCCCGGCAGCGGTACCACAATTATGGCCTATGCCGGTATATGCGGCTCACAAAATGTGGCACCCAACAGCGAGGATTTCTTCCACGCACACAACATAATAGAAATGGGCAATTATATCTATACGGGCGGTGGAAATACCTGTCCGGTGAAAATTGCTACTACCAACAATAACCCGACCGTAAATGCAGGTAATGACTTCGTGATTCCCAAATCAACTCCGTTTCAGCTGACAGCCACCGGCAGCGACCCCGATGGCGAACAGCTCAACTACACATGGGAACAGATTGACAACGCCAACGCAACCTCCCCGCCGGTTTCTTCCAGTGCAACAGGAGCGCTGTTCCGCTCTTTCAAGGGAACAGCATCGCCAACCAGGGTATTTCCGCGAATGGTTGACATCGTGAACAACGCCAACCCGACATGGGAAAAACTTCCGGGAGTGGCGCGTACCATGAATTTCAGGGTGGTAGCCCGCGACTATAACCTGCAGGCCGGCTGTACCGACGAGGACGAGGCACTGGTCACCGTGGCAGGCAATTCGGGGCCCTTCCTTGTTACCCAGCCCAATACCAACGTGACCTGGAATGTGGGCACTACCCAGACGGTCACCTGGGATGTTGCCAACACAACAGCAGCTCCCGTTTCGTGCGCCAATGTACGGATCCTGCTCTCCACCGACGGAGGGTTCACCTATCCGGTCGTCCTCAATGGTGGTACAGCAAACGACGGTACAGAAGACATAGTGGTTCCCAACAACCTGGGCAATACCTGTCGCGTACGCGTGGAAGGCGCCGGAAATATTTTCTTCGATATCTCCAATGCCAATTTCAAAATAGAGCCGGCACTCATTCCGACCTTTTTCCTGAGTTCGGATGTTAACAACCTGACGGTTTGTGCGGGTGAAACAGGAACCATCAACCTGTCACTCGAACGGGTACTGGGATTCGATATTCCTGCAATTATCAGTGTGACGGGGCAGCCCGGCGCTTCAACTGTTACAGCAAGTCCCAATCCGGCCGGAGGCAACAGCGCAAGTATCAGCGTCAGCGATCTTACACCGGGTATGGCAGGCACATACAGTCTGGTTATTGAAGCTGTCGCAGGTGCGGAAACCCGTCAGAAAACTGTAGAGTTGCTCGTTCTCCCCGGTGCGCCATCTTTGGCCACTCCAACAGCCCCGGCTGATGGAATCTCCGGCACAGGCTCATCTGCCACGCTGAACTGGGATATCACATACGCGTCTTCCTGCGAAGTGGAGATTGCCGATAACCCCTCATTCTCTCCGGGATCCATAATATCCGCCCAGACTGTCGCCGGCTCATCGGCAACAGTCACCGGACTGACGAATGGAACTGTTTACTACTGGCGTGTACGCGGCCTCAATAACTGCGGAACAAGCTCTTTCAGTGCAGTTTCAGCGTTTCAGGTCGGTGCTGCCGACTGCGACAATGTCTATACCAGCTCCGATGTCCCCAGGACAATCAGCCCGACATCCGTATCAACGGTTACATCCACACTCAACGTGACCGACAACAAACCTGTTGAGGATGTAAATGTTACCCTGAATATCAACCACACCTGGGTTGGCGACCTGATCGCACGCCTGATTTCACCGTCCAATGATACCGTGCTGCTGTTCGACCAGCCGGGTATTCCGGGTTCCGATTTCGGCTGTGACGGCGATGATGTCGCAGCAGTGCTTGATGATGAGGCTGGCAATGACTATGCAGTACTTGACGGACAGTGCAACGGCACCCCGCCTGCTGTATCGGGTATATTCAAAGCCGCCGGGTTACTGGCAGGTCAGGATGGCGCATCGGCACAAGGCGACTGGCGACTGCTTGTCACCGACACCTATAACGAGGATGGGGGGGCTATCACCGCATGGAGTATCAGCCTGTGTTTCCCCGAGTCAATAGATGCTGCCGTACTCCTGAACAACACTCCGCTGGTTGTTGGAAATGGTGGCACAGCCGCTTTGAGTACCTCCAATCTGGAACTGACGCTCGGCGGTTCAGCCAGTCAGGGAGTTTATACACTGCTTTCACTGCCTTCCCACGGAGTACTGACCCTCAACGGGACACCGCTCGGTATCGGCGGCATATTCACACAGGCCGATATCAACAGCGGTGCCGTCGGATACGGCAACGATGGCAGTATGAGTGCAGCCGACAGTTTCACCTTTGATGTTCAGGATGTTGCCAACAATCACTGGCTGCACAACAACCTCTTTAATATCGTTATTGCCGAAAACAATCTGAATGTTTCCGCAGCCCAGTCACAGGAAGTTCTTTGTCACAACGGAAACTCGGGTGAAATTACAGCAACAGCAACCGGCCTCGACGGCAACTACACATACAGTCTGAATGGCGGCACACAGCAGACGTCAAATATATTCGGCGGACTGAGTGCAGGGAGCTATACGGTTGTGGTGTTCGGACAGTTTGGCCTTGCAGCCTCCTCTCAGACAGTAGTGCTGGACAATCCTTCACCGGTAACAGCAGGAGCCTCAGTATTTCTCTACGACATAACTGTGTCAGCCTCGGGCGGAACCGGATCCTTTGAGTACAGTACTGACGGAGTGAATTTCCAGAGTGAAAACGTACTCACGGTTTCTGCCAATGGCATCTACACAGTAACCGTCAGAGACGAAAACGGATGTACTGCCACCACGGAAGTGATCGTGGCGGTGAACCAGATAATTGCTACCGCCGCTGTTACAGGCAATGTAACTTGTGCTGGCGGAAGTAACGGTTCCATCTTAGTCAATGCTGCAGGTGGAGAAGGACCTCTTTCCTACTCCATAAACGGCGGAAGCCCCCAGTCTGATCCAGTCTTTACCGGACTTGCTGCGGGCATCTACGCCGTTCAGGTAAGCGATACCCTCGGCCTGACCACCACAACCAGCGAGGTAACCATCACAGAACCGGCCGCTCTCCAGCTCAATGCCTCTTCTGCTCTGAATACCATATCGGCATCGGCAACAGGCGGCACAGGAAATCTGCAGTACAGCATTAACGGTGTGGACTTCCAGAGTTCCGGCGATTTCACCGGACTGGTCAACGGCGAATATACTGTTACAGTACAGGATGCCAGCGGATGTACTGCCACCACAACAGTCAGTGTGGATATACCAGTTCTGACTCTGTCACTCAACTTCTCGGCCTCACTTCTCTGCGCCGGAGATGCCAGCGGCATTATAACCATTCTGGCCAACGGAGGTATTCCGCCCTACTCGTACAGCCTGAATGGAGGTCCGGAGCAGTCAGGCAACACATTCACCAACCTGCAGGCGGGTGACTACAATATCACCGTGCGCGATGCATTCAATCAGGAGTTGTCCTATACTGTAACTATTACAGCTCCTGCCCCCATTATCGGCACCGCAACAGTCGTGCTGAATGACGTCACCCTGAACGTCAGTGGAGGCACGCCTCCCTATTCTTTCTCCAGCAACAACCTGCAGGATCTTCCAAACGGATCTTACAGTGTCACTGTCACAGATGGCAATGGCTGCTCGGGAGTTATTTCGTTTGTAGTTGATGTTCCGCCAGTCAATGTTACCGCAACCATCACCAGCGTAACATGCTTCGGCGATTCCAACGGTTCTATCACGCTGTTTGCCACAGGCGGTATTCCACCCTACACACTGAACGGACAAACATTTGTACAGGGCACTACCATCAGTAACCTCGCCTCCGGAACTTATTCTGTGACAATCCTGGACTCAGCCGGAAACGAATCAACCTCCGGCTTCACGGTAGGCAGTCCGGCCCCGCTGGCCGTTTCGGCTGTACTGAACGGAAATACCATCACAGCCACTGCAACAGGCGGTACTGGATCCTATGTATTCCTGCTGAATGGCATTCCTGTAATCGGAAATGTATTCAGCAACCTGCCACTGGGTACCTACAGTATTCAAGTAATGGATGCCAATGGCTGTACAGCCGCCATGAATGCCAGCGTTGTTATTTCTTCTGCAGTGGAACCCTCCGAAGAATGGGGTATGACGATTTCTCCAAACCCGGGTGCAGGTTTGTTTGTGCTGACCATGAGCAGGGCGCCGGAAACGCTCCGTGCAGAAGTATTCGACGCATCCGGAAGAATGGTACGCTCGCTGGACTTCACACCGGGCGGCGGAACATTCACAACCAGTCTGGACATACAGGAACTGCCCAATGGCACTTACATACTCCGTTTGACAGACGGGAAACGGTGGGGAGCTGCAAGACTGGGCAAGGCTGAATAACAAGACCCCGGCGACGAACTCGATGTTAAATCATTAAAACAGATGAAGCATCGCGTATCTTTGCAGCCGGATGATACAAGTAGTTTTCAACCTTCAGAATTACAACGACCTGTTATATCTGCCCGCGGCCCTGCTCGTCGAAACCGATGCGCAGGGCCGTTTGGGCTATATGCAGCAGCGCGCTACTGCCGCTACTATTGTTCCATACGGCATTGAACTGACGCCGGAACTGTCGGCCCTGTTCGACCTGATCGAAATGCTGACGCCCAAAAATCTTGAATCGAAATTCAAGCCCCCGAAAGCCAAATCTGCCGTTACACTGCCCCAGCTGCTGGCTGATCCCGCCACGAAACCTTTTGTCGAAAAATATATTTTTGACAAAATTGACAAATTCCTGTCGGAAATTGTCAGGGACAAGTGGCCACTCACCCTCGACCTCGAACGCAAAACTCCCGCCTGCGATATGCAGGTCTCTTTCCCGGAACAGGAAATTATGCCCCATATTTCTTTCCTTAAAAAAGAAGACGGGGTGGAATATCGCTTCCGGCTGGGTACAGAAGACAATCCCTGGACTATACGATCGAAGGAGGTACTGCCACTCACCAATACCGATCCGGCCTGGCTGGTGGTAGGTTATGATCTCTACCGCGTACCCGGTATCAACGGTAATATGGTAAAGCCATTCCGTACCAAAGACGTGGTACAGATACCCTCCGACAAGGCAAAGGTGTACTTCCGGCAATTTGTAGCCAAAAGCGCCGGAAGAACCCGGATCGAGGCCGACGGATTCGAAGTACATATCACCCGCGACCTCATATCCGCGAGACTTGCCCCAACAGAAAATATTCTGGAAAAAACCTGGTACCTGCAGGCATTTTTCGCCTACCGCGGGGCCGAATTCTCGCACGGCGAAAAAAGGGATATAGTCACCGCCGTTGATTACGCAGGAGATGGCTCTGACGACATTCTCATCAGGCAGGTCATCAGGAATCCCGAAGCAGAACAGGAAAAAGTGCAGGCACTCACCACACTTGGACTGCAAACCTCCGGAAAATTGTTCACTACGGGTCAGGAGCTGTCGCTCGAAATGCTCGTCGACTGGCTCTCACGACATCATACTGCTCTGCTGGCTGCCGGTATAAAACCCGAATGCCCGGTTGTTGAAGGCAAGCCGGTGGCGCTGCTGAGCGGACAACTCCATATCATCACGTCCGCTACCGACGACTGGTTCGATTTGCGCGGACAGGTTCAGGCAGGCGAATTCTCGTTTCAGTTCAGGTCGCTTTGGGCACACCTGCGCGCTCGCGACCGGTTCTTCCGCCTCCCCGACGGTACTTTTTTCCTGATTCCGGAAGAATGGTTCGCCCGATACGGTGAAATTGCAGATGCAGCCCGGGAAGGAAATGATGACAGTGTGAGACTTCCGAGAGCCCTGTTCACACTCCTCGAAGCGGCCGGTGTGGAGTCGGGCGTAGGAGAGTCAGTACAAACATCATCGGGCGACAGCCACTATACCGTTTCACCGGAACTGAGGGCAGAACTGCGCCCGTATCAGTTACAGGGTGTAAAATGGCTGGCCGGACATTATAACGATGGTTTCGGCGCCTGTCTGGCCGATGATATGGGCCTGGGCAAAACGCTCCAGACAATTGCTTTCCTCCTTTATGCCAGAGAGCAGAAAAACAAATCGGCACAGGCAAATACAGCTGCCCAGCTCGACCTGTTCCAGAACCACACCGGATCCGAACCGCTCACTGCGCTGGTGGTATTGCCAGCCTCTCTCATCTTCAACTGGCGTATCGAATTGTCCAAATTCGCTCCGTCACTGTTTGTCTGCTCACACACCGGCCCCAAACGTGGAAAAGACACCAGGGCACTGGCCAGTCATGATATCGTACTCACCACTTATCATACCGTCAGGCAGGATCTGGAGTTGCTGTCCAGAATACACTGGCACGTCATTGTACTCGACGAGAGCCAGATGATCAAGAACCGAACATCGGAAGTGGCAAAAGGCGTACTCAGCCTCGAGGCAGACAACAAAATATCCCTTTCCGGCACACCCATTGAAAACTCGCTCAGCGATTTGTGGAGCCAGATGGAGTTCATCAATCCGGCCACACTGGGAAGTTTCGGCGAATTCCGCGACCAGTTTATAACACCTATCGAGAAGCGAAATGACGCGACAGCCAAGGAAAGGCTTTTCAGGCGAGTGAGACCATTTTTCCTTCGCCGTACCAAAGAGGAAGTAGCACCTGACCTGCCGGCTCTTTCCGGACAACTGTTCTACACCGAAATGACGGATGCCCAGAAAAAACTCTATGAAAAAACCAAATCGGCCGCCAGAAATGAAATACTGGCTCTCTTCGATGACCCCAAAACGCGATTCCAGGCACTGCAGGCACTCACCCGCCTCCGGCAACTGGCCAATGACCCGCGCCTGGTGGAAAAGGAATATACCGGCGGATCCGGCAAATTCGACGATGTGATGGCTCAGTGGGATGTTATCCGCCGTTCCAATCACAAAGTACTTTTTTTCAGCAGCTTTGAACGACATCTGCAGCTGTTCCGCGCCGCTTTTGAAGAGGCAGGGTTTGCCTATGCGTGGCTCACGGGCGACACCTCGCAGACCGACAGGGCAAGGGCAGTGGAAAGATTCCAGCAGGATGATTCTGTACAGGCATTTTTCATGACGATAAAAGCCGGAGGCGTTGGCCTGAACCTCACCGCAGCCGACTATGTTTTTCTGCTGGACCCCTGGTGGAACCCCGCCGTGGAAGATCAGGCAATCGCGCGGGCGCACAGGATAGGGCAACAAAACCCCGTCACTGCCATCCGGTTCCTCTCCCGCGATACTATCGAAGACAAAATCAGACAACTGCAGGAACGGAAAAAGAAACTCGGAGAGGGATTGTTCACCGAAGAATCGCCACAACTTTCCCGCGAAGAGTTCGAAAGCCTGCTCCTGTAAAACAGGCTGACTGTTTCACTTTTAATCATCAAAGTCGTGTATTATCGCCTTTTTTGCCTTCTCACGGCCGCTCTCGCAGCCTTTTTGCCACTCGCATCCGCACAGGACTGTACAGTACCTTCTCTGCCTCCATTGTTCACTGCGCGACTGGCATGGCAGTCGGGCAATACCGATATATCTTCCGTTGCCACTGTGGCCGTTGGAAATATGAATCCGCTCGAAGACTCCATTCCTGAAATAATCGTGGGTGAAGGCGGCTCACTGACTGCTGACAGCAGGCTGATATTCTTCCGGGGAGACGGCTCCAATGCTGCCAATCCAAAGTATCTCACCCTGCCTTCTTCCTTCGATACCTACCCGGTACCCGGCCCCACAATAGGAGATATTGACGGAGACGGCATCCCGGAACTGCTCATTTCATGCAAGGACAGAACGATACGGGTATTCAAAAACTACTCGGAAACAACTGCTGAACCCATGCAACTGTGGATAACCTCGGGCACCCCCCTTGACTACACAGATCAGCGTCCACTCCTGGCAGATTTCACCGGCGACGGAATACCGGAAGTGTACGCAGGAAGTGATATATACGCATTCAACCTATCCAACCCGGCCGCACCAACGCTGGACAAACTGATAGACGGACCCGTCAACAGGGGCCGGGCCAATTACTCCAGCTATCTGGAAGGGGCCTGCAACCCGACTGCCGTGGACCTGCTCTCGGTGGCCGACTGTAATGGCGACCCCGACTGCGCCGGACTCGAACTGGCAGCAGGACCCGTTATATATTCCATTGACCTTACTACGTCTGATGGCGACGGGTTCCAGATCAAGGTCAAAAGAGACCTGAACCTGATGATGGCACCCTCCTTCGCTTTCGGCGATGGCTATACGGCCGCAGCGGATATGGATCTCGATGGTGTGACGGATATAATTGTGGCATCAAGGAGGCTGAGCCCGAATACTGAAACGGGTATATACGTATGGAACAAAAACGGCCTGATCCGTTTTATGCCCTACCCGATCAATGTCATCAACAGCGGCGGCATGCCCTGTATTGCCAATGTGTATGACGATACGCAGAGCGGCTTTGCCACCGACCTCCCGGAAATCATCTCAACATGCTCGATCAACCTGACCTGTTTCAGCCTTCACGCATCCGATCAGGATCCTGCCGCTCCATGGTGGTGGTCTCTGCCAACCTCCGACCAGTCGGGCTGGACCGGAACTTCCGTGTATGACTTCAACGGTGACGGTATCTCGGAAATAGTGTATCGGGATGAACAAAACTTCAGGATAATGTACGGGGGCCCCGAGCCACTTCCATCAGGTGTGGACTACGAAAGAAACTGGTACAAACACCCGTGCTTCTCCGGAACAGCAGATGAGTATCCGGTGGTAGCCGATGCCGATAACGACGGAGAAACTGAGGTGATTATATCAGGCTCTACAGCATATCTCGGGGGAAAAGCCCGATTGAATGTGTTCAAGTCCGACGGATACCCCTGGGCTCCATGCCGAAACCTCTGGAACCAGTTCAACTACTTTGTCACCAACGTCAATGATGACCTGACTGTGCCAGCCCAGCAACCAGATCATACCATTGAATACCCGGCACCCGGATCCGGCAACAGACCGTTCAACCAGTACCTGGCTCAACGATCGCTGCTCAACGATAATTACCAGCCCTACTTTCTGGCACCAGATGCTGCTGCCTCAGTTCTGTCTGTAAATTGTGAACAGGAAAATGTGACCATTGCACTTCAGATATGCAATAATGGCGATGCCATTCTGCCTCCGGGCATTCCCGTATCTTTTTACAAAGACAATCCATCCGTATCTTCCACCAGCCGTATCGGATGGGTGCAGTTTGTTCTGAATGCCATCCCGCCCGACTCCTGTATGGTACAGTCTTTTACCCTCCCCAGAGCTGATGGCGAGGTATTCGGGGTAATCAATGCCGACAGCACCAGCAGTACGCCACTGTCACTGAGTACACAAACTCCCCTGAATTTCAATGTCGAATGTGACTGGCTGAATAACCTGTTTTCTTTCCACATGCCGGCACTGCCCGATTTCACGGGTCTTGGCCCGGATACAGGGGCCTGCAGAGATACTTCAGTACTGCTGAATGCAGGAGCAGGCTTCAGCTCTTATCTGTGGAATGACAACAGCAGCAGCCAATACCTCACAGCTGCCGGGCCCGGCCTCTTCTGGGTGGAAGCAACCGACCAGTGCGGCCTCACCCTGCGCGATACGGTAAAAGTAGCACTTTACGACAGTCCGGTGGTCAATATTGATACCCTTAACGGCAACTGCGAAGGTTTCCCGTCTGCCATACTGGCCAGCGCCACAACGGTCTTTCCTCCTCTTTCTTACAAGTGGTCATCCGGCGAAACGGCAGCATCCGTTTTCGGGTTGCCCGACGGATTCTACACTGTGACTGTCACCAATGCCAAAGGCTGCACCACCACCGGCTCCTCCTGGGTGGAGGGCGGCGGCAACCTGCAGACAGCGCTGGAGATCGTTTCACCCATACCTTGCCACGGTGGCACAGGGCATCTCCGGCTTGATTTTCTGATCGGAGAGCCACCCTACACATACCTCTGGAGTAACGGCAATACCACCGAAGAAATATTATCAGCCCCTGCCGGCGGGTATGGAATCACCGTATCAGATGCCAGCGGATGTCTCCGTATTCAGCAGGTTCATCTGTTCGAACCTGCCGAACTGTCTTCCATGGGTACCATCCCAACCGCTGCCTGCCCGGGAGAAAACAACGGGACAGCCTCGTTCGCAGGCGCTTTTCAGGGCACTCCTCCCTACAGCTTCGTCTGGTCGAATGGCTCCACCGCCACCCAGATCACCGGGATACCTGCGGGAATATACCCGCTGACCATCACAGATGCGAACGGATGCACCATTCGCGACAGCGCGGAGGTAGTCGAATACACCGCACCCGTCTGGTCTGCTTCCACCGAAAATATTTCCTGCGCGGGAGCTGCCGACGGAGAGGTATCGCTCACAGTAACCGGAGGTACGCCAACTGTCAGCTACCTTTGGTCGAATGGTGCAACAACCCGGGTTATTTCCGGTCTCCAGCCGGGGCAATACGAAGTGGCCATTCGCTACGCAGGTGGTGCTTGTCTCGAAGATGCCTCATTTCAAATTACTGAACCGGCGCCACTGCAAACAGACCCCGCCACCGTCACACCTGTTTCATGCGCGGGACTTCAGGACGGCAGCGCGGATTTTTCATTTTCAGGAGGCACCGGTCCATACCAGTACCTGTGGTCAGACGGGCAACAGACTGAAGACCTCACCGGCGCGGGAGCAGGTGCGTACAGCGTCACTGTCACCGATGCCCGTCAGTGTTCACTTGTAACAAACACCCTCATAACAGAACCACCTCCGATTATACTGGAAAGCAGCGACATTTCGCCTGTTGACTGCCACGGGCTCTCCACAGGCAGTATCAATATCGAGTTTTCGGGAGGTACAGGGCTCTATCAGTATAAATGGTCATCAGGGGTACAGACAGAAGATCTCGCGGGAGTGGCAGCCGGCACTTATGTAGTAACCCTCACAGATACCAATGGATGTACATATTATACCGATTTTCAGGTAAACGAGCCGCCGGCACTTGCCATGAGCCTGACAACGCACGGAGATACCTGTCAGCAGGCAAAAGGCAGTTTATCTGCTCTGGCGTCAGGTGGCACACCACCGCTGAGTTACATGTGGGCGAATGGAGAAACAAACGCGAATCTCGATAGCCTGTATGCCGGAAACTATTTTCTGACTGTTACCGATGCCAACGGATGTGTGATTACCGGATTGGCCATGATTCCGGCGGCAGATCTGTACCCGGTACTTGTTCCACAGGGAGGCACGCTCACCTGCAGTAATCCGGAAGCAACAATAGGGGTAGCTGCCAGTCAGCAAAACCTGCACTTTGCCTGGTCGTCTCCCGCAGGTCCGCTGCCTGATACTCCATTTCAAACGGTCTCCGGGCCAGGTACGTACAGCGTTACAGCCATCAACAGTTACGGCTGTAAATCGGCAGTACAGATTGATGTGTTTTCTGATACCGTGCCACCCGTGGCAGAGGCCGGGCCGGCGCAGCTCCAGGTGGGGTGCAACGATTTTTCAGCTGTGCTGGACGCATCCGCATCATCGGCCGGGAACCAGTATTTGCATCGCTGGCAGCTCATTCAGCAGGGTTCAGCAGTACTGGATACACAGGCCATTATTATCCCGATTCCAGCCTCGGGGCTCTACAGGCACCTTGTGGTCAATACAGAAAATGGCTGTTCATCTGCCGATTCCGTACTGGTATTCCGCGATCCACCCGTCAGCGCGGTGGTGGCTACGGAGCCGGTGAAATGTTTTGGCGACAGGAACGGCGTCATACGCTTCGAAGACGTTGCAGGCGGACAACCTCCCTATTATTACGCCATAGGAAACAAACCCTATACCAGTCAGGCAATATACACAGGTCTGACACCGGGCAACTATCCACTTCGTATCCGCGACGATTTCGGGTGTTTCTGGAATTCATCAGTCAACCTGGATACACCTGTTGAGCTGTCGGTAGCGCTTGCACTGAGCGATACTGCCATTGAACTGGGCCAATCTGTGACCCTTCAGGCGTCGGCCTCGCCTCCGGGGTGGCCGCTGAGCGAGATACACTGGCTTCCCGAGCAGTTTGAATACACTCCGCTGTCACTCACACAAACCGTCTATCCGGATGTGCCGACCATATTCACCATCCGGCTGGTTGATGAAAAAGGTTGTACGGCTGAAGACCGGCGCAGCATCACGGTGTACAGCAATGAATTTTACATACCCAACGTGATCAGACCGGAGAGCGGCGACAACGGCTGGTTCACCATCTTCGGAGGGAACGGCGTGTCGCGCGTGCGCCTGTTGCGCGTGTATGACCGGTGGGGCAATCTGGTGTTCGAGCGCGCCGGCTTCCATCCCGGCCAACCGGAAGAAGGCTGGGATGGAACAGCGAACGGAGAGCCTGTAAACCCGGGCGTATTCGTCTGGTATGCAGAAGTAGAAATGCGCGACGGTCGCGTACTGACCCGCAAGGGCGATGTCACCGTAATCCGGTAAATCTATTTTTTGCCGAGCAGCGCAAACATGTTTTTCTTGTAGGCTTCCACGCCGGGCTGATCAAACGGGTTGACTCCAAGCATGTAGCCGCTCACCGCACAGGCCTTTTCAAAGAAATACAGCAATTGACCCAGGTAGTAGGGCGTTGCCTCCGGGAGGTGTATGGTCAGGTTGGGTACGCCTCCTTCCTCATGGGCCATACGGGTGCCTTCTGCGGCTTTTTTGTTTACATAATCCATCGTTTTTCCAGCCAGATAATTCAGTCCGTCGAGATCATCTTCCGTACTGACTACAGCAAGATCCTGTTCCGGTGTTCCGATTTCCAGAACTGTCTCGAAAATAGAGCGGCGCCCATCCTGAATGTATTGCCCCATGGAATGCAGGTCGGCAGTGAAACTGACAGATGCCGGGAAAATTCCTTTCCCGTCTTTACCTTCACTTTCTCCGTACAGTTGTTTCCACCATTCGGCGATATAGTGGCAGCGGGGCTCATAGTTCACGAGCAATTCAATATCCTTTCCCTTGCGGTGAAGAATATTCCGTACGCCGGCGTATTGCAGACATGCATTTTCTGCAAAGGGTTTTTTGAAAAGTTTCACGCCATCGGCGGCTCCGCGCATGAGGGCGTCAATATCAATGCCGGCTGCTGCGACAGGCAGCAGACCCACTGCGGTGAGTACCGAAAAACGGCCACCCACATTGTCGGGCACCACAAAAGTTTCATAGCCCTCCTGCATTGCCAGATTTTTCAGAGCGCCTTTTGATTTGTCGGTAGTGGCATATATCCTGTCACGGGCGCCTTCTTTACCGTATTTTTCCTCCAGGCGCTGCCTGAAAAGGCGGAAAGCAATGGCAGGTTCGGTGGTAGTGCCGGACTTGGAAATGACGTTGACAGAAAAATCGCGATCGCCGATGGCATCGAGTATCCGGGCATGATAGGGGCCACTGAGATTCGTTCCGACGAAAACCACATCAAAGTGTTTTTTGCGGCCGCCCCTGAACGGGATAGCGGGCGTCGGGTCACAAAATTCAATAACAGCCTTTGCTCCCAGATACGAACCCCCGATACCGACTACCACCAGTACCTCGCTCTCCTTGCGAATCTTCTTCGCGGCTGCCTTGATCCGGCGATATTCCTCCCTGTCGTATTTTACAGGAAGGTCGAGCCATCCGAGAAAATCATTTCCGGGCCCCTTGCGGCTCTCGAGCAATTGGGCGGCACCGGTTACCTGGGGCTCGATGGCACTGGTTTCGTGTTCGGGCAGTTTGTGTGTGAATTGCAACATATAGTTATGAATTTCGCTGAAAAGAACAGGCAGGAGGCTGATTTATCGGGCGATTGTTTCCCTGAAGCGGATACGGATTTCTGCAGCAATACGGTCTCCGTCCATTTTCTGATATGTCCAGAAGTGCAGATCAAAAGTGAGTTTTTCATGCGTCATCTCCCGAAGTCGCGCCCTGGGCTGGTGTTCGGGTGAATCCCTGATTATATCCGGATGATCTGCAGCAAAGGCAATCAGATCGCTGAGGGCTCTGGTGGCATCTGCCTGAAGTGATGTCTCTGCAGTCATGGTAAAACGGGCAGGTTGCCTGCTGCCATGCGACCAGTTCACCAGATTCTCCGTGATGAACCTGTGATTGGGCACAATCAGCGTCTTGCCATCCCTGGTCAGCAACCGGGAGGTTCTCAGGTTGATTTCTGCCACCTCGGCTACCGTGTTATCGAGCTGGAGAATATCGCCAATTTCTATGGTACCCTCAAAAAGCAGGAAAATTCCGGAGACAATATCCCGGAAAATTTGCTGGATACCGAGGCCAAGGCCCACCAGCAGTGCAGCCGAGCCAGCCAGCAGTACCGTCACATGGATACCGACAATTTCCAGCATGACGCCGGCAGCGACAGTCCAGATGATATACTTGGCAATCAGATACAGAGAGTGGCGCCTGCCGGTATCAGGCAGGTTCAGCAGCCGGCTTTGCCGGTGAATGACCTTCCGCAGGGCGGCGACAAGAAGCTCGGTCAGAATCCAGGTTACCAGCAGACCGAGTATCATGGCCACCGTGAGCGACCATGAGCCTACCGTCAGAAGTTTTTCCTGGAGCAGGGTTTCCATAGCGGGAATGTTTTGGCTGCGGGCAGTAGTATTGTGACAAAAAAAACGCCGCAACGGCACGGAGTCAGTTGCGGCGGGATTTTCAGAGGTTTCCAGCGGATTCGAACCGCTGTAGCAGCTTTTGCAGAGCTGTGCCTAACCGCTCGG
>CAILQK010000230.1 GCA_903836265.1 uncultured Bacteroidota bacterium | reverse complement strand
TGTATGACGAGACAGGCCGCGTTGTATTCACGCAGAAGGGCGACTTTGCGAAGGGCTACAATGCCATCGCACTGGATCGCGCACTGCTGAACACCGCAGGCGTGTTGTACTACACACTGGCCACGGATAATGCTTCTGCGACCAGGAAGATGATACAGAGCAAGTAGTAAAGTAGTGGGACATAAATAACAAGGCCCGGATAATCCGATAAAGACGGATTGTTCGGGCCTTTTTTTTGAGTAGTACTTTCCTCCGGATATTGACTCGACTTCTTGCCCGGGAAAGTAGATATTGCAGAATATGTATACAATGTTAAGTTTTTGTGTTCAGGCTAAACTTAACACTGCATTACAAACAGCATGCTGAAATTTGTGACCGGTTTTTCTTACTAATAAATCAGGTCTCATGAGTTTTAGCTACGACACAATTCTTGAACACAGGCATCACCATCCATTACTGTCAAACCGGTTATGCCTTATGATTGCATCCTTTTTCACCCCCTGGATACTTGCCGCCCAGTTTACCTCAGGCAATCCGGTGGTACTGATGGTTGGAGATGGGGCCAATTCACTGGTTAATACAGGTAATGTTATCAGTTTACAACAGTACACTCCTGCAGGTACATTTGTTAATGCGATTTCGATACCATCCACCGGATCCAGTCCGTTAATTGTCAGCGGAACTGCTACTTCAGAAGGAATGCTGACGCGGGCCGGTGACGGTTTGGCACTTGTATTTGGTGGTTACGCAACGTCATTGCCAAACGCGACTTCTCTTGCCTCCTCCACAAGTGCAGCCATAAACAGGGGTACAGGACAGGTTGACGTAAACGGAATATATACGAGAACTGCTACCAGTGCCACATTTCATTCAGGCAATAACATAAGAGGTGCCTGTTCTGACGGGCTGAATAATTACTGGTCATCCGGAGGAAATGATGGTACAAATTATTTCGGTATTACATCCGGTGCAGCCAATATTCAGAACGCAAAGACCAATACAAGAAGTGTGGCCGTCTTCAACGGTAATCTGTATTTTTCAACCCAGTCGGCGGCCGGTACTCCGACTACTTTGGGTATATACCAGGTTGGTACAGGTTTGCCCCTTCTTTCGGGGCAGGCTGTAACAAATATTATCAATACAGGTACGGGCTCTCAACCTGCGGGTTTCGTATTCAATACAGCAGGTGATATATGTTATGTTGCTGATGGACGGTCAACAGCTTCGGGTGGAGGTGTTCAGAAATGGACGCTTTCCGGAGGAGTCTGGACACTCGCCTACACACTGGGAACGGGTTCTGGTTCTACAGTTGGCGCCTTTGGTATAGCGGCAGATTTTTCTGGTTCAACCCCTGTTATATATGCGACAACTACAGAATCGGCACTCAACAGACTGATTAAAGTTGAGGATACAGGAGCGGGATCGGTCGCAACTGTACTTGCGACCGCTGCTGCAAACACAATTTTCAGGGGAGTGGCGATGGCTCCTTCCCAGACGTGTCCTTCTTTGACAGTTGCACCGGATAATGTAACCATCGTTAACAGTACCTGCAACAGCAGTTGTACAGTTACAGGTGGCACGATTACAGCACCATCAGGAACCCCTTGCCCGTCAGGTTCGAGCATTCAGTACCAGGTGGATGGTGGCGCGTGGACCGGCACCCTGCCAGTATATAATCAGACGGGTCCGGCACAGACAATCAAAACGCGTTGTACTTGTGATGTCAACGGTTTGGTCAATAGTCCAGAGTCAGTTCCATCAACCACTGCTCCGGGCGTTTGCCCTGCACCTTCTGCGCCTGTGATCACAATAACTGACAATGTGTGTCCCTCAACGACTGGAACAATATCGGGTTCCGGATGTGGTTCGGGTACTGTACTGGAGTGGTCAGCGAGCCCCCTCGGGCCATGGACCGGCGTGACTCCCGATTACCTGAGTACACCCGTTACAGTTTACGCGCGATGCAGAGATATAGCTACCGATTGCAGTTCATCCACTGCTACGGCCACGACCAGTCCCGTACCATGTGGAACCTCCTGTCCGGTTTTTGCAGGTGCGCCTTCCAATGTAACTGTTGTCAACAGTTCTTGCGTGACCGGATGTACAGTATCGGGTGGTATTATAACGGCTCCGTCATCACCGTGTCCGGCCGGTTCGTCTGTTCAGTATCAGGTCAATGGTGGATCATGGACGACGGTGGTTCCGACCTATGCACAGACCGGACCTGCACAGAGTATCAAAACCCGTTGTTTGTGTGATACTGACAGCACAATTGCAAGTGCGGAGTCAACGGTGATTACCACAGTTCCCGGATCGTGTACTTTCCCTTCGGCAGTAATCACGGCAACACCGGCTACTGTTCTTGTGGGCGGTACTGTCTCACTGTCTGTACCGGATGCCGGCTCGGGTTCTTCCTATAACTGGGCAGGAAACGGAGCAGTAAACACCAATTCCAGTTCTATAACGGCAGTGCCAGTTCTTTCGGGCACGCAAACATATTCTGTGACCGTAACCAGCGCCTCTGGTTGTACTGCTACCGGCACTGCAAGTGTTCTGGTCACCACACCGACCGTCAGTCTGTCGGTAAGTACCAATACTGCATCTGAGGCTGCTGCTACTTCAGTAACAGTAACAGTTACCTCGAGTAGTCCGGTGGTTGGAAATCAGAGTGTAACAGTTGGTGTTACAGGAGCAGGTGTTACCTCAGATGATTATGAACTCTCGGGCGTGACGATAACAATACCAAACGGTCAAACGACAGGTTCGGTCAGGTTCATTGCCATTGATGATGTTAATCCAGAAGGGGCCGAAACGGCAGTCCTGACTATTTCCAACCCGACTGTCAATATTTCTTTGGGTACTGTTACCGCTCAGAGTATTTCCATTGAGGACAACACTTGTTCATTCCTGAAAAAAGTGGGTGGAGCAATCAGTACGAATGGCGCGGAGATTCCGGCATTTGATCCTGTAAGTAAACGGCTTTACACTGTTGCCGGAACAGTTGTAGAATATTATACAATGAGCAATACTGGTACGCTGACTTTGGGGGGTAGTGTTCCAATCGGGTTTACACCTCCTTCGGGAACAACTGCTGTGCCGAATAGTGTAGCAGTTAGTAATGGAATACTGGCTGCCTCCTATGCAGTGGTTAATAACAGTACTTTCGCCCAACAACCTGGTCAGGTGACGCTCTACAGTGCTGCCACTGGAGCGGTACTAAATTCTGTACAGGTCGGCTTTTTGCCAGATATGGTGACATTCACTCCAAATGGACTGAAGTTGCTCACGGCCAATGAAGGGGAGCCAAACAGCTACGGGCAAAGTACATCTTTTGATCCTGAAGGTTCTGTCAGTATCATTGATATTACATCCGGTGTTGGTGCTGCCACTGTACAGACAGTTTCTTTTACTGGTTTCAATTCCCAGATCAACACACTGAGGGCATCGGGAGTGCGCATCTATGGCCCAGGTTCAACAGTTGCACAAGATATTGAACCCGAGTATATTACGATCAATCCTGAGGGCAATACAGCCTGGGTAACACTTCAGGAAAACAACGCAATTGCTGTTATTGATATCCAGACTGCGACAGTAACGGCTATCAAATCGCTGGGCCTGAAGAACCATAATATTTCCGGTAATGGTATGGATGCAAGTGACAGGGATCTTACATCCAGCACAGGAAGGATCAATATAGCCAACTGGCCTGTTTATGGAATGTATATGCCTGATGCTATCAGCTACTACAATGCTGGTGGACAAGGTTACCTGGTTACGGCAAATGAAGGCGATTCAAGAGCATGGACTGGTTACACAGAGGAAATTCGTGTAGGCGCATCCGGTTATGTACTCGATCCTGCAACCTTTCCCAATGCAGCTATCCTCAAGCAGAACGGGAATCTGGGCCGATTGCAACTCACCAATGCCACCGGAGATCTCGATGGTGATGGTGATTTTGATCAGATACACGCACTCGGTTCACGTTCATTCAGTATCTGGAATACAGTTGGAGATTTAGTATTCGACAGCGGGGATCAGTTTGAGCAATTTACTGCTTCCAGAAGACCTTCACTTTTTAACTCCGAAGGAAGCAATAGCACATTTGATGGAAGAAGTGATAATAAAGGGCCCGAACCTGAGGGTGTCGCTATAGGCACCATAAATAACAGGACCTATGCATTCGTTGGTATCGAGCGAATCGGTGATATTTTTGTTTATGACATTACCGATCCGGCCAATGTCAGTTTTATTCAATATGTGAATGTCCCTGAGGATATTGCAGTTGAATCACTTGTATTTATACCTGCTGCAAATAGTCCGACTGGTAAGCCATTGTTAGTTACCACAGCAGAAGTCAGTCTGACAGTCAGTGTTTACGAAATTGGAGTACCGGCAGTAAATTTTGCTGTCGCAGAAACTTCGGGGTTGCAAAATAATGATGCCGTCACATGTGCCGGCGCGCCTGTAACAATCACAGCTACAGGTGGCGTCAACTATTTATGGAGTACAGGGGCCAATAATTCTGTAATCAATGTTTCTCCGACTATCACTACCAATTACACTGTAACAGTTTCTGATGCTGCTGGATGTTCAGTAACATCCTCAGTTACGATCACGGTGAACCCGCTGCCAACTCCTTCCATTGCGGTGGTTGAGACAAGCGGTACTACCAATAACGACGGTATCATTTGCAATGGTACCTCTGTTGTGCTGACTGCCAGTGGCGGCACTTCCTATCTGTGGAGTAACGGCGCCAACACGGCTGCCATCACAGTAGCTCCGGGTGCTACCTCCACTTACACGGTAACAGTGACAAATGCCAGCAACTGCTCTGCTTCTGCAAGCCGAGTCATCACAGTGAATCCGCTTCCAACCTCCTTCGCTGTTACAGGCGGTGGTGGATACTGCCTCGGTACCGATCCGGGTACCAAAGTGGGTTTGAGCGGATCCCAGTCGGGTATCAATTACCAGCTTCAACTGAACGGCGCAAATATTGGCGCTCCATTGGCTGGTACAGGCAATGCACTCGACTTTGGCTTCCAGGCCGGCATCGGAACATACACTGTTGTGGCCCTGAATGGCGCCACCAACTGTTCCGGAACCATGACCGGTTCTGTATCTGTGTTCTCATTCAACTGTTCTGTTTCCATTTCTGATCCGTGCGTTTGCCTGAATAACGCCACCTCACTGACGAACGGTCAGTTTGGTGAGCAGATCAAGGTCAACGCTCCGTCGAATCAGGTATGGACGGTATCTGCTGTTAACGGACTGTTCAACAACGCGAGCGCTGCACCTCCAGCCGCACCATCTCCGATTACAGTTGGTACAGTTGTCACTGGCATCGGAGGCAATATGTTTACGCTGAATGGACGTCATATTGACGCACTGGGTTATACCATTTCTGTTACAAACGGAATTGGAACTACACTTTCAATCGGAAACAGCTGTTCCTATCCGAATCCTGTTATCTCCTCCAACCTGTCGGGCCCCTTCTGTCTGTCGTCAGACGCTGTGGCACTGACAGGCGATCCGGGTGATGGCAATATTGTTTCACAGACCTTCAGGGTGAATGGTGTTGCAACCAATACCTTTGATCCATCTGCAGGTGTGGGCACTTACGTCATTGAATACACGGTAAACGGTGGCACACCTAAGGCAAACGGAGCAAATGACCCCGGCTGTATTCAGTCTGTATCCCAGACTGTCCATGTACTCGCTACTCCTGCTGTCCTGACCTGCAATGATCTGATTCACTTGTCACTTGATGCGGATTGCTCTGCCTCAATCGGGGGTGATGACGTTCTCGAAGGCAGCTATGGCTGTTACGATGATTATGTTGTGGAACTGGATCGTACGCTCCCATACGGTAATGGTCCGTGGATGTCTGCCACCGTTTCTTCATCCGATATTGGAAAAACCTATCAGTACAGGGTTACGCATCTGATCAGTGGCAACCGCTGCTGGGGTGACATCAAGATCGAGGACAAAATCGCTCCGACTGTTACCTGTGCAAGTATCACACTGTTCTGCCCGATCACAAACTACA
>CAILQK010000229.1 GCA_903836265.1 uncultured Bacteroidota bacterium | reverse complement strand
ATTCCGGGACACGTTCAGGATTACCGGCCGGCGGCAGGATAATACGGGAACATGTTTCGGATCAGAAGTTCGGGCAGTAAACGCCACGGCGCTCGGGACCGCAGATTTTATATACCAGAGAGAATTCGAAGGCACCGTTGCCGTTCGTTGCCGGGTTCAGGCTTGAAGTGTTGATATCATAGCTGAAACCGATAGTGAACTGTTCGTAATCGAAGCGTGTGCTGGCGATTACAGCGTCGAGCAGTTTGCCATCGCTGAGGCGGTTGGCCATACGCGCCCAGATACCGAACTGGAAGGCCTGATTGTAGCGGCGGCTGTTGCCGAGCAGGAACTTGAATGAGTTACCCACGTTCACCTGCCAGGATGGACCCTGGAAGAACGTCACAACACCCGGGCTGAGACCGAACTTCTGGGCAACCATGAATTCGCCACCGGCATGGAAAGTGAACTTGCTGTAAAGCGGAATGCTGATACGGTCGCCAGTCTGGTCATCGCGGTCGAAAGACTGATTTGCGCGATTCAGGTGGTTGAAGGCGCCACCGAAATAGAAATTGGCATCAGGACTGAGTACACTGAACCAGAGTGCACCGGCAGAAAGATCCATGAAGATGAAACTCGGATCATCAATAATTTCCTGTGGCTTGGTTTCGTCATACTGACCATTTCCGTTGTTCTGGCTTGGCCAGCGGAGATTGCCCACGTTGATGCTGCGGTTGCTAACGCCCAGATCTGCGCCCAGAACGAGGTAGTGAGCCTTCTTGCGATAGCCCCCCATTTTCTTGGCATAGGAACCTGATCCGCGCAACTGGGTGGTGGCAAATTCGGAAGAGCCGGCCTTGTCGCCCCAGAGTGTACCGCCCACGCCGAAATAATCGTAGCGACCTACAGGAATCTTCTGGTCGTAACTGGCAGAATAAGTATTGTAGGCGTTGTTCTTCAGAATGGAAGCCCACTGGTTGCGGTAGTTGGCAACGAGGCGGTGATTACAGTTCATCACGCCAGTCATCGCCGGATTGAGGTTCAGCGGACTTTGGTAAAACTGCGAAAAGTGTATGTCCTGAGCCTGGATACCCGAAGCCGCCAGCGTCACAAAACACAGCAGGAGGAGGTGTAGAGTAGTTTTTTTCATAAGCATAAGCGAACTCTTGTAGTTTGAGTTGAACAGTACGCGACTGGGTTGAACTGTCAGTTGATTTCGACTTGAGGGGCGAAGGTAAGTTTTTCCGGATACCTTGGCACCTCTTGTCAAAAAATTTAACGTAATAATGTGAAAGTTTGCTTCAAACGGTGAAAACCGCACTTCTATTTTGTCAATTTTGTTAAGGCGTAAGATAAATATGAAAGGACGCAATCATATAATGAAAAAACCCTATTTATCTCCTGAATTTTCTTTCAAATATCCTGGTATTCCCCCTGTCATCGGTTACAGAAAGCGATAAAAGATGTTCCCCGGAGCCTGTTCTCTCGTCAAATACGTGGGTCAGACGCGCCCGTTTCTTGTCATATTCAAACAGAACCCATTCTCCGTCAACAGTTCCACGGTACTGCATGCCGTCAGCAGTACCGGTTACTGCAAAGTTGTCATTGATCCTGAATGCCATGGTGGATTTCTTGCGCATATCGGGTCCGAACACCACTGGAGTGATGGTTGGAGCTGTTGTATCGGTCATTATACAGAAATTGCCGAAATGGCGTACTCTGGTTGACAAAACGTCTCCGTTCCATTCTCCTCCACAGTTGTCAGGCCTTCCTTCCCCCACACTGGCGATGACCGCCTTTTCCCGAAGTATTTCGGGCACATCGCGGGTTCGTATGCTCACATCAAAGTATTTGTGTACGGGAGTCAGGTTGTCGTGGAGGCGGTACACTTGCGAAAAAGCTCCGGGAACAGGAGGTTTTATCTCAAATTGCAATCCGAGTTGCTCATAGAGTGTACCGTACGGTATGAACGCGGAAAAGTCGCCCACATCAATCTGAGTATCTCCATCATAAGGCACATCGAACTGGTATGGGGGGCTCACGATTGTTTCCATGGCATCTGCATCGCGGAGTGCCCAGAATACCAGTGTACTGGAGTTTCCAAGTGCATCTGCAATCTTTATTTTTATCTGTACCGGTTTATCCCTGTACAATTTGATAGCGCCCATGGAAGGCGTGATGGTGTAATTGCTGAGTTCGTTTCCGGGCAGTACAAAACAGCGGTGAAACCAGGCTCCGTACCTTTTTCTTGCGGAATAGTCAATGTGCGCATTCAGGTACCGTGTTTCATCAAAGTCGAATGTTTCGGCGGTCCACTCGAAAGCCAGCTGGTCATCAGCCCACATGGTCACCGAATAAACTCCGTTATCATTTTTTCTTCCATCGGTTTTATCGTAGGCCTTTATACCGAATCCGACGCGCCAGGCGCCGATCCTGACCGTATCGTCGGCAAATCCGATATGGCCGGTCTTGTCTTTCATCAACGGAAATGGTTTGCTGGCAAGCACCTCTCTTTTTTCGTTCAGGATATAAAATTTCATATCTCGAAACTCGGGAGCGACCTTGTCGGCAACAGGAATACCGAGCAGCAGCGGATTGACACTTCTGCCCTGCGGATCGCGGACTTCAAAGTGCAGGTGAGATCCGGCCGAGCTGCCGGTATTGCCCATTTTACCGATTTCCTGTCCTTTTTTCACCGGAAATCTGGACGTTGGCGGGTTCAGTTCAATCTCGAAGCGCTCTTTTCGATACTGATTTTCGCGAACAAATGCCTGTATTTCGGGAGCGAATTTGTCGAGATGCGCATAGACAGTGGTGTATCCGTTGGGGTGTTTCAGGTACAGAACATTTCCGTAGCCGTTACAGCTGACTTTGATCAGGTCAATATATCCGTCGGCGGAGGCGAGAATGGGGGCTCCGGTTACACCATCAATATCCACGCCGGCATGAAAGTGGTCGGGGCGCAGCTCGCCACAGGTACCGGTCAGGGCAACAGCGCCGGGTACCGGCTGTCCGAAATAGTCTTCGGGGTGTACGGCGGGGTCGGGCCCATGAACAAACTGCAGGCCCGCGTTATCCCTTCCGGAGAGCAGTATCCAGCAAACAGGTAACATACCGGAGACGAATATGGTAAATCTCCAAAAATGATTCATAATGGCAAATTTAGGCAAAAGCCTGCAAAACCGGCAAGTGTAATAGCTTCAACTTATATAAAAGGGGAAATATTGACATAAAAAAGTCCCGAATCATCTTCAGGAAGACAATTCGGGACAATATGCGCGACTGCAGGATATTGCGCGAAAGTGTATTACAATTTGGACTTTACTTCATTTACTACATAGGACTCGACCACGTCGCCGGCCTTGATGTCATTGAAGTTCTTGATAGTAAGACCGCACTCGAGACCAGCTTTCACCTCCTTTGCATCCTCTTTGAAGCGCTTGAGCGATGCGAGTTCGGCATGCTGGCTTGGGTTGGCCGGATAAACCACGATACCATTGCGGATGACCCTGACGTAGTGGTTCCTGCTGATCTTGCCTTCGAGTACCTGGCAACCTGCCACTGTTCCCACCTTGGAGATTTTATAGACCTCACGAATCTCGACCTGACCCATGATTTCTTCTTCCTTGACAGGTTCGAGCATGCCCTCCATTGCGGACTTGATTTCCTCGATGGCCTCGTAGATGATAGAGTAGAGTTTGATTTCCACCCCTTCTTTTTCGGCGAGTTTACGGGCTGTGAGCGACGGGCGCACCTGGAAGCCGACGATAATGGCATCAGAAGCAGAGGCCAGCATGACATCGCTGTCCACGATTTGACCTACAGCCTTGTGAATAACGCTGACCTGAATTTTCTCCATGGAGAGTTTGATCAGCGAGTCGCTGAGTGCCTCCACTGAACCGTCAACATCACCTTTGACGATAACCTTGAGTTCCTTGAAGTTGCCGAGTGCCAGGCGGCGTCCGATTTCTTCGAGTGAGATACGCTTGGTGGCGCGGGTGGCCTGTTCACGGATGATCTGGGCGCGTTTGCTGGCTATTTCCTTTGCTTCGCTTTCGGAGTTGGCCACCTTGATTTTTTCACCGGCCTGCGGGGCGCCGGGCAAACCCAGGATAACCACGGGTTGTGCCGGGCCTGCGCTCTGTACTTTTTTACCGCGTTCGTTGAACAGGGCCTTTACACGGCCGGAGAATTCGCCGGCGATCATTGGGTCGCCCACCCGGATAGTTCCGTTTTCGATAAGTACCTTGGATACGTATCCGAGACCTTTTTCCAGTGATGCTTCGAGGAGCGTACCGACTGCGCGTCGTTTCGGATTGGCTTTCAGTTCGAGTATTTCGGCCTCGAGGAGTACCTTTTCGAGCAGTTTGTCAATATTGGTACCCTTTTTGGCAGAAATATCCTGGCTCTGGTATTTTCCGCCCCATTCTTCCACGAGGAAGTTCATCTGGGCGAGTTCATTTTTGATACGTTCCGGATCGGCGCCGGGTTTGTCAATTTTGTTGATAGCGAACACGATAGGAACACCTGCGGCCTGTGCGTGGCTGATTGCCTCGCGGGTTTGCGGCATGATGCTGTCGTCGGCTGCGATTACGATAATTGCGATATCGGTTACCTTGGCACCGCGTGCGCGCATGGCTGTGAAGGCTTCGTGGCCGGGCGTATCGAGGAAGGTAATTTTTCCTGTGCCGTCGCCGACTCCCACTTCATAGGCGCCGATATGCTGTGTGATTCCACCGGCTTCTCCCTGCGCCACATTCGCCGAGCGGATGTGGTCGAGCAGCGACGTTTTTCCGTGGTCAACGTGACCCATAACGGTGACGATAGGCTGACGCGGCAGAAGATCTTTCGGATCATCAATTTCCTCTTCTTCGACCTCCACCTGTTCTTCGGCTGTGATGAATTTGACTTCAAAGCCGAATTCATTGGCTACCAGCTCGATAATTTCTGCGTCGAGGCGCTGGTTGATAGAAACAAATATACCGAGTGACATACAGGCTTTGATGACATCGGCCGGTCTTACATTTATAAGAGAGGCGAGGTCAGAAACCGAGATGAACTCGGCTACCTGCAGTACCTTTTCATTTTCAGCGCGTTGTTGTTCGGCCATTTCTGCCCGTTCGCGCATTTCTTCGCGCTTGTCGCGGCGCACACGCTGTCGCTTGCGGTTGGCGCCGGCGCCGATACGCGCCATTGTCTGGCGGATCTGGTTTTCGATATCCTTCTGGGATACCTCTTTGGACACCTCGGCGCGGCCACGTCCCTTCTTGTCGCCCTGATTTCCGGCGATTGTTTGCTGGATGGATTCGGCAGTGATAGGCTGCTGAACCTTCCTGCGTTTGCGTTTCTGGCGTTCGTCGGACGACGTGTTGTTACCGCTGCCGCCTTGCTGGTTACCACCGCCCTGCGGACGCTGGCCGGAGGAGCGATCCTGATTGCCGCCACCTTGCTGATTGCCTCTGTTGCCCTGGTTGCCTCCGCGGTTATCGCGGCGGCCCTGATTACCGCGGTCGTTGCCACTGTTGCCGGACGAAGATGGCTGGGGTTTGTCGAGATTGATTTTGCCCAGAATTTTCAGTCCGCGCAGTGTAGGTGCATCTGCCCGGATGACTTCGTCTGTCGGTGCAGCTGCGGGTGATGCTGTTGCGGGAGGGGGTGTGGGTGTGGGTGCAGGGGGAGGTGGAGCCGGCTCCTGTTTTTTTGGAGGAGTTTGCGGAGTTTCCTTTTTCTGTACCACAGCCTCCTCTTTGGCAGGAGGAGGAGGAGCGGGTTTGGGCTCTTCCTTTTTGGGTTGCGGCTGAGCTTTGGGTTTGTCGAGTTCAATTTTGCCCAAAATACGCAGTCCTCCAGGCCGTTCGCGACGGGGCTCGGGAGTCGGCTCCTCTTTTGCTGCCGGTTGTGGCGGCGGTGGAGGTGGGGGTGGAGGCGGTGCTTTGGGCTCCTCTTTGGGTGTTACTGCTTCGCGTGGAGGAAGCAGAGACGGGCGAGGGGTTGCTGGCGTGGAAGGCGCGGAAGAGGCTGGTGCAGTAGTAACAGTTTGCGCGGGCGGTTCCTTTTTCAGTACGGGCCGTGCGAGTTTGTCTGCCTCTTT
>CAILQK010000228.1 GCA_903836265.1 uncultured Bacteroidota bacterium | reverse complement strand
CATGTTTGCCGGCGCGCAGTGCTCCGGCAGCCAGCTCAAAGTGAAGTGGTGTTGGCGTGACTATATCCACGGCATCTACCTCGCCAAGCAGTTCCTCGTACGTTTCAAAGCGGTTCACGCCGAACTGGGCCATGGCAGAGGCGGCATTCTGATCATCAGGATCATAAAAACCGGCAAAATCCCACACACTGCTGCAGTCTTCCGACAATATACACCGGATATGAATCTTTCCGAGGTGTCCGGCACCCAAAACTCCTATTTTCATTATTATGCGATTAATCCCGGAAGTACATAAGAATACCTCCAAACAGCGTGATGAGCATCAGCAAAACCGAGGCCATACGGATGGAGTTTCGCATGTGCCTGATGAACGTCTCGATCTCGTTCCGGAACTGCGGGTAACGCGGCAGAATTTCTGCTTCCAGTTTCTTCCGGTTAAAGATATGGACAGCGCCGAATTCCACCCTGTTGCGTACCAGTACCCCATAAACCTTGAATACTTTGGCTCTGAAATACAGATTCACAAACAGCATGGCCACGAACAGCCCGATAACGATGGTGATGAGTAATGTGTACATTTCAGCTTGTTTCAGCGCTTTTTCCTGCGCTTGTAGTTTTCCAGAACGAATGAACCCAATCCGGAGAGCGAAGAATAGAACGCCTTGCCGCCGTTTGTCTGAGTAAATGCCTCCACGAACCGCACCAGATATGGATCCCGTGCAATCATGAATGTAGTGATGGGTATATTCAGTTTTTTGCACTGCATGGACAGGTTCAGGCACCTGTTTACGATCTTCCGGTCGAGTCCGAACGAGTTTTTATAGTACTTTTTACCGATTTTCAGGCAGGTAGGTTTCCCGTCTGTGATCATGAAAATCTGTCTGTTCTGGTTGCGCCTTTTTTTCAGGATATCCATGGCGAGTTCGAGACCTGCCACGGTATTCGTATGATAGGGGCCTACTTCCAGATAAGGGATTTCCTGCAGTTCGATGGGCCACGCGTCGTCGCCAAACACGATGATATCGAGGGTGTCTTTCGGGAACCGCGTTCTGATGAACTCGGCGAGTGCCATTGCTACCTTCTTGGCCGGGGTGATACGGTCTTCTCCGTACAGGATCATCGAGTGTGAAATATCTATCATGAGCACGGAAGACATCTGGCTCTGATAGAAGGTTTCGTGCACTTCCAGGTCGTCCTGCGTGAGTTTGAATTCGTCAATACCGTGATTGATATAGGCGTTGTGCAGCGAATTGGTGACCGCCAGATTATCCAGGCTGTCGCCGAATTCGTACGGTTTGATATCTGCGGTATGTTCATCGCCGCGGCCGATCACCCCGGTGTTGTGCTTACCGCTTTTGGCTTTCTTGAGGTCGCCGAAAACATCGTCCAGACTTTTCTGCCGGAGACTGATTTCGAGTTTGGCAGTAGCTCCCTGTCCTCCCCCGCTGTCATCGTCGCGTATGTAGCCCCTGTCGCGGAGCTCCTGGATGAAGTCGCCCAGGCCGTACTCGGGCGTGGTGAGTTTGTACTGTCTGTCGAGGTCGTTGAGCCACGACAGTGCCTGCGCCACATTCCCGGAGGAATAGAGCATCAGTTCCTGAAACAGTTTGAAGAGGCGATCAAAAACGCTTTCGTTCGGATCGGGTTTGTAGTCGGAGAATCTGAAACCATTCATGGGTTAAAACCAGCTTTTGGAGGAGCTTTTTCTTGAAGCGCCGCCCAGTCCGAGTACGCCGAGCAGTCCGCGGGTAAGTTCGCGGGCTACTGTACGACCGATCTGGCGGGCGAGCGGATCTTTGGCGAGCGTTTCCAGCATGCCGGGCTCTTCATTATCCTTACGGACAGTTGAACCGCCTTTTTGTTGCGGCTCGGGCTGATTTTCTTGTGCTTCAGCTATTTTCTGGTTCAGAATTTCATAAGCGCTCTCTCTGTCCACCGCCTGATTGTACTTCCTTGCAATGGCTGAGTGTCCGATGATGGTATCAATTTCGGTGGGAGTAAGCACATCCATCCGGCTCTCGGGTGCGCGCATGAGCGTGTGTGCGAGGGGTGTTGGGATACCCTTTTCGTTCAGCACACTCACGATGGCCTCGCCGATACCCAGCGATGTGAGCAGATCTTCCGTTTCATAGTATTTGGTGATGGGGTAGTTTTCTGCTGCCAGTTTGATGGCCTTTCTGTCTTTGGCAGTGAAGGCGCGGAGGGAGTGCTGTACTTTCAGGCCGAGCTGCGCGAGGATACTGTCCGGGATGTCGGCGGGGTTTTGAGTAATAAAGTAGATACCCACGCCTTTGGAGCGAATCAGTTTGATGATTGCTTCCAGTTGCTGCATGAGTGCGGGGGTGGCCTCCTGAAACACCAGGTGTGCCTCGTCAATGAAGATACAGAGTTTGGGTTGTTCCATATCGCCTTCTTCCGGGAAAGAGGAGTATATTTCGGCCAGCATCTGCAGCATAAAGGTACTGAACAGCTTTGGACGGTCCTGAATATCTGTAAGGCGCACGATATTGATGACTCCGCGTCCGTTTTCGTCCATCCTGACCAGATCACTTACATCGAAGGATGTTTCACCGAAAAACAGATCGGCGCCCTGTTGCTCCATTTCCACCACTTTTCTGAGAATAGTGCCGGCGGTAGCAGAGGAGAACTGGCCAAATTCGGCTTCTATTTCCGCTTTCCCTTCGTTTCCGAGGTATTGCAGAACCTTTTTGAAGTCCTTGAGATCAAGCAGAGGAAGGCCCTTGTCATCACAATATTTGAATACCACGGCAATCACACCGCCCTGCGTGTCGTTCAGTCCGAGGATACGGCTGAAAAGTACCGGGCCGAATTCACTGATGGTGGCGCGCAGTCGGGCGCCTTTTTCACCTGACAGCGTGAGGAACTCGACGGTATTCCCGGTTGGCTTCCAGTTGATGCCGATTTTGGCAGCTCTGTCAATGATTTTGGGGTTTTCGGTACCCGGCATGGCTACGCCCGAGAGGTCGCCCTTGATATCCATGAGCAGACAGGGTACTCCGTTTCCGGCCAGTTGTTCGGCGATGGCCTGCAGCGTTTTGGTTTTGCCGGTACCGGTTGCACCGGCGATGAGTCCGTGGCGGTTCATGGTGCGCAGAGGTACCCTTACCTGCAGTCCTGGTACGGCTTCTGTATCAATGATGGCGCCGCCAAGTACGATGGAGGAGCCTGAAAAGCTGTATCCTGACTGTATTTCTGCGGTGAATTCGTCTTTTCTGGACATGACAATGATTGTTTTGCGGCGACAAAGATAAGGGCATGTTTGGAAATTTACCGCCGATATACTTCCATATAACGGTTTG
>CAILQK010000227.1 GCA_903836265.1 uncultured Bacteroidota bacterium | reverse complement strand
TCAATGTAGCGGCGGCTGCCCCTGATGTCGTTCATGCCTGTCCAGGCACCCTGATTGCGCGTTTTAAGGCCGAGTTTTTTTAAAAATTCTTTCGGTTGCATGACAAATTGAATTTACCGGGCCTTGTCAGAGCCGATTTCGCCCGGCATGAATGGTTTTATTTGTATTGAAGCTGCAAAGTTATGGAACAAAGTCAGTTCAGGAATAGGAAAAGGGCAAACCCGTCTTTATCTTTGCACTATTTGTGTAATCCCCTGATTCTGTCCGTTCAGATTTATCAACTGATTGTATCATTCTGCATTATTTTCAGATGTTTGACATCGAACAACTCTATTCTATATATCTGCAGCACCCGGTGGTCAGCACCGATTCAAGAAATCTTCCGGATGGCTGCATGTTTTTCGCATTAAAGGGCGAAAATTTTGATGGCAACCTGTTTGTTGCCCGGGCGCTTGAGAACGGCGCCGCTTACGCTGTAACAGACAATCCGTCCTGTCAGACCGACGAGCGCTGTCTGCTGGTTCCCGATGTACTGGATACCCTGCAGCAGCTGGCGCGTCATCACCGCCTCCAGTTTGATATTCCGGTAGTGGCCATTGGCGGATCCAACGGCAAAACAACTACCAAGGAACTTGTTTCTGCGGTTTTGAGCAGCCACTATCCCTGCCATTTCACAAAAGGCAATTACAATAACCACATTGGTGTGCCACTGACGCTGCTGGCCATGCCTCCCGGTACCGAAGTGGCCATTATAGAAATGGGTACCAACCAGCCCGGCGACATAGACCAGCTTTGTCGTATTGCAATGCCTACCCACGGACTGATCACCAATATCGGGAAGGAGCATCTCGAGGGTTTTGGCAGTCTGGAAGGAGTGAAAAGGGCAGAAAAGGAGTTATACGACTACCTGCGTCTGAACAGTGGCTGTGTCTTTGTAAACCTGTCCGAACGGTATCTTGCAAATATGGCCAAAAAGAACCGGATGAAGGTGGGGTACAGGATGTCATCCGGCGAAGCTATCCCCGGGGAGGGCATTATCGGGGTGGAATTACTGGCCTTTATGCCGATTGTGCGGGCGGCGTTTGTGTCAGACGAGGGGCCGAGAGTGGAAGTTGAAACCCGGTTGTATGGCCGGCACAACTTCAACAACATCATGACAGCCATTGCGCTCGGAATATATTTCAAGACCCCGGCGCTGAAAATCAGAAACGCACTGGAGCATTACACACCGTCAAACAACCGTTCGCAGGTTGTCAATTTCAGGGGGGCCAGGGTTTTGCTTGATGCCTATAATGCCAATCCGAGCAGTATGAGGCCTGCGCTGGACAGCCTGGTGTCCATGCCGGCAAAACGAAGGATTGCTATTTTGGGTGATATGCTGGAGCTGGGTCAGGAGAGCGGGAAAGAGCATGAAGCCCTTGTGCGTCTCGCATCCCGGAAACAGATTCATCAGCTGGTACTGGTGGGGCCGGAGTTTGGCAAGACTTCGTACAGGGATTCTGGTGCGCTGCATTTTGCAGACAACACTGCAGCAAAGGAGTGGCTTGACGGACAGGAGCTGGATGAGCAGACACTGATACTGATAAAGGGTTCGAGGGGGATACGGCTGGAGAAGCTGGTTCAGTTATCGTAGAAAAATGCCGCCTCAGAATCTGTCCAGTGCCTGAACCAGGCGCTCGGGCAGATCTTCGCGACAGGCCGACTGATAATCCTGAAGCGAGCATGGAATCAGGCGGTGCCGTTCGAGTTTGCCTGTGGCTTTCAGGGGTACCTGCATCCACCAGCGACCGCTCCTGTTGCTTTTCCAGAAGGTAATCTGGTAATTCAGCTTTCGCAGATAGACAATATATTCGGTGAGATCGGTCTGGGTGGCCGGGTAGTCGCCCTTTCTGCTGAAGAATCCGTCGAGGAAGTACCAGAGCATCTGTGCAGTCACCTGTGCGGTTTGCGCTTCCCGGTCGCGCTCGGGGGAGAACCCGTACACGCCGAAAGACGTCAGTTTGTCGCTCATACCGGCATACCGGCACATCTGGCAGGCCTCTTCAACAAACAGGCCGGAGGGGGTTGGCTGTTCCACTCCCGGCGCTTCTGACTGCCGGATGGCCGACAGGTGGAATGCTACCAGGTCGGCATCGCGGATAACGGGCTCCGTTTCTTCCAGTGCCGAGCGCGTTTTGCCGAGGCGAATCAAATCAAAATGCCTGCTTTGCAGCATCTCCATGTCTGCTGCGGGCGTCTGGTGCACCTGCAGACCAATCTGTCCGAAGTGAAACAGCAGCGGATGCTGCGGGTGCAAAAGGGCATTATATACATCCTGTCCGCGGAAAGTTTCATCTATCGCGACCATATTGACCAGCGCCCTGGTATCCTGATAAGACAGGAACTGTGCGCGTGCAAGCTCGTTCTTTGCACCTATAATAATTGGTACTATTTTGCCACTCAACAGCTCATATATAACAGGAATCAGTAAAGAGCTGTCGTTTTTCCGAAGGTTTCCGAGATCGGCTACCGACTGGGCCGGGAACGGATTTTCGTAGCGATAAAGCTGTTCCCTGACAGCATTGGCCTCCTTTTCTCCGGCACCGATGATAGCAACCCGTACCTTTTTCAGCTCGGGAAGCTGACCGTGGAACAGGAGCATATTCGGGCCGAGCGTATTTTGCGGGTGTTGGCCTGCCTGTTTTATCAGAGAAGCGGG
>CAILQK010000226.1 GCA_903836265.1 uncultured Bacteroidota bacterium | reverse complement strand
GAGCCCGGTTCAGGCATTCCGCCGTACCTCGTGGCGGTGTTCACGCTGGGCGCCATTTTCTACATCACGGCCGTCATGTACACCGTTCGAACGACCAGAGAGTATCCGCCAGCTGATATGGAGGCCTTCAACAGAATGAAGGCTGAAACAGCCGGACTTGCCAACGGCTTCCGGGAGGTTTTTGCCAATATATTCAAAATGCCCGGTACCATGCGTCAGGTGGCTCTGGTGCAGTTTTTCACCTGGCCCGGTCTCTTTCTGATGTGGTTTTATTTCACCACAGCAGTGTCCACCGATGTACTTGGCGCCACCGATACCAGCTCTCCGCTATATGCCGAGGGGGTTGCCTGGGGCAATATCTGTTTTGGTTTTTACTCGGTTATCTGTTTCCTTTTCTCCTTTTACCTGCCTGTGCTGGCCGACAGAATTGGTCGCGCGCGCACACATGCCATCTGTCTGGCAACCGGAGCTGCCGGACTTGTTTTCGTGGGTTTTGCTCCCGACAAGTACTGGCTGCTGCTTTCCATGTTCTGCGTGGGCGTTGCCTGGGCAAGCATCCTGTCTATGCCCTATGCGATGCTGGCTTCCTCGCTTCCCCAGGAAAAAATGGGCGTTTATATGGGGATTTTCAACTTTTTTATCGTACTTCCTGAAATTATGGCTGCACTCGGATTCGGCTGGGTCATGGAGAACGTACTCGACAACAACAGAACGCACGCTGTCATGCTCGGTGGTGCACTGCTGGCCCTGGCCGCATTGCTAAGTCTTCTGATCAGGACGAAACCGGAGCACAAATAGGCTGTTATTCTGATTGTGAAGCCTTAAAAAGCGTACAAAAATCAAAAAATCCAATTCCATTAGTAACCCGGTAAATTCCGTTTCATGATGAGGTATCTCGGACAATTACAGTTCATCGCCCTGCTGCTCCTGTGCTGCTGCTCGAGCCATCTGGCAGGAAACTCTCACCGCAAGGCAGAGGCTCCATTTGTGGCACCACTCAACAATGATATCAGGGTGGAGCCCGCCAACTGGTGGACGGGGATGAAGCACAACCGGGTTGAACTGATGGTTCACCGAAAGGATATTTCCGGCTATTCGGTTGCACTGGGTGGCGCCAGGGGCGTAAAGCTGGTCAGTACAGAAAAGGCAGAGAGTCCGAATTATCTGTTCGTCACCATTGAGATCAGTCCGAAAGCCAAACCACAGACTGTCGCACTGGTGTTCAGCCGGGGTACCGAAAAATTTGCCCACCCGTTCCCGATTCTGGAACGCACTCCGGAAACAAAGGCTCAGGGGGTGGGGCCCCGGGATGTAGTTTACCTGGTTTTCCCCGACCGGTTCTCCAACGGCGACCCCTCCAACGACAATATACCCGGCATGCGCCAGGGATTGCAGCGCGACTCGCTGGTTGGCCGGCATGGTGGCGATTTGCAGGGCATCATCAATCACCTCGACTACATCAAAGATCTCGGAATTACAGCAATCTGGCTCAACCCGGAGCTGGAAAATGACCAGAAACGGGAGTCTTACCACGGATATGCCGTTACCGATCACTACCGCGTTGACAGGCGTTTCGGAAGCAACGAACTGTTGAAAGAACTGGTGAAAAAATGCCACGAAAAAGGGATAAAAGTGGTGCGCGATGTGGTGCTGAACCATATCGGCAGCGAGCACTGGTGGATGGAAGATCTGCCCTCCCGCGACTGGCTGAATCAGTGGCCCGTGATGACGCAGACTACCTATCGCGCCCCGACGCTGCTCGATCCCTACGCCTCCGAATGGGATAAAAAGCGTTTCAGCGACGGATGGTTTGTACCCACTATGCCCGATCTGAACCAGCGGAATCCGCACCTGGCCAACTACCTCATACAGCAGGCAATCTGGTGGATGGAATTCGCCGGTCTCGACGATTTCAGAATTGATACCTATACTTACTCCGATCAGGCATTCTGCAGCCGCTGGTGCAGGGAAGTAAGGGAGGAGTACCCGAACCTCAATATGTTCGGAGAGGTCTGGGAACACGGCGTATCTGTACAGGGGTATTTCGGAGACAACCAGCCCACCAGAACAGGATTTGACTCCAATCTGCCCTCACTCGTGGACTTCCAGCTGTGCTTTGCCATACATGAGGCCCTTTCCAGGGAGCAGGGATGGACCGAAGGCATTTCGAGGGTATATTACACACTGGCAAAAGACAACTTTTACGAAGATCCGTTCAGGAACGTGATTATGCTCGACAACCACGATTTCAGCCGGTTTTATACTATTGTCAGGGAGGATTTTAACAAATACAAAAGCGGAATGGCTTTCCTGCTCACCACTCGGGGAATTCCACAGATATATTATATGACCGAAATTCTCGGAACTGGCAACGAGTGGCCCTCGCATGGCAATATCCGTAAAGACTTCCCCGGTGGCTGGCCCGGCGATCCGGCCGACAAGTTCACTGCAGCCGGCCGAACCGAACAGGAGAATGAGGCGTTCAATTATGCGCGCACGCTGATACGCTACAGAAATGAAACACCTGCACTGCATCGCGGCAAACTGACCCAGTTCGTGCCAGTTGACGGCGTTTATGTCTATTTTCGAAGCGATGAATCCAAAACCGTCATGGTCGTGCTGAATACGGCCAACAGCGAAAGAACGATTGAAACTCTGAGGTTTGAGGAGTGCCTGAAGGGAGCCAAAAGTGCCAGAGACGTGATTACAGGACAAAAGATTGATGATATCTCGAAGCTCGTTATCCCGGCAAATTCGCCGCTGGTGTACGAAATATCGAGATAATTACCTGTAGAAGAAGTTGGGACAAACCACTCTGTTCTGATATTCCCGATGGAAAACTTCGGTGGCAGACGCGCTCATGGGAGGCACTATCCATGCCCAGTCGGCGTTGGTGGCCCTTCCCTTTTTACATTCGGTCTGTTCGAAATGTACAAACTGCTCGGAAGCCTCGTGGTGGCCGGTCATACTGACTCCTGCCCTTGAATAGGAGTGCAGTACAGATGTATTGAGTTCCACCAGGGCCCTGTCTTTCCACAAAATGGCAGGATCTGCTGTATCCAGCCCCATTTTCTCTGCGATGAGCGGCAGAAGGTTATATCTGTTCACATCACCCAGATTGCGGCTGCCCACTTCAGTTCCCATGTACCAGCCGTTGAAGGGAGCCGCAGTATATAAAATACCCCCGATTTCGAGCGTCATATTGCTGATCACCGGCACTGCATGCCACTTCAGCCCAAGCTCTTCCCACCATTCAAGGAAGGGGTGTACGAGCGGCACTTCCATTACCAGTCCGGAAGGCACCTCTGCCAGCACCGGCTCCCGGCCGGGCCACTGCCAGACCCAGGGTAACAAGTCAAAGCGCGATTTTTCCGGATTAGTCCAGCCCATTTCCACGCACATGCGGGTGAATTGTTCCTGTGAAGGATCGCCGGTGATGTTTCCTGATTCATCCCGGTAACCGGCATATCTGATCAGCTGATCGTTCAGTATGCGCGGTGCGGCGCTGCCGGGTGAGGCTGGTCGGAAAATAGTTATTGACGAGCGGATTTCACCGCCGTTGGTGGCAAATTCGAGATGACGACAGAGCGCATCAAAAATTTCCTGATCGGTTTCAGCCTCCCTCGCGTCCAGAATCTTGAGGGTTTTCCAGTACAGTCTTCCAATACAGCGATTGCTGTTTCGCCATGCCATGCGGGCGCCATGCTCCAGCTCGGTACGCGTGTGTACATAGGTTCCTGTTGCGCTGATTTGCCTGCTGATTTCGTCAAGGCGGCTCTCGGCCTGATCGGAGATACCCAGCTCTGCATAGGCAGACTTTATGAACTCTTTCGCTGCTTCCGGCAGCGAAAGCCGGGAGGTTTCTGTTATGTGCATGGTTATAACTGGAACAATCAAATGAAACAAATGTAGGCAGAAATTGGTTTCAGAATTGCAGTTAATCTTCACGAACAACCAATACCTGATTAATCCGCGTGGAAATTTCCCATCTCTTCTTACTTTCGCGCCGCGTTAACAAATAAAACTATGAAAAAAGAAACCACGCTCAAAGAAGAAGCCCTTCACTACCACGCAAAGGGGCGCCCGGGAAAGATTGAAGTCATTCCTTCCAAGGAAACTGCCAATCAGCGGGATCTTTCGCTGGCCTACTCACCCGGAGTGGCTGAACCGTGCCTTTCCATCGCTGAAAATCCTGAAGACGTATATAAATACACCGCCAAGGGTAATCTGGTAGCTGTCATCTCCAACGGTACAGCCGTTCTTGGCCTGGGTGATATCGGCGCAGCCGCGGGAAAACCGGTCATGGAAGGAAAGGGGCTTCTCTTCAAGATTTACGCAGATATTGACTGTTTCGATCTGGAACTCGACACCAAAAATGTGGATGAATTTGTTCGTACGGTCAAAATTCTGGAACCGACCTTTGGCGGCGTAAACCTGGAGGACATATCCGCGCCCGAGTGCTTTGAAATAGAGGAACGCCTGAAAAAGGAGCTCAATATTCCTGTCATGCACGACGACCAGCACGGGACGGCCATTATCAGCGCCGCCGCGCTGCTCAACGCGCTCGAACTGGTAGGCAAAGATATCTCGAAGATCAAGATTGTTGTGAACGGAGCCGGTGCCTCTGCCATCTCCTGTACCCGCCTTTACTGTG
>CAILQK010000225.1 GCA_903836265.1 uncultured Bacteroidota bacterium | reverse complement strand
TAAACCTGCGGGTTACGCGCTGAATGAACCCTGGGTAGTTGAAACAACACCGGATGTTATTCAGAAAGAGGCAGATATCATCAGTTTGAACCTTCCTCTCACAGAAGAAACCCGATATTTCTTTGACAATACGTTCATCAGTGCCTCCCGAAGGGGAGTCATACTCCTGAATACGTCGCGGGGCAAGTGTGTCAATACAACTGACCTCATAAGTGCGCTTGAAGACGGAAGGGTAGGGGGTGCATGCCTGGATGTTTTTGAAAACGAAAAGCCGGGTACATTTACAGCTGTTGAAAAGCTGATGTACGACCGGTTACACGCTTTCGAAAATGTGGTGATGAGTCCGCATGTTGCCGGATGGACAATCGAATCAAAAAAAAAGCTGGCAGAGATTCTGCTGGATAAAATAACCGCCGCCGCAAGGAGGTGAACCCGAAATCTGGATCAAACGATAAAACGAATCAACAATTTACTCAACCAAAGTTCTATGGTACGTTCTTTACTCTTAACTTTCGCGATGCTCCTGTGTTCACTGGGTGTCGCACTGGCCCAGACGGTGCTGTCAGGGACGGTGAAAGACAGCGAAGGCCCGCTCATCGGAGCTAGCGTCAAAGTGTTGAAAGGCTCCGACGTCGCGCGCGGCGCTATCACCGACTTTGACGGTAACTTCCGGATTTCCATGGATCCGGGAACCTACGATGTGGAAATTTCCTACACGGGTTACCAGACTCAGAAAATCACCGGAGTTCAGGTTCTGGTGAACAAACTCAACAACATCCCTGATGTAACAATGTCTTCCACCGTTCTGTCGGAGGTTGTCATCAGTGCGTACAAGGTGCCGCTGATCGAACAGGACAAAACTTCCGGTGGCCAGACGCTCACCTCCGAACAGATCAGGAACCTGCCAACCCGTAGCGTAAACGCTATCGTTGCCACCACGGCAGGTACCACTTCGGTTGATGGCGGTGAAGTAAACATCAAAGGTTCGCGTTCCAACGCAACCAACTACTACATTGACGGTATCCGCGTATCCGGTTCCACTCCTCCGGTTCAGGATATCGAGCAGCTCCAGGTTATTACTGGTGGTCTTGGCGCAGAGTACGGCGACGTGACAGGCGGTGTAATCTCGATTATAACCAAAGGTGCAGCCAGCGAGTACCACGGTACTATCGAAGGTGAAACCTCCGAGGGCCTCGATCCGTATGGCTGGCGACTGCTTACCGCCAACGTGAGTGGCCCGCTCCTGAAAAAGACGCTTGCCGACGGATCAAAAAGATCTATCGTCGGATTCCGCCTTTCCGGCCAGTATAACTACCAGAAAGACGACGATCCGCCTGCATTGCCCGTATATCGCGCCAAGGAAGACGTACTCCAGCGCGCTATCGCCAATCCACTGCGTTTCTCCAACGGCCGTATTATCTCTGCTGCAGAGACGTTCACACAGGATAGTGTGGATGTGTATAATTACAACCCGTTTCAGGATCAAACCAGCATTGATGTAACCAGCAAGATTGACTTCCGTGTTACTGAAAATATTGATTTCAGTGTTACCGGTACTTACAGGAATACTGAAAATCTGATTGACCCGGGCGGCTGGCGGCTGCTGAATGCCCAGAATAACCCTACATCTTACGGACAGCGTATCCGCGGTATCGCGCGCCTGCGCCACCGCCTCGGAAGCTCCAACGGGTCAAAGGATGGAGCAGATGCCAACAAGGTGTCCATCTCCAACGCCAGCTATCAGCTCCAGTTCGGATTTGAGCGCGGTAACAGCCGTATTGCCGACAAGCTCCACGGCGACAATATCATGGACTACGGTTATGTCGGAAAATTCGACTACGACTACCTGCCGGTTGCCGGTGTGGATGAAACGGGTACTGTACGCCACCTCGACAACTTCGAGCGCTTCGAAGGCTACACTGCCTCCAGTGTGAACCCGGGCATGGCCGCATACAACGAGTTTGCCAATCCCGAATTCATTGATTCTTACCTCGCCCAGAATGGTCGTTTTTCTTCTACTTACGACAATATCTGGTCGGGTATGTATCCAAACGTCAACATGATTTATAACCAGTTCAGCAAAGGCGAGTCTGATCTCATGACTATCATGGCATCTGCCGGCTTCGACCTGAAACTCGGAAAATCAGGCGTGCACAATATCCAGTTCGGTCTGCTCAACGAACAGCGTACTGAACGCAGCTGGGTGGTTGCTCCGCGCGGTCTCTGGAACCTGGCGGCACAAACTGAAAATATCCACTTCAACGGTCTGGATACCAATGTTGTCATCGGTCGCTTCTGGGACGAGCAGTGGAGCCCGGTTATCGGTGATTCCATCACGCAGTTTGCCAACGCGGTGATCGACATTCAGGACAAGAAGTTCTACAAAAAACTCCGTGAATCGCTCGGCGTCAACATTGACGATTGGGTAAACGTGAACGAACTCACACCCGAGCAGCTCAGCCTGGGTATGTTCAGCGCACGTGAACTCAACGACCAGGGACTGATCGGTTACTACGGCTACGACTATCTGGGTAACAAACTGGCTGACGGTATCACGTTCAAGGACTTCTTTACCAGCCGCGACGCTGATGGTGTGCGTGACTTCCCGGTTGCTCCGCTCCAGCCGCTGTATCAGGCCGCTTACCTGAAAGACAAGTTCACTTTCAACAAGATGATCTTCAGTCTCGGTATGCGTATCGAACGCTTCGACCTCAACACCAAGGTGATGCGCGATATCTACTCGCTGTACCAGGTGATGGACGCGGGTACTGCCGCTCGTACTGTTTCCGGTATTGTAAAACCATCCAACGTACCGGACGAAGCAAAAGTTTACGTAACCGGCCCCAACTCAACTGAAGTACAGGCATGGCGCAATGGCGAAACATGGTACTTCGCAGACGGTACGCAGGCTAACGACGGTAACGTTATCTTTGGTGGCGGTGTTGTAACGCCCCTCCTGCTTGATACGGTAAAGGGTGACGATATCCTCGATACCCGCTTCGATCCGGATCTGTCTTTCCGCGACTATACGCCGCAGGTGAACTGGCTTCCGCGCCTGGCCTTCTCTTTCCCGATCTCGGAAGAGGCCAACTTCTTCGCACACTATGATGTACTCGTTCAGCGCCCGCCAAGCAACTGGCAGATCACGCCGCTGAACTATGTTTACTTCTATACACCCGGACGTACACCCGGCAATAACGCCAACCTGCTCCCGGAGCGCGTTGTTGACTATGAAGTGGGCTTCCAGCAGCGACTGAACCAGAACTCCGCTATCAAGTTCTCGGCATACTACCGCGAACAGCGCGATATGATCCAGAGCCGTCTGGTGCTTTACGTGCCAGTTATCGGCCGTTACGAAACGTATGGCAACCGTGACTTCGGTACAGTCAAGGGCTTCACATGGCAGTATGATCTCCGTCGTACCATGAACACCGAGATCCGCCTGGCCTATACCCTGCAGTTCGCTGATGGTACCGGTTCCGGTGCTGACTCACAGCGCGGTCTGACCCGTCTGGGTAACCTGCGTAACCTGTTCCCGCTTGACTTCGACGAGCGCCACAATATCGCCGCCGTTATTGACTACCGTTTCGACGACGGAAAGCGTTACAATGGCCCGCGTATCGCCGGAAAAGATATCCTCGCCAACTTTGGTGTGAATATCCAGACAACAGCCGCTTCAGGTCGCCCTTACACCGCAACACTGCGCCCCGAGCGCTTCGGGGGTAGCGGTACACTCGGCTCTATCAATGGCAACCGCCTCCCATGGCGTTTCAACGTTGACCTCCGGGTTGACAAGTCATTCGCACTTTCCAAGGAAGGCAAGAAGCCTCTTAACCTGAACGTTTACCTCCGCGTTTCCAACCTGCTGAATCGCAAAAACATCCTCGGAGTGTACTCTTCAACAGGTTCACCAACCGATGATGGCTACCTGGCAACAGCGGAAGGCCGTTCGGTTACGCAAGGTATCGCCAATCAGGGCTTCAACCTGGACGCCTATCTGGCAGCTTACTCCTGGAATGTGCGCAACTTCAACAATTTTGCCCTCCCGCGTCGTATCTACGTGGGCGCCGCATTCGAATTCTGATTTGTTCACATCCGACCAATACACAACAAAAACTTTCATCAACTAAAAATAAACGATCATGCGTATATACAGACTTTGGATGGCGCTTTCGCTGGCCTTTGTCGCCGTGGCGGGTTTTGCCCGAAACAACCCGTATGACAAAAACCTGCCCAAGTCGCCCAAAGCTCAATACCGCGATGTCTGCGCCAACTCTGAGTCGCAGATTGACCAGAGTATCAACAACGTGCGCGCCCGTCTGTTAGGTGGTGGCGATTGCTGGTGGGACTTTAACGACGGACGTTACGTCGTTCCCAAGGTGGACGTATCTACAGGGCAGGCCGAGGTTTCTTCTATCTTTGCCGGTTCTGTATGGCTCGGTGGTGTTGACCCCGCAGGCAACCTGAAGCTGGCTTGCCAGGATTACCGCAGTGGCGCCAATAATGAATTCTGGCCGGGCCCACTCACCGAATTCGGTATCACAGAGCAGTTCACCTGCGATAACTGGGACCGCCACTTCCGTGTAACCGGGGAGGAAATTCGCAAGCACCTCTCCAATCTTTCCAAAGGCGCCGTCAGCCCCGCCGATATTCCGCGTGGTGTAAAGGGATGGCCCGCAAAAGGTAACCCTTACTTCGTGGATGTATGGGGCTTCGACCTGCCTTTCACCCAGCAGGCACTCGCCGGTTTCTTCGACAAGGATGAAGATGGCCTGTATGACCCGCTCAAGGGCGATTACCCTTCTATCGAAATACGCGGTTGTGCACTCGACAAGTATCCGGATGAAATGATTTTCTGGATATACAACGACCACGGTGGTGGCCAGCCGCACGGCAACACCAACGGAAGTGCTATCCAGATGGAAGTACAGGTGCAGGCCTTCGGTTACCAGACTACCGACGAACTGAATGATATGACGTTCCAGCGCTACAAACTGATCAACCGCGCTACCGAACGTATTGACTCCACGTTCTTCGCCATGTGGGTTGACCCTGATCTGGGCTGCTACCTCGATGACTATATCGGTTGCGATACGGCAAAAGACCTGATGTATGTTTACAACCAGGATGCAACGGACGGACAGCCCGGAGCCACCTGCGCAGGCGTACCCACATACGGAGATAAAGTGCCGATTCTCGGTGTTGACTATTTCCGCGGTCCGCTCGATTCAGCTGGCAACGAACTCCCGATGTCTTCCTTCGTTTACTATAACAACGGCGTAGTAGGTAGCTGGCCAGCGGCCACTACCGACCCGAGTCAGCCCGGTGAGTTCTACAACTACCTTACCGGCCGCTGGAGAGATGGCTCCATATTCGGCGACGAGGGCTCCGGCTATGGCACTGGTAACGAAACAAAATTCGTTTTCCCGGATCCGCCAAATGACCCTACCGGCTGGAGTATGTGTACCGCCAACCTGGCTTTCGGCGACCGCCGCACGCTCCAGGCATCTGGTCCGTTCACCCTCCTGCCAGGCGCTGTTAACGAGCTGATCATCGGTGTTCCATGGGTGCCGGATATTGACTATCCATGCCCCGATGTGGAAGGACTCTTCCGTGCCGACAAACTGGCCCAGGGTCTGTTTGACAACTGCTTCGATCTCCTGGAGGGACCGAATGCTCCTGATGCAGACTGGATTGAGGTTGACAAGGAAATCATCGTGGTACTTACCAACAATCCGGACTCCACAGTCAATAATAACGCAGCTGAAAACTATACCGAGGAAGATTTCCTCGCGCCTGACGAACTGAAAAACAGTCCGGATCCAGCTGTGCGCGAAACGATCAAGTACCGCTTCGAAGGCTACAAGATCATTCAGCTGAAAGACCCCAATGTGTCTGCAGCCGATTTTGACAATCCGGAGCGCGCTCGTATCGTATATCAGGTGGACGTAAAGAATGGTGTAAAGAAAATTTACAACTGGGATGAAATTCCGAATCCAAACGATGCGGATGACAGGCTTTATACACCCGAAATCAAGGCCGACGGTCAGGATTTGGGTATCCGTCACACTTTCTCAATCAAGGAAGACCGTTTTGCTACCGGAAATAACAAGGGAATGATCAACCACAAGAAGTATTACTACGCTGTGGTGGCTTATGCCTATAATAACTTCGGTACATTCGATCCGCTCTCACGTCCGGTATCCGGTCAGCAAAGACCGTATCTCGAGGGTCGTCTCAATGTGCAGATCAAAACGGTTATCCCGCGCCCTGTCGTTGACGTGGCACTCAACTCTGCCTATGGCGACGGTGTGGTAATCACCCGCGTTGAAGGTGCAGGTGTTGGTGGTAATTTCATTGATATTGACGATGAAACCCGCGAACGTATGTTCCAGAGCGGATACGACAGTACGCTGACCTACAAACCGGGTCGCGGTCCGCTGAATGTGACTATTTTCAATCCGTTTGAAGTGAAGGACGGAGAATACGAGCTGGCTATTGTGGACGAAAACATGACCGACAATATCGTGAGTGCCAATGCACGCTGGGAACTGCGCAAGCTGCCCGACGGTCAGGTGATCGCTTCTGAAAAGACAATCGCCAAGCTCAACGAACAGGTGATTCTCGAATATGGTTTCTCAATTGCACTCGCTCAAAGTAACGAACCGGGTTCCAATGCTGACGAAACCAATGGTGCACTCGGCGCTGAGATCGAATACAAGAACCCTGATCAGCCCTGGATGGATGGTATTCCTGATCAGGTTGATGGCGGTGTTTTCCAGATTTTTGACTATGTAAAAACCGCTCCGCTCCAACCCGACGAGCTTCTCGATCCAAAGCAGGGGCTCAGCACAATGGGTGACGGATTTTTTGTGCCCTACGTGCTCTGCGACTGGCGCAGTCAGTACCCCGAGTACTACTTCACTCCGGCCTGGACCGACAAGAACTCGTTCAATGGCAGTGCTATCGGTAATGCCGCCGCACGTACAAAGGCACTTAATGCCCTTCCAAACGTTGATATCGTTCTTACGAGCGATAAAAGCAAGTGGAGTCGCTGTGTAATCGTGGAAGCAGCAGGCTACCCTTACACCAGCTCATCACCATCCGAGTATCCGAAACTGCCCGAACTCGTAACTGAAAGCCCGGCTCCTCCGGGTAAAACACGTGTCATGTTCGACGTTCGTTATGCTCCTTCAGTAGGTAAAGATGACAACGACGGCGACGGACGCCCTGATCCGGACGGCGCAGTAGAACCTGACAAACTGCCCAACGGACAAAACAACCCGAAAGCAGGTCAGCCACTCTATGGTATGGGATGGTTCCCGGGATACGCCATTGACGTGGAAACCGGCCGCCGCCTCAATATCTTCTTTGCAGAAAACTCCTGCTACTCCGCCAATGTTGATGCTACCTACACAGGCCGCGACATGATGTGGAACCCTACAGGATCCTTCTTCCGCGAAGGTTTCACACCAGGCCCAACCAGCCCGCCACAGTACTACGACTGGCTGCTCGGTGGTCAGCACTGGGTATATGTTGCCAACACTTCCTACGATGAGTGTGCGTTCCTGCGCTGGGGCTTCTCTCCGGAGCTGCAAACCAGCCAGACAGCCAAACTCTCCCGTATCAAGCAGATCGCCTGGACCGGTATGATTTTCGGAAATGAACTCTTCCCGATGACTACGTACAAGGACGGACTCATTCCGCGGGGAAATGATGCTGTTGTCAAACTGCGTGTTGATAATCAGTACCAGACCTGGTTTAACGATAACGATTCCAACAAGAAGACAGGTCACCCGCTTTACCGCTTCAGGATTGATGGCCGTGGGCGTACCGATCTCAGCACGGTTCAGGTGGAAAGTGCCCTCGATTCTGTGAAGGCAGTTCCGAACCCTTACTATGGTTACTCTCAATATGAGACTTCGCAGTTCACTCAAACTGTGAAAATTACCAACCTGCCCGGTAAGGCGACCGTAACTATCTATTCTCTGGATGGCAAGTTTATCCGTCAGTACACCCGCGACGAGCAGTATGAGCCCTACAATCAGATAACACCTGCCATAGAGTGGGATCTGAAAAACAGCAAGGGTATCCCTGTTGCCAGTGGTGTCTATCTGATACATATCAATGCGCCGGGGATGGGCGAACGAACTATCAAATGGTTCGGTATAGCCCGACAATTTGACCCGTCGGGACTCTGACGATGTTACCGCTTTTGTCCGGAGTACGCTGGTCTCATCCTGCGGCTCCGGACAAGAGGTGACAACACTAAACCATTCAATCATTCAATTCCATCAAAATGAATAAAATATACCAAATCCTGTTTTTTCTGCTGGTATCCGCGGCGGCGTTCGCGGGTAACCCGGATCGTCAGGGTGAGGCGGGCGCCAACCAGCTGCTCATCAACCCCTGGGCGCGCAGTGCAGGTTTGCATGAGTCCAATACTTCGGGTACTTCCGGAGTGGAGGCCATGTACCTGAACGTGGCCGGTCTTTCGAGAATCAGCAATACACAGATTCAGGGCGCCCACACCCGCTACATCGCCGATATTAACATCAATGCTTTTGGTCTTGCCCGCAAGATAGGCAAGGGAGGGGCCTTCGGTGTCAACCTGGTAGCGCTCGATCTGGGCGATATCCCGATCACCACAGAAGATGTGCCGGAAGGATCCGGCGCTACTTTCAGCCCGTCTTACTTCAACATGGGCTTGTCTTACTCTCACCTGTTCACCAACAAAGTGTCGGTAGGCATTACCTTCAAGGTAGTAAACGAGTCAATATCCAACGCAGGCGCACGCGCATTCGCCCTCGACGGAGGTGTACAGTACGTCACAGGCCCGAATGATAATTTCAAATTCGGTATTTCGCTTCGTAACGTAGGCAGTAAAATGAGATTCACCGGCGAGGGCTTGTCAAAAGGCCGTCCGAACCCGGGATCAACATTTATTTACAACAATACCTACTACGAGCGCTCCGCTGCATTTGAATTGCCTTCTCAGCTCAATATCGGTGCTTCTTACGACTGGCTGCTGGGTAAAACGAACAGGCTCACGGCTATTGCCAACTTTACGTCCAATGCATTCTCCCGCGACCAGCTGGGCGCAGGTCTCGAGCTCTCCGTCCGCAAGATGTTTGCTCTCCGTGTTGGATACAAGCACGAACTCGATGCTGTTGATATTGAATCAACGCTCGATAACGGCCTGAGCGGTGGTTTCTCCCTCACGCTGCCATTCAAAAAAGATTCCGACTCCCGCCTGGGCCTCGACTACGCCTACAGGCAGACGCGTATCTTCAATGGCATCCATACACTGGGTATCAGAATAGATCTCTAAAGATTTATTCGAATATGTTTTTAAGGTTAAGTAAATAGCACTTACCTTTGCAGCAGAAAAAAACGCAGGAACGTTTCCGGAGAACCGGAAGCGTTCCTGCGTTTTTTTCCTGTCAGTATATCCGACATGCGTCAATACCCATGCCAGATATGCTCCCGTTACATCAACAAATTACCAATCATCATGGCAAATTACACCTATCTCACCCAGGAAGGCTACGACCGGATCAAAGCTGAACTGGATGAACTGAAAACCACTGGCCGCCAGGAAGCAGCCCGTGCTATCGCTGAAGCGCGCGCGCAGGGCGATCTTTCTGAAAACGCAGAATATGACGCAGCCAAAGATGCTCAGGGTCTGCTGGAACTCAAAATAAATGATCTGGAAACGGTTCTCTCCAATGCCAGAATTATAGATGAAAGCCAGCTTGATGACTCAAAAGTGGCTATCCTCTCCAATGTTACCATAAAAAATCTGAAGACCGGGAAAGAAATGACCTACAAGCTGGTGTCAGAAAGTGAAGCAGATCCAAAACTGATGAAAATATCAGTCAGTTCACCTATCGGTCAGGGTTTACTTGGCAAGGTGCGTGGCGATGTGGCTAAAGTCACTACCCCCGCCGGCCAGATGGAATTTGAAGTCATAGATATTTCTGTGGGATAATATCATCCCGCATACTATAATTCAAGCCGGACGCGTTGAACAAAACCGCCCGGCTTGTGTTTTTCAGGGCGTTTAACAATCAAGCAAAAACTCACTGGTATGCGCAAATTCAGTCTGATGCTGGCCGGTTTGGCCGCGATTGTATCAATTTCTACCGCCCAGAAGGCCCCTGAATGTTCGGTAAGTGTCTCAAAAACAGAACTCCGGATAGGGGAGTCTCTGAAGGTAACTTTCAAGGTTGAAAATAACCGTAACGGCCGGTTTACTCCCCCGGAGTGGAATGCCGCCGGCTGGGCTTCCGTAAGCAACAGCCAAAGTTCAAGTTATACGCTCTCCGGTGGTGAAATGATTTCCTCCGCCACCTATGAATACACGCTTATGCCCCAGGATACCGGCCTGCTCGAAATTCCTGCAGGAGTGCTTGAATCCGGCAATCACGAAATAAGTACCGATCCGGTTAATGTTTATGTGAAACCCGGCAAAGAAGGTGAAACAAAACTGTACGGAACGCAGGAACGCCGTACCTTGCCCTCCGATGATCCCAAAAAACGAATAAAAACTATCCGTCTGTAAAACAGCTCCTCAACACGGCCCCTTTTTATGGTCCGCAGGAACCTTCCTCGCTTGCTCCGGTCGCTCCGCGCTCAAAAAATGCGGATACTTACCCTCCTGTTTATTTGTGTCGCCACGCTCGCGTGGTCACAAACTCCCGTTTTCAAAACTGAACCTGAAGCGGAAGAGGTAGCCGCAGGAACTCCGTTCACGGTCACTTTTACACTGGAAGGCGCAGAGGGCAAAAGATTTACTCCACCACCTTTCGATAAACTCAAACCAGCTGGCGGAGTATCAGAGTCAAGGGGTTTTTCCATCATCAATGGCAAAACATCCGTAAAACAGTCGTGGACTTATACGCTCGAAGCTCGACAGGCCGGGGAATATTCTATAGGATCAGCACTTGTTACTGTCAACGGAAAGCAAATCAGTACCAATCCTGTCAGGATTAAAGTCACTGAACGCAAATCATTCCGTAGTCCGTCTACTCCCTCCGCAACCGGTGGCGATGTCTTCATTGCAGGTGAATTGAGCGCCTCCGGCGCATTCCCGGGTCAGCAGGTGATCTGGCGACTGACCCTCTATACCCGTGTTGCCGTTGAAGGCGCCGACCTGATCTCTCTGCCTTCTTTTGACGGACTTTTCTCTCAGGAGAGGAGAAGATTTGATCCGGGGGTAAATTACCAGACAATCAGGGGTGTGAAATACGCCGTTAAAGTTTTGCACGAGGAATCACTGTTTCCACAAACCTCCGGAGATGTGGTTATTGGAGAGGCCCAGGTAAGAGTGGGACTGCAAAACCCGAATGCTTTTTTCGGAGTGAAACCTGTTACGCTCACATCTGAGCCGGCTACTTTACGTGTAAACCAGCTTCCTGAACCAATGCCGGAAGGATTCAGTGGTGGCGTGGGTGCTTTTTCCTGGGAAGTTTCTGCCGATACCACCGCAATTACCACCGATGGCGCCCTCACACTCTCGGTTACGCTGAAAGGGAATGGAGATGCCCGTCGTTTCGGTAAACCCAAAATATATGCCGGCCCGAATTTTGAGGTTTTTGAACCATCGGTACAGGAGGAAGAAACCTATGAAAGCCTCGATGAAGTGATGTTTACTCGCAAAATGGAGTATGTTCTGCTGCCCAAATCAACGGGTGTTCATGAGTTCATCCCGCACCTCATATACTTCAATCCCGACAGTAACCGCTACTGCACCCTCACAGCCACTCCGGTCAGCGTTTCAGTAAGTCAGGGGCAGAATGTCCGGCAGGTGGATATGACCGAGCCCGTTACACAGGAGCCGGAAGGCAGTCAGGACAGTTTTCAGACATCTTCACTTTGGATCACAGGTATTCTTGCAGTTCTGCTTGCCACAGTGCTGGTTTTTTTCTACCGGAAGAGAAATAAAACCGCTCCTGCTGCCAAAGCCCCGATTGTTCGGACAAGCCAGAAGAACCCCGTTACGTCTGGCAGCGAAATCGCTGTTGCTGCCACTTACGGAGAACTTCTCAGCGCTTTACAGTCTTTCCTGGGCGCCCGTCTGAATCTGCCGACTGCCCGCCTGAATCGCGAAGATGTTTATCGCCAGCTGATATCAAGGGGGGTGTCTCCCGAAAGCGTCAGGGAGTTGATTACTGCCTGGGATGACTGCGAAATGGCCGTTTACGCAGGAGCAGCACCCGACAAGTTTATTCGTGACAAGGAAACAATTCTGTCAGTTTTGAGAGAGATTTAAGCGGGCCTCCTTTTTTTACCCTACCTTTGCAGCCATTTTTTCACTACAGACGGTTCGGATGCCGTTTGAAAACGTATTTTTAAATGGTTATCGAAACCAATAAGGTCGTTTCCGTTCACTACACCCTGACGGAAGGAACCGCCGAAGGCGAGCTCGTGGAGTCCACTCAAGGTCGCGAACCCCTTATGTTTATCTACGGCGTCGGTATGATGCTTCCCGAATTTGAACGCAATCTGGAAGGTCTGAAAGTTGGCGATCAGTTCGCTTTTGGAATACAGGCTGCTGATGCTTACGGCATCTATGACGATACGGCTTTGGTAGAGGTTCCAAAGTCCACTTTTGAACAGGAAGACGGTAAAATTCCGGATGGACTGCTGGAAATCGGAAATATGATTCCACTGCAGGATCAGGACGGAAACCGGTTCACAGGTATGGTTGCCTGGGTAGGTCTGGATACCGTGAAGCTCGATTTTAACCACCCGATGGCTGGTGTTGATCTGTTCTTTACCGGACACGTCGAAGCCATGCGAGACGCCGACCCAGCTGAACTCGAACACGGTCACATCCACGGTCCGGGTGGTCACCACCACTGATTTCCCACGATCTTTATGCCTTGCTCCAGGCCGCTTCTGCTATCAGAGCAGTCAACTTCTCGATATAATAGCTTCCTGACGACGGATCTGTCACTTCATTCAGATGACATTCCATCTTGAGCAAATGCTGCACATTACGGGCTATCCGTTTGCCAAATGCAGGCGGATAGCCTGATTTTTCTGATCTGTACTCGTCATAAGGAGTAATCTGGAGCCTGTCGGCCCCGCCAATCACTGCGGACATGGCTATTGTAGCCGACCGAACCATATTGGTATGTAATTCTTCGGTATAGGCTCCCGCGTGCGTACTGGCCGATATTTCAGGAAGCAATAATGGAGCTTCCCAGGCCTTCATAAGGTTCAGCCAAAGTATTTTCAGCGCTCTTATACGCGCAATCTCGGCAAAATAACTCGTGCCGACACCTATTGAAACAGAGGTGGTGCCGGCTATTCTTTCCACGCTTATTCCTCTCGAGGAAAGCTCCCTGAAACAGGTGTCAGCGTTCCTGATCATCGCTGAAAGTTCGTCTGATGCAGTGCCGTCGTTGCCTACAGGCAACTCAATCAACCGAAAATGCGGGAAAGTCTCGCTTGCGAAAGTGATCAGATCTGCCATATATCGCCAGTCTGGACGATCGTAGTCAAGCGGGTTGAAGGCAATGGAACCTCTCAAAGCATGAGAATCTATGCCTCTGGATGAGGTAACCTGCTGAAGCGCACCCAGTATGGCGCCCGGATTCGACTGCGCTCCGGGGCCCGTAAAATGCAGCCCGATGTAGTCCGGATAGATACCTTCCAGAAACTGACTGAAAAACCGGCCGTCGGGTGAATGGGTCAGAAAAACAGACAATCCCTCTGCTCCCCCCTCGAGCGCATCCAGCGAAATTCTGTTGGCAGCTACAGCATCTGCCGCATATACGCCTTCCACAACCTCCCAATTGTTTGGTTCGGACTCAACGGGGGTAAATGAATCGCTGAAATCGTCTGCATGCACCAAAGGAGATATACTGAATCCCAGCGGAGACTGCCAGTCAAGAGACTCCGGTTGCCGGTCCTTCAGATCCCGCGCTACACGGGCAAGCCAGTCCGCTTTGCTGACTGGCTGAAATTCATCGAAAAATGTATCGGTTGCCATCTGTGGCAAATGTACTTATTATCCAAACAGCACTTTTCCAACAATCCGAATTTATTTTGATTACGTGTTTTTTCTCAACTTTTTTCTGCTCACTGTGTTTACCTTTGCACTTGAATCAATCTAAATAAGAACAATGAGTCAGAGGCGACTGATATATCTCGACAACAATTCGACCACACCCTGCGATCCACGGGTGGTGGACGCCATGGTACCTTACTTCTACGACAAATTCGGTAACGCAGCCAGCCGCAGTCACCACTTCGGATGGGAAGCTGAAGACGCCGTGGACTACTCCCGCGAGCAGATCGCAAAGTTGCTCAATGTAGAAGACAAGGAAATTATTTTCACTTCCGGTGCAACTGAAAGTAACAATCTTGCTATCAAGGGTGTGTTTGAGATGTATGCCAAAAAGGGCAACCATATCATCACAGCCGAAACGGAGCACAAGGCTGTACTTGACACCTGCAAACACCTTGAAAAGGCCGGAGCAGAAGTCACTTACCTGAAAGTACAGGAAGACGGACTGGTGAATCTGGCCGATCTGGAAGCAGCTATCAGGCCGACCACCATTCTTGTGTCGCTCATGTGGGCCAACAACGAAACCGGCGTGATTCAGCCAATGGCTGAAATCGCAAAAATTTGTGAAAAACACGGTGTATTGTTCCATTCCGATGC
>CAILQK010000224.1 GCA_903836265.1 uncultured Bacteroidota bacterium | reverse complement strand
GGCTGAAAATATTTCTGGGAGTTGTGCCCGAGCTTGTACTGGCTGCTTTTTTCGAGGGATTTCTGACACGCTACACAGAAACTCCGGATATTTTGCGGGGACTTTTCATCCTGGCTTCGCTGATATTCGTGTTGTGGTATTTTGTCTTTTTCCCCTTTTTCAAATGGCGCAGAGGCGAATTCAGTACAATCACAGAGGCGGCAGAAATTCCGGCAGATGAGCAGCACACTATCCGTTTCAATACGATAAAAACACCGGGAGAGATACTGGGGGATGCGATTTCAGTCATGCGCAGGCACGCGCGGGCGAGTCTGGGTCTTCCTTTGCTGGCAGCTGCCGTCACTGCCACGGGGCTTGTCTTGCTGCTTACCCCGGAATCAGGATTCACCCCGGGAGATTTTACTGAAAGCCGTGGTGCCTTGTCGGACATGCACCTGCTCATTGCCAACAATGATGATATCCCCGTTCTTTTCTACTTTCAGTGCGCCGTTTGCGGGTTACTGACTTTTGCAGGATTGATAACCGTAGAAAACGTGCGGGAGCACAGTGCCGCGGAGGATAGCGGGCATACGGAAGTAAACAGACTCCGGCAGTTGCCTGTATATGCCGGTCTGGTTTTGCTTGCCCCGGTGACGCTTTATGCAATGAGCATGGAGAATTACGCTGCAAGGCTGTTCCTTTGCGTACTGGCATTGCCCCTGATGTACCTGACAAATGCGGTCATGTACATTGAAAGAGTTCAGCCAGTGAAGGCAGTTCTCAGGGCGTCTGGTCTGCTTCAGAGAGGGGGTGCGTTTGGCACCGGCATCTGGGTAATTGCGACCGGGATTACAGGTATGATACTGCTGGAAACTCCCGTATGGGCAACTGTCATCAAATTTATTCAGACACTCATCCCGTTATCAGAAGAGCAATTTGACGTTGCCGGGTTTGTTGCGGTCTTCTCTGTTTTGTTTGTGATATATCTGTTTCTCTTTTTCTGGTCAGTCTGCGGAGCCGTGGTTTTTTACAGTGCCCGGGAGATCGGGGATGCACACCATATCCACATGAATATCGGTAAAATAGGACAATCGCGGCAGATTCGCGGATTACCAAAAGAATAGCCATGAATACGCTTTTCAGAACTCTTTTCTTCCTTTTGCTCCAGTTTCAGGCAGTACTGCTGTGTGCACAGGAGCCGGGTGAGGAAGCCGGGGCAGACGAGTACAGACCAGCAAACCAGCGAAGCATATCTGGTGAATCGTGGAAAAAAGCTGCCGGCAACCTGGACTACAGTCGCGACAGGCCGGTTGTGAGAAATGAGAATAGTGACACGCCGGAAGTTGAGCCGCCCTCACTTCAGCCTCCTGTAATGCCTGATTTTTCGTGGGCAGGCACCCTGGTACAGGTTGTGGCAGTTCTGGCAACAATTGCGGGTATCGGATGGTGGATTTACAAAATAGTGAGTATGCCATCCAACAGGAGGCTGGCAAAAGAAGAGCCACGCATTACCCCCGACAACCTGGAAGCGTATATACATGAAACCGATCTTGAGAGACATTTGCGCGACGCACTGTCGCGCGGTGAGTACAATCTGGCCATCAGGGTACACTATTTGCAGATTATACGGGCACTTTCAGAGAAAAAGTACATCCTGTGGTCGAAAGAAAAGACGAACCGCGAGTACCTGCGAGAGCTGGGGAGCACACGGATGGAGGAACCGGTAAGAAATATTACGGGTGTTTACGAGCGGATCTGGTATGGAAACAGGCGTACCGAAAAGGAGGATTACCAGTTGCTGGCGCCCGACTTTGTTAACGTGCTCAGGCAGGTTTAGCAAAGTACTTCTCCAGCGCCTGGTACCTGAAGTCAAATATCTGCTGCACTTTTTTGTGTACGAACAGTATTCCTGCTATCCAGCCAAAAATCCACTTCCCGATATCGTAGTGAAGGATATCTGTCATGAGCACGCCACCATCTACAGCCCTGAAATGATGTTCATGATGCCAGATATTATATGGGCCGAGGCGTTGCTCGTCCACAAAAAAGGCCTTGTCGCGGATATGTGTAATTTCAGTGACCCATTTTACCGGAATATTGAGCATAGGTTTGATTCGGTAGGTAATAATCAGCCCCTCGTACATTTTATCGGGCACCTCCGAGACAATCTCGAAAACGAGATCGTCGGGAGTTACCAGATTCAGGTTTTTGGGGGTAGCAAAGAACTCCCATGCCTGATCGAGGGTAAGCGGGAGAAATTGTTCTCGTACAAGACGGCGCATAATGCAGATATTTGCCCTCAGAACACAAGTTCCCAGTCAATTGTTCAGGAATGCCCGGAGTCTATATTCACATACCCTACTGCAGGAAAGCCTGCCATTACTGCAACTTCCACTTTTCAACCACCCTTCGGAGCAAACCGGAGATGGTAGCAGGTATCCTGACCGAGCTTGAGCTGCAGCAGGATTTTCTGAAGGGCGTTCCACTTTCCTCCGTTTATCTGGGAGGTGGCACTCCGTCTCTGCTTGATATTTCTGAACTGGTACAGATTTTCGACCGGATTTCCGGACTGCACCAGCTCGAGACAAATGCCGAGATTACCCTCGAGGCAAATCCCGACGATCTGACCCCTGAAAAACTGCGGGAACTCCATGATTACACCCCTGTGAATCGCCTGAGTATCGGCGTACAGTCGTTTTCAGATGCAGATCTGCAGTGGATGAACCGCGCACACAACGCCCGTCACGCGCGCGCCTGCCTGGAAGATGCGCTGAAGACCGGCTTCAGCGACCTGACAATAGACCTGATTTACGGGGCACCTGCCACCAGCGACGGGCAATGGGCGGAAAACCTGCAGACAGCCTTTGAATACGGGATTCCTCACCTGTCATGTTACTGTCTGACCATAGAGGAAGGAACAGCGCTGCATCATTTTGTGGGGGAGGGCAAGCAGCCGCCGGTGGATGAAGAAAAGGCCGCCAGGCAATTCGAATACTTGCAGCGAGTGACAGAACAGGCAGGCTATGAGCACTACGAGATCAGCAACTTTGCCCTGCCCGGAAGGTATGCCCGTCACAACAGCAGCTACTGGCTGGGAGAGCCATACCTGGGAATCGGACCGGCGGCACACTCCTTCGACGGAGAAAACCGGCAGTGGAACATTGCAAACAATACGCTGTATATCAAATCTTTAAAAGATAAAGTTATTCCTTTCGAGCGGGAAATGTTATCTGTTGCACAGCGATATAATGAATATGTGATGACTTCCATGCGAACAACATGGGGGACAGACGAGCGGAAAATTGAAGCGGACTACGGAGAGTTTGCCACCCGGTTCAAGCAGGGAGTACAGCGATATGTGCTGAGTGGCCATGTTGAAGAAGACAGGAGGATATACAGACTGAGTCGTACAGGCAAACTGCTGGCTGACAGAATTGCGTCAGATTTGTTTGTGTCCTGAATGGGTAGTTATTAGGACAAAAAACAGCAATAACTTGGATAAAAAAACCGAATATGTAATTTTACGCTTTCAAAATTACAAAACGATAAATCCATGCTTTCAGAACTCAAAGCCTTTTTGCTCCGCGGCGATGTGCTGGCCCTTTCCATCGCTGTTATCATTGGTGGTGCTTTTCAGAAAATTGTTGACTCTATGGTGAATGATGTGATTTCCCCGCTGCTGGCCATGATTATCGGGCAGCCGGATTTCACGGGCGTCATGCTGGGAAGTATCAAAGTGGGCAACCTGATTACTGCGGTTGTCAATTTTATTCTGATTGGAACCGTACTGTTTATGCTGGTGAAAGCCGCCGGCAAGAAGCCCGAATAGCAGGAGAGACAAAACTGTATTTCCAGCGGTGCTGTGTGCCCACTGATCGGGCAAGAAGACGGTTGCCTGCACGGATTTTTTTCCATGATATTTGGAATATTGCTCTTTCAGACAGTACCTTTGCGACCCCGTATTTAACGGAGTATTTTACGGGCCATAGCTCAGTTGGTTAGAGCGCCACGTTGACATCGTGGAGGTCACAGGTTCGAATCCCGTTGGTCCGACAATTCGGTGTGAAGGTGTGAGTGTGTGGGTGTGAGAGTGTGGGTGTGAGAGTGTGGGTGTGAGAGTGTGGGTGTGAGAGTGTGGGTGTGAGAGTGTGGGTGTGAGAGTGTGGGGAGTCT
>CAILQK010000223.1 GCA_903836265.1 uncultured Bacteroidota bacterium | reverse complement strand
ATGCAGGGAACAATTCGCAACTCTTCCGGTACAGCTGTGGATGACGGCAAATACAGCCTGACGTTCAGGATATACACCGCTGCCACAGGCGGAAGCCCCGTCTGGTCTGAAACCCAGGACAACATCAAGGTGGTAGGTGGCGTTTACAGCGCCATTCTCGGAGAGGTTAATCCGCTCAATGCAGCTTTTAATGTTCCTTATTACGTTGGTTTGTCGGTTGATGGAGGCCAGGAATTGAGCCCGCGATTCAGGCTCACCAGTGCACCTTATGCTCTTTCACTGATCGGACAAAGCAATACATTTCCCTCATCAGGTACCGTAGGGATAGGTACGGCTACACCTGACCCGAATACGGCTCTTACTGTTTCGGGGGGGAGCGACAATGCCAAACTACTCGTCACGGCTCCCGGAGACAAAAACGCCCTGATCTGGATGAGGAGTGGTAATTTATTATCGGGAATCCAAATGGGCGCAAGTGGGAACTTTGATATTACAGCGCCAGGTGCACTCTACTTCTCTGGCAGCAGAGTGCACCTGGTTGGGGGCGGACAAATACGCGCATATACAGATGAGGATGGATTTATCGTAAACAACAGGTTACACGCTACCAGTTCAATTTATGCGGCTAACGCCATTACTTCGGGTGGCGTATTGAATGCTGTCAATATGTTCCTCTCCAGTGGCGATCTGTCATCTACAGCCAATATTGATTTGAAACTGTACAGGGGATCAGACCAGCATATCAGACTGCGTGGCGACGGCTGGACGGAGTTTAACAAGGCTATATATGCACCAAGCCACATTTCACAGTACTTTACGAATAATGTTCGTTACCTGGATCAGGGGGGAGTCGGGTTGGGAGGCTCAAGTTCAAATCAGGAAATATCTATCTGGGCGGAAAAGCGTATCAGGGCCGAGGCATTTCTCACGGCATCCGACCGTCGTATCAAGAAAGACCTGAGGCCAAGTTCTGGCATTGCCGATCTGGCGAAACTGATGCAACTCAAAGTAACGGATTACCGCCACATTGATTCTCTCGACAAAGGTCCCGGAGTGGTGAAAGGCTTTATAGCCCAGCAGGTGGAAGAAGTGTATCCCGAAGCTGTTAACAGGCAAATCAGTTCGATTCCCGATATTTTTGCCAAACCTGTTGCTGTGCGGGTTAACGGCGATGCAGCCACCTTCAGTATGTCGGCCGGGCACAGCTTGTCAACCGGCGACCATGTGCGTATTTTTCAGGACGGTGGAGATCAGAAGGAATACGAGGTAATCGGAACAGAAGATTCTTCATTTACGGTAAAAGACTGGAATTCTGCCTTCAATGATGCCAGTAAAGTATTTGTATATGGCAAAGAGGTAAATGATTTCCGCCAGGTGGACTATGATAAAATTCATACGCTGAACGTTTCTGCCACACAGGAGCTGGCTCGCCAACTGGAGCAGCTCCGGGCAGAGAATGCCGAACTGAAGCGTGCCAATGAAACCGGGACAGCCGAGTTGAACCGTGTTCTCGGTGAGATGCAGCGTACAAATGAAATAATGAACGGACGTTTGGCCAAACTGGAAGCACTTCTGGAAGCCAGCAGCTCGAAACGTTGAGCTTGCGTACAGTTATTTCCGATTTATTTCATCTGAAAATGAAGTTTACCTGTGAAAAGAATACACATTCTCTTATACACGGTGCTGCTGGCACTGTGCGGTCATGGTATATTACTGGCGCAGAACAGTCCGAACTGCAGTACCTATACCGATGATGACTACCTGACTGGTCAGGCTTTTTTCAGTTATGGCGGTACCACTGGAGCATACAACTCGGATCAGCTCCGGGTAAACATGACTGCTGGTCAGGCTATAGTCGGAGCGACGCTCAATGTGGATTATACTGTGGGTACCGGCTTTTGGTCTGTATTGCAGTTGCCACCGGCTGCACCTGTTGTAATAGCCAGCGAAGGCGATCTGGAAGACAGGATACAGCTTGACTGGACGCCCGATCCGCTCTCGCCCGCTGCGAATTCCTATAAAATTTACAGAAATGGCGCCTTGCTTGCCACTGTGGACGGCGAAACCTTCTCGTTCATTGATTTCAACGTGTTGGCCGGCAAGTTTTATACCTATGAGGTGTCCGGTGTGAATTCCTTCGGCGAAGGATTCAGGGGAGGATCTTTAGGTTTTCTGAATCCGAATGGCAGCATCACTGGCCAGGTTAAAACATTCAGCAGCAATCCGGTATCGGGTGCTGTTGTCAAACTGGAACCCACTTTCGGCGCCGCTGTCAGTTTTGATGGCAACGGTATGGCATTTGCCGAATACAGCGCGGTTTACCCCACGGAGCAGTTTACTGTTTCATGCTGGGTAAAACTCGATGATGGCAATGATGGAGCAGCTATTTTCGATTTCGGCAGTGTATCATCTCAAAACTGGTGGCTGCATACCCTGCCTGCCGCGTCGGGCAAAGGGGTTCGTTTCGGTATCGGCAAGGGATCCGGGCAATCAACCACACTTGATTATCTGTTCCCTGCTGCAACAGCTGATGAATGGCATTATGTTGCTGCTTCATATAACGGCTCTTCCGTGCTTTTGTACGTGGATGGCGAACTCATTGAAACAGCCGTCACCACTATCGAACGCGGCACGGTTCCGCTGTTTCTGGGTCAGAACAGCGATGACAATGCGCGGTATAATGGCAAACTTGACGAACTCCGTTTCTTCAATCGTCAGCTTCCGCAAACAGAACTGCAAATGCTGATGAACCAGACGGCCAGTGCAGAAACACCCGGACTGGTGTCGTACTGGAAATTTGACGAAGGTGTGGGCAGCAAGGCATTTAATATTTCCGTCAACAAGAACAAGTTGTACTATTGTGGTGCTGCCTGGACGAGCGATAAACCTGCTGTGGTAAATGCAGGGATTACCGATGAAACCGGTTTCTATAAAATTGAGGGCGTCAACTACGGCGCCGGCGGCACTTTCACAGCAAAGGCTTACAAGAACTTCTACTTCAACCAGTCGCTGGAATTCAACGCAGCCAATGAGAATTATGCCGACCTGACCAACTTCAAACTGACCGATACGGCCTCAGTTACGGTCACGTTCAAAGCATTTGACTTCAGTGGAAAACAGGTGATTCTGAGCCAGCATGATGGAAGTGGAAGTCCTTTCATGTTGTGTCTCAACTCAGGTGTACTCGAGCTCGTGATAAATGGAACTGCAGAACCACTCGGTACGTTGAGTATGGGCTTTCATCACCTGGCACTCACATTTTTGCGGAATGGAAGTACCGTGTATGCCACGTCGTATCTCGATGGAAATCTCCTTGCTGAAAAATCGTTCTCTTCAACAGGCTGGGCAGAGATTGAAGGTGCCTGGAAATTGGGCGCCCGTGCCAATGGTGCCGGTCATACGGAATACTTCACCGGTCTGATTGACGAAGTGGCTTTTTTCAGGGGTTTACTCTCCTTGCCTGATATCCAGACGTATGCCAATATCGGAACCAGTGAATCCAACCCCGCCCTGCGGGTTTATTTCAACCTGAATGAAGGTGCCGGAGAGTCGCTGAAGGATATGGGTACCGAACTGACTGGTACGGGAATTGTTCAGGGCGCTCTTTGGAGTACTGTGGCAGCAATTACCGGTATTCTGCCGCATGAGTTCACACCTGCCGCACGTCTGGTGAGCCTGAATCCGAGCAATACCAGCACCGATCAGGTGGACTTTACCGATCAGAGTACTATCCCGGTGAGTGGTTATGTACGGTTTGAAAATACCAACTGTTTCCAGAAAAAGGTGGAAATCCTTGTGAACGGGAAATCAAATGTGCCGCAGATCTACACGGATGAAGACGGCAAATTTTCGGTTGACTTTGAACCCGGCGCCAGCGTACGGCTGTCGCCCAGGTACGAAGACCATAATTTCTATCCGGCCTTCTGGGACCTGGAAAGTTTGTCAACGCCCGTTTCCGGTATCCTGTTCAGAAATCAGACGAAACGCACGATCGAGGGGCAACTGGCAGGTAACGAAACCTGCCGCAAGTCCATTATTCCCGGAGGGGCCATTGTAAAGGTAAAAGTGGCCACATTAAACGGTTGCTATGAGAAAGTGCTTCAGCTGGAGAACCCGAATGGTAAGTTCAAGTTCGAAGGTTTGCCACCTGATTCACTTACCGTGGCCGTGGTTGAGCATTCCAATCCGGTGATTTATACCTATTTTCAGAATAAGGGTGGCTATACGGTTGATCTGAGAACGCAGAATGATACGGTTGACTTCATTTATCTGGCACCGCCTGAGGTGGAAATGTCGCCTCTCACAACGAACGATTGTGGAATGCCCATGCTTAATCAGACCAGCACGGAACAGGTGACGATCAAGGTTTATGAATCGTACGACGGTGGACGCTGTTACCTCGATACTGCCATGCTGAAAATCAACAACGGTATCGCTGATTTGTCGCAATTCGACACCCTGATGACGGGCGGGCAGTTCAAATACAAGTTCAAAGCCGGTGGCCCCAATATTGTAAGCCCATACCTGAAAACCCTGCAGGTAACAGCTGAGGCGCATGATGAACTCGCCACGGCTGCCCAGAATACGGTGGTACTCGGAAAACGCCCTCGGCAGAGTACTTTTGCATCCACTTCACCGTCAATTCCTACGCTTATCCTGCGTGATCCGCCCGGAGATGCGAGTACCGCATTTATGGAGAAGGGAGAAACTACCTGCCAGTCATGGTCTTACTCGGCGTCTTACGGAGGGTCACTGGATGCGGAGGTCTCTCTTTCTCTTGGCGCCGATCTGACTACCAGCATCGGCCTGGGCGCCGAAGTGGAACTGGAAATCGAGACCACTGCTGACTTCACGCTGTCCACGTCCACCAGCTACACCAACCTGACTACCAATGAGTCAGAGACCTGTATTACCACCAATCAGGTGATTTCTACGGGCGATAACGATCTGATTGTAGGCAGCCGGATGGGCGGCGATGTGTATATGGGTGGCGCTATCAACTATATTTTCGGTATTACCGATGAGTTGCTCTGGGATACAGCGGACTGCAGCTACTATCTCAACAAGGGCCTTTATGTGTTCCCCAATGGGTTTGCTACCACGTTTATTTATTCTGAATATCAGATTAAAAATGTAGTAATCCCGAATTTGATCACTATTGGAGACCAAAAGAGCGCCGACCGCTGGCAGGGAATTATTGATCTGAATAACAAACTGAAAAGTGAAGCGGTCTTTTCCAAAAATCTGTCATTCGATGCAGGAATAGTTTACGAGGAGTCCGAAAGCACTGATGTCACCAAATCAGTTACTAATGAGTGGGAGGTAGAATTCAGTACTTCTTTCGCGCAGGAGTATGGTGTGGAAGTGAATGGTATCGGTCTGGGTGCCGGTATCACATTAGGATTCACAACAACCCAAAATGAAAGTATTACCAATACGCAAACACAATCCAGAACGGTCGGTTTCTCATTGTCTGACGATGACATTGGCGACAATTTCACAATCAATGTCAAGAAGGACAAGGCCTACGGTACCCCCGTATTCGATCTGGTGAGTGGCCAGTCGCAGTGCCCGCATGAGCCCAATACACAGCCGCGTCAGGGCGTTGACCTCGCCGCAGACAAGCAGGTAGCGGTCAATGTGCCCATGAATGATGTAGCGGTGTTCAAATTGTATCTGGGCAATACCAGCCAGTCGGAAGAAACCAAATTCTACTCCCTCGAAGGTCTGCAGGAAAACAACCCTGATGGGGCAGTTATCCGTTTCAACGGACAACCCACCCTGAATGTGGGCGTTCCTTTCGGTCAAAGTATTGAAGTAACGATGACGGTAGCACGCGGCCCTGTCGCCTTCACGTATGAAAACTTGCTGGTCGGTTATTTCTCCGACTGCGAAGTGGAACGCGCCGATGCGCTTGGCATTGATCCTCCTGCCGGTTTCAACGAGGAGCTGGAATTCGACGTCTATTTCCTCGAACCATGCAGTATGGTGGAAACTACTTTCCCGCTGCAGGACTGGGTTTTATTGCCTTCCGGTGGTAATACGCTGAATATCACGGTTGCCCAGTATGATGTCAATGACTCTGACCTGGAACTGATGCGCGTTCAGTACCGCCGCTCTCAGGGCGACGGCGCCTGGATCAATATCGCCGAAATTCAGAAAGCTGACCTCGGACCTGTATTCACGATCGTTCCGTGGAATACACAGGGACTGCAGGATGGTCTGTACGAAATCCGTACGGTTTCCCAGTGTTTCGGCGCACAAAACCCTGGTATTTCCAAAGTGGTGAAGGGTAAAATCGAGCGTACCGCCCCGGAAATCGTCGGCACACCTGAACCCGCCGATGGGGTGTTGAGTGGCGGTGACGAGATCAGTATCATGTTCAATGAGCCCATCCGCTGCGATCAGATCATCCAGGCCGATTTCTTCAATAATAATAATGTGGGTCTGTACGATACCGAAACAGGGAATCTGATTGACGCTGTCATCACGTGCAGCGGCGACAAGATCGTTATCGTGCCCAATGTGCCCAACAAGTTCATCGAGAACAAAATTCTGCGCGTGGAGGTGGACAACATCCAGGATCTGGCCGGCAATACTTTCCTGCACAAGTCCTGGGAGTTTTTTGTGGATCGAAACCCGGTACTGTGGTCAGGAGGTATTGTCAAAGTGGGCAAGTATGCCGATGATGAAATAACTGTGACACGCCAGCTCGTTAACACGGGCGGTCAGGCAGTGGCGTACTCGCTGGAAAATATCCCTTCCTGGGTGCGCGTGGGCCCTGCCAACGGGGTAATTGCCCCGGGTGCTGCTGAAACAATCACTTTCGTATTCGGGAGTGCACTCAGTTTTGGCACTTATTCCGATACGATATATGCCAATACGCCACTCGGCAACGAACCCATGCCGACTTTCTGCCGCGTGATGTGCGAATCACCCGACTGGGTATTTGATCCGTCATCTTACTCCGGTTCCATGAACATGACAGCCCGCCTCGATATCGAAGGTACGCTGAGTACCGACGAGGAGGATATCCTCGCGGCGTTCATTGACGGCGAACTGCGCGGACTGGCGAAGCTGCAGTTGCTGCCCACGCTCCCGCCCGCGGGCACGCAATATCGCGTGTTCATGACAATCTTCGGCGAGCCGGAAGACGATGGCAAGCCGATCTCGCTGGAGATATGGGACGCGTCGGGATGCCTGCGATACGTTGACCTCATTGAGACGTTCAACTTCGAGATTGATAACGTGATAGGCACTATCAGCAGTCCGACAATATTGCACACCAACAGCCTGATTCGCCGCGATGTACCGCTGTCTGCGGGCTGGAACTGGATATCGTTCAACCTGATCTACCCGGATCCGTCGCTGGATGTGGCGCTGTCGTCGCTGGACAATCCGGAGAACGACCTGCTGAAGGCGCAGGGCTCTTTTGCCGAGTACTTCGGCGGCAACTGGTTCGGTTCGCTGTCTGCCGTGGACAACACGCACATGTTCCAGTTTCGGGCCGATATGGCGGATACCGTCCGCATGGCGGGCGCTCCGGTGGATCCTGCTGCGGTGAATATTCCGATTTCTGCGGGCTGGAACTGGATTGGATATGTGCCAAACTATGCACTTCCGGTTTCTACAGCACTGTCAAGCCTGACGCCACTGAACGGTGATATCATCAAGGGCCAAACGGCGTTTGCCCAGTATCTTGCCGGTTTCGGCTGGTTGGGCTCGCTGCAATACCTGGAACCTCCAAGAGGATATCAGCTCAAAATTGGTCTGCCCGGCACGCTGACATACCCTCCACCAGTAAACTTCGCCCCCACGGTGAACGATCGCGGCCCCGAGCTGCCGAACTTCTGGACGGTGGATCCGACGCAGTATGAGTTTTCGATGACGCTGGTGGGCATGCTGTCTGACGGCGGTGCGAATGCAACGCTGGCAGGCCACGAACTGGGTGTGTTCGCCGGTAATGAACTGCGCGGCTCTGCGAAGTCTCTCTATATCGAACAAATGGGTATTCACCTGTTCTTCCTGACGATGTACGCCAACAGCGCGGGCGAACTGCTGCGCTTCAAGCTGTACGACGCGGCCACCGGTCAGGTGACGAACCTGACGGAGACGATGTACTTCACCGCGAACCTGCACCAGGGCAGCGT